>NZ_JABMIV010000017.1:0-71114 GCF_013332445.1 Brevibacillus sp. HB1.1 | reverse complement strand
TAATAATCTATCACATAGAA
The DNA here is from genome assembly GCF_013332445.1 of Brevibacillus sp. HB1.1. NCBI lineage: Bacteria > Bacillati > Bacillota > Bacilli > Caryophanales > Paenibacillaceae > Brevibacillus > Brevibacillus sp. HB1.1. The sequence continues at coordinate 71,094 of NZ_JABMIV010000017.1, read as the reverse complement.
AAAGAGAATACAAGACCTTTTTTACTAGTTTTTTAAAAAAGATAGCGAAAATGAAAAAGCCCCTATAAAAATAGGGACTTCAACAGGTTTACTGCGCTGTATACCCGCCATCGATGACGACAGCCTGACCCGTGACACCTGACGCTTTCTTGCTAGCTAAAAAGGCAGCGTAGTTCGCTACTTCCTTTACTTGCAGCAGTCGCTTCTGCGGCACGAGCGGGTAGATGACTTCTTCCATCACCTTTTCCAACGGCACATTTCTTGTCTTAGCCAAATCCGCTAATTGGTTTTGTACCAGCGGCGTATCGACATACCCCGGACAAATGGCATTTACCGTAATACCAGCCACTGCCCCTTCCAAGGCTGCAACCTTGGTGAGCCCGATGACCCCGTGCTTGGCACTGTTGTACGCTGCCTTCCCCGCAAAGCCAATCAAGCCGTTAATCGAAGCCATATTGATGATACGGCCATGACCTTGTTGCTTCATAATGGGGAACGCGTGTTTAATCGCAACAAAAGGCGCTGTCAGCATAATACTGAGCATTTGTTCAAATTTTGCAGTCGGAAACTCTTCTATTGGAGAGACAAATTGCAATCCGGCGTTATTCACTAAGATATCGAGTCTGCCAAAAATCTTGACTGTCTGCTGGATGCACGCCTGCACTTGTACCTCGTCAGTAACATTACAACCAAAGCTGATTGCTTCATGCCCTTCCTTTTGCAATTGGGCTGCTGCTGCTTCCGCTGCTTCCCCATTCAAGTCCAGTATGACGACTTTCGCCCCTTCCTCGGCAAACGTCTGGGCAATCTCCAATCCAATTCCGCTCGCAGCCCCTGTTACTACTGCTACCTGCTGCTCCAACAATTTCTCCATACCCTACTATCTCCTCTCCTGTCCCTCATTTTCTCTGTCTATAAACCGGTCGATCTCTGATGAAAATTAGAAAATAGAAACGGCGAATGCCAGAATGAACACGACAGCTGTTTTCAAAACCGTAATCGCGAAAATGTCTTTGTACGATTGACGATGAGTCAAACCAGTAATCGCGAGCAGTGTAATGACCGCTCCGTTGTGCGGCAATGTGTCCATACCACCGGAAGACATTGAGGCAATACGGTGCAGCAACTCAGGGCTGATTCCCGCAGCATTTGCCATCTCTAGGTATTGCTTGCTCATAACCTCCAGCGCGATCGACATACCGCCCGACGCTGAACCTGTCACACCTGCCAGTACGTTTACAGCCAGTGCCTCAGATACCAACGGATGTTCACTTGCGCCCATAATCCAGCCTTGGATGAGCTTGAAGCCCGGCAATGTTTTCACAACGTTTCCGAACCCAACTTCGGAAGCAGTATTGAAGATCGCCAAGAGAGAGCCCATCGCGGCTGCCGTCAAACCACTCGCCAGCTTGTTTTTGACTTGCTTCACATTGATTAAAATTGCGGCAATAATTCCAAGACAGAGCGAAATAATCAGTGACCAAGAAGAGACAACATTTTTCACTTTCTCAATCTTAAATGATTCTTTGAGGATCGCCGGATCGTACCACGTCTCTACTGTCCAAATCCCTCTGCTGAACAAATAGTTACCCACGAGCACTAATGCCAACGGGAGAATCGCGACCCAGATGTTCATGTAGGATTCATTTTTGATCAGCTCTGGCTCGTTCGTATGTCCCTCGCCGTAGCCTTCCCCAGCAGTGACAGCTTGCTTGCGTCTGCGCTCCAGCCATAGCATCCCGCCAACGAAAACCATAATGGCGCCGATCGTTCCAAGAACAGGTGCAGCATAAGCATCCGTACCGAAATAAGTCGTAGGAATGATGTTTTGAATTTGTGGTGTACCTGGCAAAGCGTCCATTGTATACGTAAAAGCACCGAGCGCAATCGTTCCTGGAATGAGACGCTTCGGAATATTGGCTTCACGGAAAATCGCAGCGGCAAACGGATACACCGCAAATGCCACAACGAACAGGGAAACCCCGCCATACGTCAAAATCGAACAAGCCAAAACGACAGCCAAGATCGCACGATTGGAGCCGAGTGCCTTCACAATCGTGTGGGCAATGGACGAGGCAGCACCGCTCAACTCCATGACTTTTCCAAAAATGGCACCCAGTAAGAAAATAGGGAAGAATGATTTCACATAGTTTGCTGCATTCGTCATAAAGGTTTCGGTGTAGCTCGGCAGTAGAGAGATCCCGGAAAGGACAACGGCCAGCAGCGTAAAAATAGGGGCAAATACGATAACAGGATAGCCCCGATACGCAAAAAACATCAGGAGACCGAGCGAAATCAAGATGGATAACACTTCGATGATCATATAATTCTCCTTTCAATTTTCTCCTCCGCTTACAGAGGAAATGGTGTGTATTCACGTGAAGAAAACGCTTTCATATCCAACTCAATTGCATGGACCATGCCAACTCCAGCCGATTCCAGAAAAATCGTTCAACCATACCCGTTCATCGTGCCTCGACTGTTTGCAAGCAGATGATAGCGCTTGCAGTTTTTCCGGATTTCCGGAATTTTTTGTCCGGTTTTATGGAATCTAGCAAAAATCAGCCCACCTTTTAGGGAATCTGGTCAAGGAAGGCTACTGGGCTAAAGCGGGAGGCCACCTTGCTCTATTCCAGAAAACCGGAATCTACCAAAACGTTATTCCTACAGATGAAAAAAGCCGCGAACCTGGTTCAACACCACATCCCCGACTTATACGCGCCTCGTACTATTGGTACTTCTCCCACTTTTCGTAGAAGCTGGACTTGCTGATTTGCAACAGCTTGGCGGCGGTAAGCTTGTTCCCCCCTGCTTGCTGCATCGCTTGTCGAAGTGCTTCCTGCTCAGCCTCTTCTATAACTTGTTTCAATGGTCGAACGGTATGAGTTGGAACCGATAAGAACGCGAGTGACCCTTCGTCCGATACAGGCAGCCAAATATGCTCCTTTTTCAGGACATCGTCTTCCATTAGATGCAGGGCTCGCTCCAGCACGTTTTTCAACTCTCGTACATTGCCTGGCCAGGAGTAGCCACGAAGTACGTTCCATACCTCTTCATCAATGGCCCTGACCGCTACACCAGTGGACTCGCCAAGCTGTTTGAGCAGATTCGAAACCAGCTCCGGCAAATCCTCCAGACGCTCTCGCAACGGAGGGATCGAGAGTGACACGACATTCAACCGATAATAGAGATCCGCCCGAAACTTCCCTTCCTTGATGCTTTGAAGCATGTCCGAATTCGTGGAAGCGATCACCCGCACATCGATTGGCGTCGTCCGTACAGCCCCTACTCGCTCGACTTCTTTTTCCTGCAACACGCGCAACAACTTGGCTTGCAGCGGCAACGGCATGTCCCCGATCTCATCCAACAGAATGGTTCCGTGGTTAGCCAGCTCGAACTTTCCCTTTTTTCCGCGGCGAACAGCTCCGGTAAACGCACCTTCTTCATAGCCAAACAGCTCTGATTCTAGCAAAGAATCCGGAATAGCGGCACAATTCACCCGAATGAAAGGACCCATTTTGCGCTTGCTCTCGGCATGAATAGCGTGAGCAAACAGCTCCTTGCCTGTCCCGCTTTCACCTGTGATGAGCACAGTCGAATCGCTTTTCGCAACTTTCTGAGAAAATTTTTTAAGCTCCTGCAGCTTCTGGCTGTACCCGACGATTTGATCAAAATGATAGGTAGCCCCCATTCGCCGCCGCAGCTCTTTCTTATAATAGGTCAATTCGTCCTTCAGCTGAGCAACCATCGCAGCCAAGGCAGTGAGCTCCTGCACATCCTGGAACAGCACCGTTCCCAGAACGGCAATCACTTTCCCTTCGTCCATAATCGGTATGCGATGCGCAATCATGTTCTGTCCTTTTATTTGCTGAATGTCGGCGATCTCGGCAACACCTTCCTGACCGACAATATGCATCCTCGTGTTTTCGATGACATCCGTCACTGGCTGTCCGATCACGTCCTGTACATTCAGAAATTCTCGATAACTCCGATTCAATAAGAGTATTTTTCCGTCCTTGTCCGTTACGATCATTGGTTCATGGGCATTTTCAAAAACGACCTCAAGCAATTTGCTCATCTGCTGGAGATTCCAATCCAAAACCGGCTCCCCCTTTGTCTGAATGCTGCTGTGTCGAACGTTCGCTCATTACTCGTTACGCCCAAATTATACAGGAACGATCAGAGGAGGTGTTGTAATTGCTTGACCAATCGCTTGGGAGCCGCGCACATATAGCCTTCCCGTATGTAATCCTCGATTTCACCATAGCTAGTCACGTTTTTGTTCAGGATCGAAACCCAGCCGTGATGACCGATGTACGGTGTCTTGTAAAAATGCTCCTGCGTAAGCAAAATCTCTTGGGTCGTCTTCAGCACCTTCACAGAAAAGGAGGGGCCTTCAGTGCCCCCCTCTCCCAAAATGACAAACGGCTTGTCATTTACGCGAAACGATGTATGTCCAAAAGCGTCTACCTGCTCCGTTACTTCTGGCAACCGCATCGCCAGCTCGCGAACAGCAGCTACCATCTTCAAACCTTCTATAGAAGAAATCTGTTCGTGCACCATCTAGTCCAAGCCTCCCTTTGCTACCAAACGCTTATATACCAGTCTGTTCTGTACTTTGCACCACGTTTCCTTCCCTCGTACGATAAAGCGGCAAAATAAAGCTGAGACCAATGATCATCAGGAATGCAGCGATTCCGTATATGACTGCGAGCGGAAGATGCAGCTTCAATACCCCCGTAATACTCATCATGACGACCATAGAGCCTGTAAACAACGGAGTCAGTATTCCATTCACCCGACCGATAAAGGTACTCTCGGTATTTTTAAGCAGCATAGTGTTGATCCCAATTTGAATAGAGGGCAAGAGCAATCCCGCGATGAACTGGGCAACAAGCGTCAGCCACAGATTCGTGGACATCCCGCAAATCGCTACTGCGACCGCATTTCCAAGAAGCCCCATGACCAATAACTTTTGCGGCGGAATCGTTTTGGCAGCTGCCATCGTCATGGCCCCTCCAGCAATCATCCCCACACCTTGGGCGGTAATTAACCATTGCAAGCTTTCTTTCGGCAATTGCAGTTGTTCAGTCACGATAAAAATCCCAAGCGGTTGAATCATTCCCAATGAGAAACCCACAGCCAAAAAGCAAAAGCCAAGCATTGACAATACGCGACTGGAGAACACATAACGAATCCCGCTGACCATCTCCCCAAGCAGTGCCGTTTCTTGCTGCTCTTCTTTCTCGACACGATCTGGCGGCAGCAAATACAGGACACCGGCCGCAGAGAGAAACGCAACCGCAGTGATGACCATAGCAACCTCCATCCCCCATTGCTGGAACACAAACGTACCGATAATCGGACCAAATACCATGAAGATCGCGAAAATAGTCTGATACGCTGACATTCCTACCTGAAGTTGTTCACCAGGTACATGCAGCTTGAACAGCTTCATTCCGGACGGTTGAGAAAACTGAGAAAGAATGGCTGAAATGAGTGTGGCAAAAAAGATGGCCTTCCACGAGCCGTAAACGAAGGTAAGCAGCACTCCGACAACCGATAGAGCACTGAGCACCTCACACCAGACCATCGTTTTTCTCGGTTGCCAGCGATCAGCAAACGTACCAGCAAGAAAGGAAAACAGAAAGATTGGCGCATACTCCGCCACAGAAATCATGGATACAGCGAACGAATCGCCTCCTGTATGATCCATCACATAGAGCAGAATCGCCATGTTACGCACCCATACTCCGATTTGCAGCAGAAATGCTGATAACAAAATAGCCCTCACATAGCGATTTTTCAAAACATTTGACATAAAAAAGCCTCCTTATCCATTGCGATCTGGACAGGAGGCTACGCATATTATCGCCAAAAAGACATAGAAACCCTTAGTGAGTCTAAAAAGGATCTACCATCTATTCGCCAATATGCACATACTACCCCTATCCAAAAACGCATCGTTTTATCCGATTGGTTTTGCGGAAATAGGAGTTAGCAGATCATTGGCTTAATGGTCACCCTTTCTTGTAGAATGACCCAAGGGTACCACAAAAAGTAATTCTGTGACAAGAAAAATTCACTTGATCTTGTCCTATGCTTTTCCGACAAGTGTGATGCGCTCTGCGGCAGGAATTCGCGGCTGAGCGCCAGGGATCGCGGCTGGATAACCGATATGCAAGTTCCCCAGCACTTTTTCTCCTGGTCGAATGCCCATCGCTTCACGGAATTCCGGCTCGTGAATCCATGGGTACGTCTCCCACGTCAGACCGATGCCTTTTTCCCACGCCAGCAAGCTAAAGTTATGAATGACAATACTGGTCGAAGCAAAGTCGTCTTGGCGCGTAATCAAGTTCGGACTTTCTTCCATGATCACCGTCATCAGCATCGGAATCGCCATGATTTTATTGTAAAACTTCTCGCCGACTTCTTTCTTTTTCGCAGGATCAATCTCCCGCTTTTCCTTCATGATCCGCACGGCCTCGGCGATTCTTCTCTTGCCTTCCCCGTACGTCACAATAAAGCGCCACGGCTGTGTCATGTGGTAATTCGGCGCCCATACGGCTGTATCCATCAGCTCTGTAACCAACGCAGGGTCTACCTCACGATCTGTAAAGCGATGAATCGAGCGACGCTCTCTAATCAATTTGGCCAGTTCCATTTCTGTCTCCTCCTTCTTATTCCAAAGCCATTGCAACGCCCCCGGAAATCTGGCGTTTGCACATTCACTCAAATGATCCGCCCCTTCGTCAATGAGCAAGACGAGCTGATCCGCTGTGAAGCCGTTATCAGCCAATATCTGATGCGCTTCTTTTGTCAGCGGGACCATTTGTTTCTGGGTGTTTTGTTTTTTAGCGCCTTCCTTACTGCCAACATCCATGTAGATGCGCAGCCCAGGATGGTACATTTTCTTTTCCCGCATAAACGGAACCATGCCTTCATACCAATACGATCCCGAAATGCTGCCGATTTTCGTGAAAACGTCCGGATATTGGTGCGCAGCATACATCGAGATTAAGCCACCAAGTGAAAATCCGATGATCCCTGTTTTTTCCGGCCGAGGGTCTGTCCTGTACTTGCTGTCGATATACGCCTTACATTCATTGGCGACGTAAGAAAGATACGCATCTCCTTGCCCGCCAAAATCAATGTTGCGCTCAGGCGAGATCGCTTTGGAGAACCAAGGCGTATAGTCATCCCTGCGGTTTCCTGGCTGGATGCCGACGAGAATTAGCTCAGGAATTTTTCCCTCGGCAAACTGATCTTCGATTACATCGAGTGCAGTACTAAACGCAGGATCAAACAAGTCACCGCCATCATGGACATACATGACGGGAAAACGGGACGTACTCTTGTTATAGGATGGCGGCAAATATACGAGCAATGCTCGGTGATGGCATACTTCTGCAAACAATTGTCCCTTCACAATTTGCACGTCCCCTCTTTATTTTTTTCTTCTACTCAGAAGATAGAAGAAATACGGTACACCGATGATCGAAATGACGATACCCACTGGCAGTTCAATGGGTGTGAACACAGTTTTGCCGATAAAGTCAGCTACCACGACCATAAGCATCCCGATTGTCCCTGACAAGGGAAGAACATACCTGTGCTGGATTCCCGCCAAACGCTTCGCAATATGCGGTGCCATCAAGCCGACGAATCCGATGCCTCCCGAAACCGAGACACACGCGCTCACGATCCCGATACTCGACAGCAGGAGAATATTGCGCTCCTTTTCCACGGACACACCCAGATTCTTGACGGACTCCTCACTCAGTTGAAGCAAATCGAGAATATACACCTTGCGCATCAAAACAGGAATGAGGATGACTAGCCATGGCAGCATCCCAGCAATATGCGTCCAGTTGGCACTCCAGATACTTCCCGAGAGCCATACGGTTGCCATTTCAAAATCGTTGGGATTCATTTTTAACGAGAGATACAGTGACACGGCACCCAATCCGGAACCAATGGCGATCCCCACCAGAATCAGTCGTTGTGGGTCTAGCGCTCCGTTACGCCAAGCAAATAGATAAATCAGTCCAGCCGCAAGCAATCCGCCTGTCAAACCGAACAAAGGCATGGCGATGATGGAATACCAGCTCGCATCCATAAATTGTCCACCGAAGAAAAACATAAAGGCGACGATAGCGGCTCCTGCCCCGGCGTTAATACCCAAAATCCCCGGATCAGCCAGCCCGTTACGGGTGATCCCCTGAATGACGGTACCAGCAACTCCTAAGCCAAAGCCGACTAACGCCGCAATAACAATCCGCGGCAGGCGGAAATCGAAAATAACCAAATCGTATTCCGCTACAGGATCAATACGCAATAACGTACGGATGACATCCAACACCGTCATGTCAAATACACCGTTGGTCAGGCTGGTATAAATCGCCAGCAAAATCAAGGCGATGTTGACGAGAAACAGCAAACGAAATTTACCTTTTTGATTAGGCATGCTTTCCCCCTCCTCTCTTGTAAATCAAATAGAGGAAGAACGGAACGCCAATAAATGCCGTCACCACACCGATTGGGGTCTCAAACGGACTGTTCATAAATCGGCTGAGAACGTCAGACAAGGCGAGGAAAATACCGCCCAATAAACCTGCACATGGAATGATCCATCGATAATCGAGACCTACCAAAAAGCGGGTAATATGTGGAATAATCAGCCCGACAAAAGCGATTTTTCCTGCCAACGCAACAGAAATACCCGTCAGAATGACAACAGCAGTCGTTGCCAGCACTTTGACCATCACCGTTCTCTGTCCGAGACCGCGAGATACTTCGTCGCCCAAGGATAAGATCGTAATCGATTTGGACAAAAGAAGTGCGAGGATAATACCGACGATGGCAAAAGGAACTGCTAGCTTCACCAGGCCTGGCTCCAAGAGATGCAGCCTAGCATTGTACCAGAAGCTGACGTTTTGCGAGACTTGAAAATAAGTAGAAATCGCAGCTGAAATGCTGCTCAAAAAGGTACCCGTAATCGTGCCGATGACCGCCATACCCACGGGTGTCAAGCCGTTTGGCAACAGTCGGGAAAAAGCGAGAACCATCGCCACCGCAAATGCTGAACCGATCAAGGACATGGTAATCATCGTGACACTCGTAGCGGATGGAAGGAAAACCATGCACAGCGTAACGGCAAAGACCGAACCGTCAGACACGCCCATAATAGAGGGGGACGCGAGGTAATTCCTCGTCATCCCCTGCATCAACGCTCCTGATATCGCCAGAAATGCTCCGATCATGAGTGCGCCCAAAACCCTCGGCAAGCGAGAGTGCATGACAATTTGATGATCCACATTCCCTTCATCAAAGGCAAAGAGAGCTTGATAAATGGTCCCGGCATCAATCGACTTGGCTCCGTAATGAATGGAGAGCAAGATTGTAAGCAGGATCACCAATGGCGAAACAGCTAGTATGATCATGGAAGTTGCTTTTTTGGATTGCATAGCCTACCTCGCCCACTTTTACTTGGCAGACAATTTTTCAACAGCCGCCTTCAGGAATTGTGTTTTGCTCCAAGCAGTACCGCCTTGTGCGAGAGGATCAACTACGTTTACGTAAACTTTGCCGTTTTTCACTGCATTCACGCTCTTCCAAATCGGGTTGTTCTGCAAATCTTCCAATACGTTCGGCTTGTCTTTATTCTCGTCTGGAGAGAATTGGATGAACAGGTAGTCCGGGTTGATCTGGCTGAATTTCTCCATGGAGATAATTTCTTGTGCCTTCGCCGCTTTTACTTCTTCAGGTGCAGTCAAACCAAGGTCTGCGTACAGAGCTGGGTTGAAGAACACCTTCTCTGGATAGATGTTGATGTTTCCTTGGCGCAGACGAATCACCAATACTTTTTTATCCTTCACGCTGTCTCCCAATTTTGCTTTTGCCGCTTCAATCCCTGATTTATATTCATTGAGTGCTTTCTCTGCCTCAGCTTGCTTGCCAGTCAATTCACCCAACAATTGCAGATTCGCTTCCCAGTTGGTTGAAATGTGAGAAACGGGGAAAGTAGGAGCAATCTTGTTCAGCTTCTCAGCCATTTCTGGTGGAAATTTGCTACTGCCCAAGATCACGTCCGGCTTCAAGGACAAGATGGTTTCCAGGTTCGGTTGGATTTTTTCCCCGATGGATGTGGCTTCGCCTGTAATCGGTGCAAACATCTCCGGGAATTTGCCGCCTACAGAAATCGCGCCTACCGGGTTTACGTTCAGCACAAGTGAATCTTCCATGGACTCCATGCTGCCTACAATGGCGATCCGCTCTGTTTTGCTAGGGACGGTGTATTCTTTATCTAAATATTTAATCGTGCGTGTCTCTGTTTTATTGGCATCATCGGCCGACTTTTCTGCTGTAGCTGTTGTCGCAGGTGCTGCGGTAGGTGCAGTCGTGTTATTCGCTGCTTCTTTTCCTCCGCCGCACGCAGTCAGAGCCAATGTCAACGCTGCAATGCTCAAGCCTAGGTATATCTTTTTCATTCTTGAAAGACCCCTCTCAGAAATGTAAGGTTTCACTCCATACGAGTGATAACGATTATCATTCGTGATTATAAAGCATCCACTCATGCCCGACCATGGACGAAATCCAGAATCAACATGGACGATCTCCTGAAAACAATCTCACACTCTCTTCCACGATCCGTTCATGAGCCGTTGCCGAGTATTCACGCCAAGGGTCCGACATAATGACATGCGCCCGATTGTTGCGGACTGCTTCGATCTCTTGCCATGGTCCCGATGCTTTCAAGGCTTGGAAGCATGCCAACGTTTCAGCCTCTTGGCAAACCAACAGCAGCAAGCGATCTGGCGCGAGTGCAATTAATTCCTGTACGGTCACAAGCTGGTCGTACTCGTTCTGTTCCGAGACAAAAGCAGATTTGACTTGCAGATCTTGATAAAACACTTCATTCATACTGCGATTGCAGTGGACATAGAGCTGGTTTTTCAATATCCGCACGACGAGCACCGTTTCATCGCCCAGAGCATGTTGAAGCTTTGCCCGGGCCCTCTTCACCTTTTTCTCATACTCGCAAAGCCAATGATGCGCTTCCATGGACTCTCCCAAAAAGTCTGCCATAAGCTGCAGTTGTTCTTTCCACCCCTGCTCTTCAAAAGGTACATACAAAGTGGGCGCAATCTCGTCCAGATGCTTCTGTTCCTGCAAACTCGTCTCGTCCAAGCCAATGATGACGTCTGGCTTGGCATCGCGAAGCATTTCGATGTTGGCTTTCCAATTTTGGTTAATTCGAAACGCGCTCAGATGGACCGGGATATCGTTTCGATAGGTGTGATGATAGTAAGCCGTCCATTTCGGGTGCAGTGGCGCCGCGTAAGGAATCATTTTCAAAGCCAGCAAATGCCCGATAACGGTCGAGCCGTACGCCGCAATTTTTCGTTGGCGGCTTTTCATATAGAGAGTCGGTGAAACTCCGACAGCTTTCTTGAATTTTCGGCTAAAGTAAAACTCGTCATTGTAGCCCACTTGATGAGCGATATCGCGCAGCTTGGCATGCGACTGCACCATCATCTGCTTCGCCCGGCTAATGCGAAGCTCTGCCAAATAGTCCATAGCTGAGATGCCATACGTTTTTTTGAACAGATCGACGAAATATTTTGGACTCACCTCTGCGATGCGAGCCAGCTGTTCTATCGTCACATTTTCCGAGTAATGCTCTTCCATATGTGCACGTGCCCGCTCCAGCGCCATTCCAGAATCTGTTGTCGAGAAGTGAGCATGCTTGACGATGTGGTACCATAGCTCTTGAAAAGTGTGTTGACCTCGAAAACGCTCGAGTGCCGTCTCCTGCTTCCATAGATTCTGGATCAAATCACAATAGACAGGCAGCTGCCCTGCCGATTGGACAGAGATCTCTCCCCGAAAAGGAAACAGATCCTTTTCCCGAAGAGCTTGGAAGCGCCGATGTCTGTCTCTCGTTTCCATAAAGACATCAAAACGAAGCATGTACATCTCCAAATGATCAGCCGAATCAGGGACGATGCCAAACGTAAGCATAGGAGGACATACGTAAATCGCGTCCTGCCGCAATTGGTACTCCTCGTTCTCCAGTCGCAGGCGCCCACGTCCCCCGGTTATTACCAGCAAAATATGCGTATGAGTGAATTGTTGGCGTAGTCGGTCATGTCCTTGTGCTTTGAACCATGTAATGTCACGCAGCTTAAAAATGGCTTCTGCCATGGTCTTCTCTGTGAATTGTTGAACCAAGGCTTGTGTTTCGTTCATGTTCTCACCTCTGCCCGATCCTCTGTGTAGATGTTGATAATCATTCTCATCAACAATAGAGAAAGTATATCAAAAGTGACGCTTGCTTCCTATCAGGAATATTTGATCGATTTGAACCGATAACTTGAACGTGGTATGGTACGTACCAATAGAAAGGGAACCAACCATTCAACATAACGGAGTGAAAATGAAGATATGAAACAATATGTTCTACCTTTTGTCTCTAGCCTCGTCGCGATTACTTTTGTGACAGGGTGCGTCTCTACCTCTGATCAACTAACGGTAAAAGACCCCACCCCACCTGCAACGGAAAACACAAGGAAGTCCCCTGCTGATACAACAAAAGCCGAAAAGCCAGCGGATGATTTGCTCAAGCAGTTCACCGTACTAGCTGCGCAAGCCAAGGAAGCGAATGAGCTAATCGCCTTTTTGGATCAGCATCTGGCGAAAACGGACACGAAAACCGCCGATCAATTATTTTTTGCCCTTGATCAGTATTATGAAAAACATCTGCCTACGATAAACGATAACTTCAAGGCACTCCTCGCCCAGCCGGGAAATGCGGATAAGCTGTATGCCTTGCAATACCCTTACGATTTCAACAAGCTAGAAGGCGATGACAGCTTCAAGCAATGGCTCCTCCACCAAACAGAGGGCGGACTCGTCTTAAAGGCGACGAAAGACATGTCCTTCTACTGGCAAGTGAATTACATGGCATTGCAAAAATATGCCGCTTCGCTCGATGAGGAAGGGAAGGACTATTTGTCCATTCAAGAAACGGAAACGGGCAAACCGTATTTGGGTGACGGCGGGTTGCAAATCACGCGAGCTGAGCTCGGACCGAGAATGGTTGAAGTCGAAGAGTATTTGGTCAACTACCGCAGCAGCCCACGTGCAGTGAAGCTCCGTACGCTCTATATCGACTATCTCAAAACATACTTGTCTGATTACCGTTATGAGACAATAGACGAAGCAACAATGAAGTTGCTCCCAGCCGTCAAAGAAGAATATCAGAACTTTGCAAAGAAATATGACGCTACGAAAACAGGACAGATCGTCAGGGATTATTTGATCGAGGTCGCCAAAAACAAGGACGTGATCTTTGAACCCGGCAAGCCTGGTGAAAGCATCATCGGTGACACCAAACCGAACATTAGTCAGTTCTTGAACGGGCTCGAGGGGCGGATTGCTCGGACGATGAATCCTTAAAAAACAAGAAGTTTGCGTGGCTGTAGTGGAGGAGAGGGAACAGGAGAAAACGACTCAGCTTCTAGGGCCACCCATTGGGGGATTGACTGGCCGACTCCATGCAAAAAGCGAAACCTCGTCCAAAGTGGTCCAATCTGGATGTTTCTCAGAGGTGGACGCTTAAGGCGTGTTTCGCTTTTTGCATTACGTCTCGGTCGGTGTCCCTAAGATCTTCGCTGTTTTCTCCTGTTCCCTCTACAAGCTGCTTGTTTTTTTCGGTAGCTGATAAAAGATGAAAAAACCTTTACTGTTCTACCGCGGAGATTTCGAACAAATAGAAAATGTAATCGGAGGAAGCTCCCGCGTGACCCATTTGTCTGAGCATGGCGGAGATATTGCCTCGGTGATAGGTTCCGTGGTTGGCGACGTGTTGGACGATGTCGGCATAGCGAGCATGAACCGTGCCCAATGCCGGGTGCGTATAGGCCGAGGTGTCTTCCATCGAGATTTGCCCGAAGAAATCTCTGAACTGCTGGGCTGATTCGGCAAACCGTTTTCGCAGCTCGTGTACGTTCTTCCCTTTTAATTCCTGCAAGAGAACCCCTACTTTTGGTCCTACCTCTTCGTAGCTCTCCCCCTTCATGGCCAACAACCAAACATAATCCGTCTTGAGAATGTGAGCCAACGTCTGGGTGATCGTCGGAAACACACTCGGAACCTCCTGCTCACTTACTCCCTCTGGTACCTCCTGCAACCGCGCGAATACCTTTTCGTTTGCCCATACATGATATTCGTACAAACGCAATGCTTCATGCTTCATAATCAATCTGCCTCCATTCACTTTTTCCATCTCTTCTTTGCATTCAATATAAATCAACTCTCCTGACAAAAATGGTCAGTGAATTCAAGTCGACTGATAAAAATGAAATAAATCGGCAGCTATAGCAGCCAAACGCTCTTTTACAAAGGCTGGCTCTTCAACTTGAATGGATTTTCCGTATGGCAAAAGATAATGAGAAAGGATCGAATGGGCCATTTGCTCATCTACTTGAAAGATCACCTGTGCCTCGCTGCGCTCGATCACTGTATGTCCGAGATACCAATGCCTGCACAAATCAGCGAGTGACTGTGGTCTTCCTTTGACCTTGATCAAAATGGTGTTGCCCTGCTTGTCTGCTTCCGGTAGTAAATTCGAGAGAAAAAAATGGCGCGCAGAAAATTCAGGAGGGCGTTGAAAGCTGGCTTCTGTACGTTGGATCTCATAGACACGATCTGCACGAAAGCTGCGAATGGTACTACGGAGGTGGCAATAGGCAACGATATACCAGTTTCCCTTCCAATAAACGAGCCCGTATGGATCGATTTGACGCATCTGTCTCGTTGTCTGGTAGGCTTTCTGATACTCCATCGAAAGGGTGTATCCATTGGCAACAGACAACTCCAGTTCCTGTAAGGTAGATTCGAGAGAAGGATCAACAGGAGGCTGGATCACCTCGAAGCCGATACTATGTCGGTCAATCGCGTCACGCTGCTCTTCATTTGTATAACGTTTTAGCTTGGAAATGGCCCGGTGTAAATCTGCTCCGAAGGGATAACCGGCCTCTTGGGCAAAAGCCGCTGCATGAATGAGGGCTTTTTGCTCGTTGAGGTCGAAAAACAGCGGAGCTTCATTGAAATGCTGAAGTAAACTGTAGCCACCATTGTGTCCGGCATCGGAAATGATGGGTACACCGCTCGCACACAGTGAGTCGATATAGCGATAAACGGTGCGAATATTGATCTCGAGAATCTCTGCCAATTGCTTGGCTGTCATTCGCTTGCCGGTCTTCAACAGCCACAAAATGGAGAGCATATTATCGGCTTTGGACATGGACGGATTCGCTCCCCTGAAAGAAATCTTCTGATTCTACTAATTACCACAGAATTCAATCCATTTCCTCTATCTGCCCCTTCTCCTTTTCTCGACAGGACAGGTCTTTTCTCGATACGCTGTCAGTTGAAACATGGCGGAAACGGTTGAAAAGGTATATTTCTGTTCACTTAACACCTCAATGACATAGGGCAAGGCGTCCACACTCCCCTTTAGCGTGTCTTTTGTACCGCCAGCGGAATGTTGAAGCACGACTGCGCCTGGGGTAACATGTCCCAAGATGTTTCTCGCTACCTGCGGGCCGGTGAGACCTTTCCAATCCCAACTGTCTATATCCCACAAAATCATTTCGTAGTCTCTCGCTGCAAGCAGCTGGATGACCTCCTCATTCACTGCTCCATATGGCGGCCGAACTATGCGAGGACTCACTCCTACTACCTTTTCGATCTGATCCGAGGTACGTTCTACCTGCTCCTGAACAGCCAAGAGAGGTATTTTCGTAAAGTCAGGGTGATCCCAGCTATGATTTCCTACAATATGACCTTCCCTTACGATCCGCTCCAGTATTTTCGGGTAGTACTTCACCATTTGTCCCACACAGAAGAAAGTTGCCTTTACCTGATAGTGGGCTAATATTTCTAACACACGAGGCGTCCACAACTGATCTGGTCCATCATCAAAAGTGAGTGCGATTTCCTTTGACTGATTGAGCTTGTTCACAAGCGCTACCCTCCCTAAAGCCAGTATTCTGCTGCATTGATGCATAGTATGACTGGGCTCTCATTTGGTAACGCTAAAAAAGCTGTATGGATATGCAACGTATAAAAAAATTTTTTAACAATAGTTAATGAATATAGTATAATGATGATAATGATTTTCATTTTCGTAAAAATTCCTACTAGAGAGATTGTTGGATATACATGGAGGGTTAATCACGGCAAAGCATGCTCGAAAGGGAGGATTATATGGAAAAAGTTTTAGAAGTAAAAGATTTGCATGTGTCATTCGATACGTATGCAGGTGAAGTCAAAGCAGTACGAGGCGTCTCCTTTGATCTGGAAAAAGGAGAAACACTGGCAATTGTTGGTGAATCCGGTTCCGGTAAATCCGTAACCTCACAAGCACTTATGCGCCTCATTCCTTCTCCTCCTGGACGCATTCCAAAAGGACAAGTTCTCTTTGAAGGAAGAGATTTGGTTACGCTTTCCGAAAAAGAAATGCAGGATGTTCGCGGTCGCGATATCTCGATGATCTTCCAAGACCCGATGACTTCCTTGAATCCGACGATGACTATCGGTAACCAAATCATGGAGAGCTTCATCAAGCACCAAAAGCTGAACCGTGCAGATGCGCGCAGCCGTGCTATTGAACTGTTGGAAATGGTAGGGATTCCATTTGCCAAGGAACGTGTCGATCAATACCCGCACCAGTTTTCCGGTGGGATGCGCCAACGGATTGTCATTGCCATCGCACTGGCCTGCAATCCAAAAATTATCATCGCCGATGAGCCGACAACTGCTCTGGACGTATCGATTCAAGCGCAGATTTTGGAGTTGCTGAAGGAACTGCAAAAGAAGATGGGTACTTCGATCATCTTTATTACGCATGATCTCGGTGTAGTTGCTAACATGGCAGACCGTGTAGCGGTTATGTATGCAGGTAAAATTGTGGAAATCGGTAAAGTCGATGAAATTTTCTACGATCCTAAGCACCCGTATACCTGGGGTCTATTAGGTTCCATGCCTAGCCTCGATGCCAGCGACGACGAGCTGATGTCCATTCCTGGATCGCCGCCTGACATGTTCAAGCCACCTGTAGGTGATGCCTTCGCGGCTCGTAACCCATTTGCGTTGAAGGTCGATCTGGAATATGAACCACCGATGTTCAAAATCTCCGACACGCACTATGCGGCAACATGGCTCCTGCATGAAATGGCACCTGACATCAAACCGCCTGCTTCGGCTGTGAGACGAAAAGTCAATTCTAATGATGCGACTGAGGCTCCAGTAAGCACCAAAAAAACGATCAACTACGAGAACCGTGAGAAGCTGGTTGAAGTCAAAGATTTGAAACAGCATTTTGACCTCGGGAATGGTCATACGCTGAAAGCTGTAGATGGTATCACCTTTGACATCTACAAAGGGGAAATTTTCGGTCTTGTGGGTGAATCCGGTTGCGGTAAATCCACCACAGGACGAACCATCCTTCGCCTGTACGATGCAACTGGCGGAGAGGTCTTGTTCAATGGGAACAGTGTACACGGAAAGAAAACACTTGAAGAAAAGAAATGGCTCAACCGCAAAATCCAAATGATCTTCCAAGACCCGTACTCGTCGTTGAATCCACGTCTGACTGTATCCGACATTATTGCAGAAGGTCTGGACATTCATCGTCTGGCGACCAAGGAAGCACGCATCGCCAAGGTACACGGGCTGTTGGAAACCGTTGGCCTCAACCGCGAGCACGCAAACCGTTACCCGCATGAGTTCAGCGGCGGACAGCGCCAACGGATCGGGATTGCACGGGCATTGGCTGTTGATCCGGAATTCATCATTGCCGATGAACCGATCTCTGCCCTCGACGTGTCCATTCAGGCGCAGGTCATTAACCTGCTCAAGCGCCTGCAAAAAGAAAAAGGCCTGACTTATCTGTTCATCGCCCATGACCTGTCCATGGTTAAATACATCAGTGACCGCATT
Source organism: Brevibacillus sp. HB1.1 (assembly GCF_013332445.1). Classification (NCBI taxonomy): domain Bacteria; kingdom Bacillati; phylum Bacillota; class Bacilli; order Caryophanales; family Paenibacillaceae; genus Brevibacillus; species Brevibacillus sp. HB1.1. The sequence continues at coordinate 53,085 of NZ_JABMIV010000017.1, read as the reverse complement.
GGTGTGATGTACCGCGGACGTATTGTGGAGCTGGCAGAAAGTAATCGCCTGTACGAGAATCCGATTCATCCGTACACCAAATCGTTGCTCTCGGCAATTCCATTGCCAGACCCTGATTATGAGCGCAACCGTAAGCGCATCGTTTTCGATGATCAGGAATATTTGCGAGATCAAGGGGAAGAACGCGTCTTGCGTGAAATTGAGCGCGGTCACTTTGTTGCTTGCACCCAGAAAGAATTCGAAAGATACGGCGGCGGAGTCTTGGTGTAAACCTGATACAGAAAAAAGGGAGAGAGCCTCGACAGCTCATCTCCCTTTTTTATTTAGTCCTTCATTCGCAAGAGTCTCATGCTGTTTAAGATGACCAGCAATGCGGCTCCCGTGTCACTGAGCACCGCCAGCCACAAGGTTAGATAGCCTGGGAATATCAACACGAGTGCGACCAGCTTTACGATGATCGAAAACCAGATGTTTTGCTTGATAATCGCGAGTGCTTTTCTGCTGACCTTCATCGTGTGCGGCAGCTTTTCGAGATTGTCAGCCATCAATACGATATCCGCGGTTTCCATTGCCGTATCGGTACCAGCTCCACCCATGGCAATCCCCAAGTCAGCTGATGCGAGAGCAGGCGCATCGTTGATCCCGTCACCCACCATGGCGACGACCTTGCCTTCTTGTTGGAGTTTCTTAACCGCCTCTACCTTATCTTGCGGCAACAACTCTGCAAAATAACGATTTACACCCGTCTGACTCGCTACCTTTTTCGCCGTACCAGCATTGTCACCAGTCAGCATCACGATGTCTTCAATACCTGCCGCCTTGAGTTTGCCAATGGCACTAACCGTAATCTCACGAATGGTGTCGGCAACGGCAATCATCCCGATCAATTTCGTTGCGGTACCGATAACCACCAGCGTATGTCCCTCACTCTGCAACGACTCGATTTGCGTTTGCCATGCCGACAAATCGACTCCCAGCTCTTGAAACAAGGCGGGCTTCCCTGCATAAAATGTCTCGGCTCCAATGACAGCGCTCGCCCCTTTTCCGACAATCGCCTTGAAATCTTGCCCACTCTGGGAAGCGACCTGCTTTTGTTTCGCATAGGTGAGAATCGCTTGTGCAATCGGATGGGAAGAACGCTCTTCAATCGTTCTGGCGATCGACACTACTTCGTCTTCGCTTCCCTCCATCTCGATAACCGCTGCAACCTGTGGTTTCCCTTCCGTCAATGTGCCCGTTTTATCGAAGGCAATGGCGTTGATCGCTCCTGCCTTTTCCAAAAACGTACCGCCCTTGATCAGGACGCCGTTTCTCGCGGCATTTCCAATCGCAGACACAATCGCAACTGGCGTGGAAATGACCAGTGCGCACGGGCAAGCAACAACCAGTAGCTCAAGTCCTCTGTAAAACCATTCTCCCCAGGTACCGAGTCCGAATAATGGCGGGAATACGATCACGAACAAAGCAAGCACGAGCACGATTGGCGTGTAGATCGCAGCGAATTTGTCGACGAACGCCTGAGTAGGCGCTTTTTTCTCCTGCGCTTCCTCCACGAGATGAATGATTCTGGCAATCGCCGTATCCTCCACCAGCTTTGTTACCTTGATCTCCACCGCGCCGCTTTCGTTGACACTCCCTGCAAAAACGCTGTCGCCGACCAGTTTATCTACGGGAATCGATTCACCTGTAATCGGGGCCTGATTGACGCTCGATGTCCCGTGTACAATCACCCCATCCAGCGGGATTTTCTCTCCTGGCTTCACTACGATGACTTGGCCGACAGCAATGTCCTCAACTGGCTTGCGGGTAAGAGTCTCCCCTACCTTGACCCATGCCTCAGGCGGAGCCAAATCCATCAAATTGCGTATGGAGTCACGTGTTTTTTCAATCGACTTGGTTTGCAGCAAGTTTCCGATGGAAAAGAGCCAGACGACCGTCGCGCCCTCCAGCCACTCACCGATTAATGCTGCTCCAATAGCCGCAACAGACATCAATACGTTCATATCCAGTGAACCGCTTTTGATCGCGTAAAAAGCACTGCGCGCAGGTCGGTAGCCGCCACTTATGATCGACAACGCATAGAACACAGTAACGACCAGTGGAGATACGCTTGGTGAAAGGGAGGCTAGAAAACCGAGAGCCAATAACACACCCGAAATTGTCGTCAGTACCGTCCCTGCTTGATCCGTTTTCGGTACTGCTTTGGCGGTACGTCTAGTAAGTAGCATGGCACTGTATCCAGCCTTGGCGACTTCCTTCACCACCACATCGGCTCCTAGTCCATCCGCGACGAGCTGCATTTTACCCGTGGAAAAGTTCACGTTTACCTCTTTTACGGTTGGCAACGTCTGCATATGCTTTTCCAGCGATTTGGCGCACGAACTGCAATCCATACCTGTAACGCGATAGACAACAGCCTGTGAAGAAAGAATTCCTGCGCTTTCTGTTGCCGCAGCCGCAGGCTCGAGAACCGTGAGAATTTTACCAGCATGCGTATGCTCACTGCCGCATTGATGCCCACTGCAACACTCTTCTTTTTTTCGTTCTTCTGCCATCTGTTCTCACCTTTTTCCAAGCATCTATTTTGCCCAGCTTCGAATGAAATCAATCCACAAACATTCAAACAAATATTTAATTATTATATTATCGCATCCTTCTGGTTCGTTCAAGAATTGATTTGAATATTCCGCCCATTTTTTTACAGATCGAGAATAAAAAAAGACCCCTATTACTAGGAGTCTTGTTACTTGGTACGAGCTTCTACAGGTGTTGGGGTGGTCTGCCAACGCTCCCCACAGTCCAGACATTTGCACTTGATTACTTTACGCTTTTCTAAGGCAAGACGAACGGCAAACAGAATAAATGCCCCTGACAGTCCGAGGAACAAAAAGATGACAGGAGTCCCTTTCACGGAAATGCCGATCAAGGCAAGCACTGCTAAAACCGCTACATAAATGGTTATGTATAATGGCTTATTGATCGACTCCGTGAAATCGATCTTTGCAGACCGGCACTTCGGGCACTTTGGTTGCGCACTCATGGTATTCTCTCCCCATTTCTTGGATCATGTTCATCTTACACGAAAACGAAGAGGGACACTACACTGCCATGAAAATGTCGTTTTTCCTTTTCACTTTCTCCGCGAATGTCTATAATAGTAGGACATTGTAGAGCATGAGGTGATGGTTACAGTGGATGACATCTGTGAAATCCAATGTTTTGATGAGGAAAAAGTAAATCGGTTAAAGCCGTTCGCCACAGAATCAGAAGGGGTAGCAAAAATCTTCAAGGCGTTGGCCGATGACACCCGCGCCAAAATCATTCACATCCTCTCGATGGAAGACGAGCTCTGTGTCTGTGATGTGGCTGCTATCATCGGAAGCTCGATCGCTAACACCTCCCACCATCTGCGGCTACTTCGCAACATGGGACTAGCCAAGTACCGCAAAGAAGGTAAACTCGTTTTTTACTCGTTGGATGATGACCATGTACGCCATCTCATATCTGCGGGGATTGAACACGCCAAAGAACAGAAAACCATTGTCCGAGCTACCTGATTGCTCGGGCTTTTTTGTTATAGGACTAAGATGGCTTTTTTAAGAAATAGTCAGGAGGTGTGTTCACACATGATAAACAAGGATGCGGTAATCCATTGTTTACAGGGTATCCATAACCGAAAGTTCGTCGATCATTTTCATATTCAAGAAGACCGGCAGCCACGTTGGGAGGCTTCAGCCTATCTCTTGTCTCTCGAAAAAACAGAAGTCCCTCATCCGGTGGATGCTTTTCTACTTTTAATGGAGCGTCTCGAATACTGGGGTGAAGAGTGGGCTTGGGAAGAGATGAACGTCAAAAATAGCAACAGACAGCTTGTACTTAGTCGGGTCATTGATCCCCTCATAAGGTTTGGGCTATTCATGAAAATAGACGTAAAAAATACGCTTGGCAAACTAGATGAACTAGGTATTGAAATTGATTTTGGCTCCATTGTGACAGCTGGGTCCACTAACACGCTGATTTATGATGAGTGGAATGATTTTCTATTATTCGGTGGTAACGCACACCATTATTACGCCATTCAATGGTACACAACCGCTTAGTCAGTATTTTAAACATTTGATTAACTATGAAAGGTTCCCTCGTTTTTCCGGGTAAATCCTTATAAAATCAGCCTTTTACGGATGGCTCGGTTTCTGTATGAAGACGCTTGTTGACCGCCTCTATTCCCACAAATATAAGGAAGTAACATATTGCAGCAAACACAAAAACCGTTGCCTGCGGATAAAACAAGGCAGCATGCGGATCAACACTCATTAGCCATTGAAAAAACACAGGCACATAGCCGATGACCGCATACCCGCCGAAACGCACAGCGTTTTTATTCCACCCGATCAAGTGTGATCGACTCACTAGCAAGTCCACGAATACCGACAGCCATACGAAGACAACTAGATTCAATGCCATGCTGAAGAGCACACCCAGCAAATACTCTTGTCCGAACCCATACGGCGCGCTTGGATCACGATAGATGTAGATGATCAACGCAGCATACAGACCCGTAATAAAAGCGGATATGACAGCGGCAAGTACACGCCTGCCGATATTCATGGAAATCACTCCCTTGCTTCGCTTCGTTATGAATCGTTTTTCGTTCACGCAGTAGGATACTCACCCGTCGGTAGGCTGACCGTGACCGTTGTCCCTTCGCCTATACGGCTTTGAATGTGAATGCTGCCTTTTGCGACCTGCAAAATTTTTTGCACGATAGAAAGACCGAGACCGCTTCCCGTCGCTTCCCGATTGCGTGACTTGTCTCCTTTGTAAAAACGGTCAAAGACATGCTCCTGCTCTTCTTCTGACATGCCGATCCCCGTATCCCGAATGGTCACGCCGATTCGCGTATCCTTTTGTATCGCAATAGATATAGAGCCAGCCGTTGGGGTGAATTTGATACTATTGGCAAGCAGGTTCATCCATACTTGATTGAGTAGCTGCTTGTCACCCACGATGAAAGTCTCCGGTAAAGTCAGCTCCATCACGAGCTTTTTTTGTTGCCACTGATGCTCCAAAATTAAGAGGACTTGCCTGATCTGCTCATCCAGTCGGAAACGTGTCGGTTCGTAGAGACCTGTCTCTTTGTCCAGGGAAGCGAGCGTCAACAGCTGCTTGCTCAAGGAAGACAGCCGCCTGCTCTCCTCTTCGATGATAGTCAAGTACGTCTCCTGCTGTTCACTTGTCACACCGCCGCTGCGGATAGCTTGAGAAAAGCCTTGGATCGATGTCAATGGAGACTGGATTTCATGTGAGACATTGGAGACAAACTCTTGGCGCATCTCGTCTAGTTGTTTGAGTGACTCTGTCATCCTGGCAAAATGCATAGCTAAATCGCCGATTTCGTCACGGCGAGAGATGTCCAGATGGATGTCGTACTGCCCTTCTGCCAGCCTTTTGGTCGCATGGCTCAGCTTCTCGATCGGCTTCACCAAATAACGGGTAAATATCAAAATCAGGATCAGGCTAAGTACAAACATCGCTGCCAGCAGCAAGGCAAACATAATATGCACCTCGCCAAACTGCTGTTCAATATTTGGTCGTACAAACAGGGCGTATTTTTGCCCTTCTGCTGTAAGCGGCAAGCCAATGCTGTTTGTCAGCGTGTTTTCAAAAAATCCGGTCACAAACCAGCTGTGCTGTTCTTCTGTAATCCCTCTGTAAGTCTCACCCGCCAACACTCTTTGAACGATGGCAGGCTCTATCTGCTGATCGCGAAAAGGTGCTCCGAATTGGCTTACTGCGCCATTCTCATCCACGAGATGTAGCTGAAAATTCAAATTGGCGACATGCGTCATGAAGGCGGGCAGGTCGAGTGTGGATTTATGCTCATACAAATCGATGATATGCTGTCCGATGCTCGTAATTTTTTGTTCATTATAAGCGCGCAAATTGCGTTGATAGTACTCATTTGCCAATAAAAATCCAAGTGTGCCGCTGATCAGTACAATTGCGACAAAGGTAAGAACTAACCGGACGTAGAGAGATTTCACTGGCCTCGTACCTCCAGCTTGTAGCCTAAGCCGCGAACAGTAGAAATGACAAAGTCATTTGTTTTCTCCGTAAATTTCTCTCGCAGCCGCTTAATATGCACATCGATGGTCCGACTATCGCTCTCGGTATCGCCGCCCCATACGAGCTCCAACAGTTGATCTCGGGTAAAGATCCGATCAGGAAAACTGGCAAGCTGGGCAAGCAGTTCAAATTCCTTTAACGGTAAATGAATCAACTCTTCTTTCACCTTCACAACATGGCTGATCCGATCGATGACGGTATCGTTTATGACGATGATTTGTTTGCTGACCATCTGATAACGACGCAGCAAGGCCTTGATGCGGTACAGCAATTCGGTAGGCTCAAATGGCTTGGTCAAATAATCATCCGTCCCCGCCAAAAAGCCTTTTTCCTTATCGCGCACCTCGCCCTTTGCCGTTAGCATGATGACAGGGAGGTCGTAAAATTCCCGTATCTCCCGGCACAGCTCCCAGCCGTTTTTGCCTGGCATCATCACATCCACGATGGCGAGCTGGACTGATTCCTGTTCCAACAGCTGCGAAGCCTCATCTCCATCCACACAAGCCAAGACATGGTATCCCTCTTTTGCTAAATAAAATCGCAATAGCTCACGTACATGTGGATCGTCATCTGCAATCAGAATCGTCAGTTTCATCAAGCTGGCCCCCTTGTTACTCCGCCTTCTGGTTTTCCTGCTTCATTATTTTGAATGATACTCACTTGTCTACTATCCTGCAAATCGTCAATGGCTTGCACCTACGTGGATCAATAGTAAAGAAGCAATATGAACAAGAGATGAATGAATACTGCTGGTTCTTGAAGACTTTTACACATCTGATTAAATCTGCGGGAAGCTGCTCTTTTCCCGGAAAAACAACTGTTTGCGCACACAAAAAAGCGGCAGACATGGGCCCGCCGCTCTTGTTACTCATCGATTACTTGCGAAACATCTCTGTAAACCACGCGGCAGAAGCCTCTACTTCCTTCACCGTCAGCTGATGACCATATGAATCCCAATGCACAGTCACGTCAGCACCTGCTTCTGTCAGTAGTCGGTTCAGCTCCTCCGTCTCTTGTGCCGTACAAATCGGATCATTCGTGCCCGCTCCAATAAACACCGGAATGGCTGACATATCAGGCAGCGCTATCCCACGGCGTGGAACCATTGGATGGTAAAGAATCGCCCCTTTTAGCGGATTCGGGTAATGGAACAGGAGACTACCTGCGATATTCGCCCCGTTCGAATAGCCGACTGCCACGATATTGTCTCGCTCGATCTGATACGTAACCGCCGCCTGATCCAAAAAATCATGCAGCTCCTGCGTGCGATAGACCAAATCCTCTTCGTCAAAAACACCCTCAGCTAAGCGTCGGAAAAATCGTGGCATGCCGTTTTCGAGAACATTCCCACGGACACTCAGAACAGAAGCGCCTGGATAAATGCGATTGGCCAGTGGCAAGAGGTCGTTTTCATCTCCACCTGTTCCATGTAGCAGCAACAGTGTTGGTGCTTCTGAATCGGTTCCTTTTCGAAAAATGTGCTTCAAATTCATGATTGATCTTCCTCCAACACTCTGACTGTAATCGGTGGCAAGCCTTGCTCAATCTGGGCGCGATGTGGCTCATACCACTCGGGGAGCATCAGTTTTTCGCCCAATGTATCAAATGGCTCATCTCGTTCAAAGCCCGGAGGATCGGTCGCAATCTCAAACAAAATCTCGCCCGGCTCGCGGAAGTAAATGGCGTTAAAGTATTGACGGTCAATAATATCTGTTGGATGAAGACCTGATTGAGCCGCGCGCTGCTGCCATTGCTGGTGATCCTGATCGTCTATAGCACGCCATGCGATGTGATGAATCGTTCCTGCGCCACCTTCTCCTCTTGGTATCGGCTCGGCATTCACGTCAATAACATTGCCCAAATCACCGTGAGCCTGGAAACGGACAAGGCCGTTTTCTTCGCCGACTCTGGTTAGTCCCATTAGTCTCTCGAGAACATCCATGGTGTGGGCTGGAGCCATACTGTACAGGATCGCTCCGCCGAAGCCTTTGATCGCCTTGTCAGCCGGCACTCCGCCAAAGGACCATTTGCTCGCTGGGCCTCCTTCACGTTCCACAATCTCCAGCTGTAAGCCGTCTCTGTCCGTAAATTGCAGATACGTTTCGTTAAAACGCTCCACGCGACGGTACTCGATTCCGAATTTTTTCAGTCGATCCTCCCAGAAGGAAAACGCCCCTACCGGAATCAAGAAAGTCGTATAGCCCACCTGTCCACCGCCCACGCGTCCGCGGCGACCAGATTCCCACGGGAAAAAGGTGATCGCTGTACCTGGACTGCCGACCTCATTCCCGAAGTACAGATGATACACGTCTGGCGCATCGAAGTTAATCGTTTTTTTCACCATGCGCAATCCGAGAAACCCTGCATAAAAATCAACGTTATTTTGAGCGCTTGTGACAAAAGCTGTGATATGGTGAATTCCTGCTGTTTGCTGTGTCATTTTGAATAGCCTCCTCTAATTATGATTTACTTGCTTGGAATGTGTTGTAGCTCACAAACTCTCCAACGGGCTTGCGGTACCCTCTCACACGCTGGCTGGATGTATCTTCTTTTCCAATCGTGATCATCAGAGCTGGCACAAAGCTGTCCGGAACCTTTGCTATCTCTTGAACGGCTGCTGGGTCGAATCCGATCATCGGGCAAGTATCCCAGCCTTTATCCTTTGCAGCAAGCATGAACAGCATTGCGGACAAATTGGCATTGCGGATCGCTTCATCGCGCTTGAACTGCTCTCCTCCAGACTCGTGCATCGCTCTGACAGAAGAATTATTGTGATCGTACTCGCGTTGATCCATGATCCCTAAATGAAGGAGACCTTCATTGATGCGCTCTACACTTTGGTACGCTTCCTTGTCTCCAAATACAAGCACAACGGCCGAAGCGGTCTTTACCTTATATTGTCTATATGCCGCTTCATATACACGCTCTTTTGCTTCTGGATCGGTGACAACTACATAGTGGGCATGCTGCAAATTGAATGCAGATGGCGCGAACTTGACCAGCGACATGATTTCATCGATCTCAGCAGGTGTTATCGTTACATCCGGTAGAAACTTGTTTGCGGATCTTCTGTTTTTTACAAGGGTAGTGAATTCACTCATGGGGCTTCCTCCTCGATTTTTTCATTCATTTTTTAATATCTTAAATTAAAGATAATGATGTTTAAAAAAGCACCTTCTTGGGGAAGTAGGATGACAATGTTACAAAAATTAATATCTTGAATTTAAGATAATTATAGGACTAAAATTTTCCCTTGTCAACACCCCAAGGCCAGAAGAATGAAATCTCTTCCAGCCCCACGCACTTTTATCAGGTTTCGTACCAGTAAAGAGCATACTCGGTCATGACAGAAGGATACCCCATTTGGCGCAGCATCGCCGTTATGTTTCCACGATGATACGTTCCATGATTGACCACTTGCATGATGATTTCTGCCAAGCTCGTATCGCGTACTCTCGTGTACGGATTGTCGAGGACAATGTGGCGATCCAAATCTTCTTCTTGGCTGAGAAACACTCTGTATTGCTCGACTAGCTCGGCATACATCTGCTCTACTTCCTCCAAGCTTTTTCCCGTTAATTCCTGTTCCTTCTTCCATGCCTCATTCAATGCCGCTCGCATGTCCATGCCCTGCAAAATGTGAAGCCAGCCTTGGTCCACCATATAAATATGCTCCACCACTTTTGCTACTGTCGGGAAAACGCTTTGGACCTCCTGCTCGTAAACACCTTCCGGAAGTTCCTTCAAGCGATTGATTAACGTTTGATTCGCCCACGTGTGAAAGTCGTACATGTTTTTGGCATAGTGCGTCATGATAAAGCCCCCTCTTTAGTTCTTGGATAGCTCTATCATAGACCGGCTTCCCTGACAAATATGGTCAGTGATGCTTCCTGCTCCAGCCAAAATCTCATTTTTTCTAATGAAAATAGTTGTTCCATGTGGTGGACTCCTGGAGGAAACGCTTCTTCATACAGCGATTTTGCTACGGCAGCCGCCACCATTGCGGTCATGTTGGACTGATCGCGCCCAAAAAGCAGACACTCTACTGTCGCCTCGTTAGTTCCCCGTTTTCCCCGTGCCTCTACCTTGATGGCAAACCGATCATCCCCCATTTTCCAACGCCCAAACGCTTCCATCACGGATTCCCGTACTTTTGGTTGATGGAGTAATCGGCAAATTCCTATACTCCGAAGGGCCGCCACCCCTCTCGTCATCCCATTCAGATCAAAACAAAGTCGGGTAGATACTGTAGGGATACACAAGGTGCGTGCCAATGTCTGCTGATCAGAAAACGGAAATCGATACGCGCGCTTTTTCCCCAGCCCCGGTCCAAAATCAACGAGCTTGCCCTCTGTCATGCTCTCTACGGTTACACGCTGATGATTGTTAATCACCTCGTAGCTCGTGCACAAGTTATCGACAGTCCATTCAATCGCGGCCCTCCCATGTCGATCACCGAGACCAAGCATAATGAATATGTCCAGCTCACTCACTTGGTCCAGTAAGCGATGAGCTTCCCCCGCGAGCAGGTTGGTCAGACCTGGCGCCAGTCCTACACTGAGTACGGCAGTTCCCCTGTTCTTCGTTTCAGTTCGGCTCCCCCATTGTTCGATTTGCGTCAAAAAATGGCCATTCGCTGAAATATCGAGATAATGCGTTCCATTCCGCACACACCCTTCTACAAAAGCCGTATTCGTCTGATCCAGACACATGACCACCAGCTTTACTTTTTCCAGCATGCTTTGGTCTAACGGCTTGTGAATATCGAGCTCAAGCGGCAGCACCTGTCCATCTGCTTCTCGGCAAAATGCTTCCGCCTTCTCCAAGCTGCGTCCAGCAGCATACACCCGTCCCGGATATGCGTTACCCAAATTCTTGCAAATCGTTGCCCCTACATGACCGTACCCCCCGACTACCACAATTCGATCCTTGCTCATGCCTTCTCCACCTCTGTGCCTCTCTTTTTCTGCCACTCCAGACGTCCCGCATACCACCAGACCAACAAACCGCTCAGCCAAATCAGGCCACCTGCTTCAAAAACCGCGCGATACGCATCGATCATCGGCAGCACTGCTTGATTCGATTCGCCGTTCATCATGCCCAGTCCCAACGCTGCGCCGACCACCATCCCTGCATTGCGTGTCAAGGCGATCATGCCTCCGATCGCACCCGCATGCTCCAACGGGACGTAGCGCATGATGTAGCTGTTGTTGGGCGAAGCAATCAGCCCCATACCTGCCCCCACCAAAGCCAGTATCGCGATGATTTCCACCGTTGATAATACCTCTAGCCAGATCGCCAATACGGTTATCCCTGCCCCCATCGCACCAAGACCTGCAAAAATGAGTGGCCGTGCCCGATAGCGATCCGAAGCCCAGCCACTAAAAGGACCCGTCAGCGCCAGCATCAGTGGGTAAGCAGTCATCATATACCCTGCCGTCAAAGGGGAAACATGCGCTTGATCAAGTAAGTAAAACGGCATGACAACCAGTACGAGATTCGCGAGCACAAACGAAGTAAAGCTAATGAACAATCCACTGGACACAGCTGATAGGCGAAAGACCGCCACGGGCAAAAACGGCACGGACTGTCGCCGCTCCCACCAGACAAACGCCCCTGCCAAGACGAGTACACCCCCAAAAAGAATGAGCATCCCTTGTGAATCCCAGCCCCACCCGTTTCCATTGGAGATCGCCATAATGACTGAGCTGACCAGTAGCATGAACAGACCTGCCCCAACGAGATCTAGTGAACGGGCCTTCTTCGCCTGCTCATGAGAAGGAATGTAACGAAAAGCCAGCCCCGTAGCCAAGATAGCGACAGGAACATGAATGAGGAACAACCACTCCCAGCTCAACCACGACGCGATCATCCCACCTGCAATCGGTCCAGTCATGCCACCAAGCGCAACAGCTGTGCTCATGATCCCCATTGCCCTTCCCCGCATTTCTTTTGGGAGCAACATCGCAATGAGCGCGATATTGGTAGCCTGGAACATAGCCGCTCCGACGGCTTGCACGATTCGAAGCATCAACAGCATCGTAATCGTCGTCGAAAATGCCACCAAGACAGAGCTTACCGTGAACAGCAGGAAGCCGTAATTGTGCAGCACACGATGCCCGTATCGATCTCCCAGCTTGCCCATGAAAGGAAGAAGAGACGCAATGACAAGCAAATATCCCGTTGTAATCCATTGTGCGATCGCCAGCTCCGTCTGGAAAATGGATGTGAACTGAGGGAGCGAGACATTGACAATCCCCGCCGTAAAATGAGACAAGAATGCACCCAGACAAATCGCGATCATCATGAAAAAGCGCTGCCGCTGGCTCATATGGTCTTTCCAACTCCTCGCGTATCTTGTAAATTTAGACTAAGAATTATTCTCAATTATAAAGAGGAACGAGGAGAGCACCATCCCACAAAGATGGGATTTTCCTTTGCCAATAGACGTACAGGAGAATACAGATGAGCACAAATCGGGAAGCGAGCAAACGAAAAGTGATGGCACTAGCTGAACGCTTTTCTCACTCTTCACAAGACTATCGGACAGCGCTCTTGCAGCTATTGCGAGAGTTCGTCCCTTTTGACGGGGCCTGCTGTACCGCCGTTGATCCGCAAACGCTATTATCCACCGGAGCCATTACGGAAGACGGGGTGGAAGCCATTCATCATGGCATTTTTGAGCATGAATACTTGCGCGAGGACTTCAATCGATATGATCATCTGAGCAAAGCGGCTGAGCCTGTCGCTACGTTGAGTCAAGCGACCAATGGCCAGCTTGCACGCAGTGACCGCTATCGCAATGTTCTGCTCCCCGCCGGTTTTCATGATGAGATGCGTGCTGCCCTTAAGTACGACGGTGCATGCTGGGGCTATTTAACGTTGTTTCGTTCGCAGGGGCGTCCCTTTTTTTCTGAGCAGGAGCGTGAATGTATTTTGGTTTTGGCGCCGCTGATTGCGTATCAGTTGCGAAAGACGAGTCTGTCCTTACCCGCTGAGGAAAATACGTGGATGGAAGAAGAGATGGGAATATTGATGCTGTCGGATCAGTTCACCTTACTCGCTGCCAATCCCACAGCGGAAAAATGGCTGACCTTGCTGCGCCAATGGGAGTCGATTAATCGCGATACCTTGCCCCGACCAGTGCGAGCGGTTTGTTCGCGGGCACTCTCCCAGCTGACAGAATCAGGTCACAAGACATCCATGGCAAAAGTCTGCATTCGCATGCCAGATGGCCCTTACATGACGATTCAGGCAAGCCCGATGAACACCCAAAGCAGCACGGTGCACCTGGCTGTATTGTTCGGTCCCGCAAAACCTGCTGACATGCTGCCGCTCATCGCCGAAGCATACGGATTGTCTGTACGGGAGAAGCAAATACTCGACCAGATTGTCCGCGGCGCTTCCACGAAGGAGCTCGCACGCACACTGCACATCTCCGCTTATACGGTTCAGGATCATTTGAAGTCCATCTTCGTAAAAACTGGGGTATCCAGCAGACGAGAGCTGATCTGGCAATTGTTTACCCGATTTGGCGTACAGGCGAACCAGTAAAACCTTAGCGAAAAGCCCCCTTCTTACAGCACACGCTGCTAGAAAGGGGCTTTTCGCTATCACTATGCGATGAACTTCAAACCAACAATACTGATGACAATCCCTGTCATGAACAGAATCCGCTTCCTGTCCCTCGACTCTTTGAAAAACAACATCCCTACCAGCACGCTTCCTGCTGAGCCAATTCCCGTCCATACAGCATAAGCTGTTCCGACCGGGAGCGTCTGTACAGCGGACGAGAGCAGATAAAAGCTAATACTTGCGAAGATCAAACAAGCAACCGTTGGCTTCCATTTTGTAAATCCTTCGGTCAATTTTAACGAAATCACTCCACCAATTTCTGCAAAACCAGCGATAATCAACATCGCCCATGCCATACTGTCCACCTCCAAGTTGTTATGCGTTCTCTTCTTCTGGCTTGCTCGACAGCTTCAATCCGATAATGCACGTGAGCAGCAACAGGATAAAAAAGATTTTCAAGAAAGAGACATCCTCACCCAAAAAAGTAAATCCAACGACGGCCGTTCCCGCTGCACCAATCCCTGTGAAAATCGCATACGCAGTTCCGACTGGAATTCGTTTCATGGCCTGAGCAAAAAAGTAGAAGCTGGTTACGATCAATAGAACCGTGACGACACTCACTACCGGCTTCGTGAATCCATCCGAGAACTTCAGTCCCAATGCCCAAGCAATTTCGATCATTCCGCCAATGATTAAATAAAACCATGCCATGGTAATCACCTCTTCGTTGTTCTTGTTGTGTTAACAATGAATGAACATCAGTCATTTTGTGCCAAATAAAAAAACCTCTATCGAGGCATTCCTATGGAGGAGCGACCGCGCTTTAGCGGAAAGTTTTTATGCGCTCCAGAAAGTTTATGCAAAGTCGCTTTTACACGCTGGTACATAAACTTTCTTACACGTAAAAAAAAGAATTGGATATGCTCCAATACTTCTTTATTGGATACCTAGTGATCTTTTGCAAAAACGCAGGATTTCCGCTTTATATTCATCTGGTGCTACGTTCTTCTGATCGCTACTGTAATAGCGTTCCGCTGTATTCTCGACAAGCGTAATAATAATTTTGGCCGTCCATTTCACATCAATATCTTTCAAGATGGCGTTATCACTGATTGCTTGCACGAGGACGCCTTCCATCCACTCATAAAAAGGCTTATAGATCGTTCCCCATGTCTCCAATGAATTATCAAGTGCAAATCCGGAATAGCAAAGGATGATGACATCCCTGTATTCATCAGTAAAGGAAAAGGTCTCATCGACCAACACTTCGAGAACGCTCTCGATATCACTTTTTTCCTTCAGCTTATCATTGATCCGCTGGAAGGTAATCGTCAGCAGATTATCTGCAATCGCTGGAACCAGAGCCATCTTAGATGAGAAGTACAGGTAAAACGTCCCTTGGGCAATCCCTGCTTTTTTTACGATATCGGATATGGACGTCTTATCCAGCCCTTTTTCCGATATGATCTCGATAGCCGCGTTGAGAATTTTGGAATATTTATCGTCTTTGCTGACCGCCAAGTAACTTCCCTCCTTTTAACCGAACGATTACAACTGACTGACTGTCATTCATTTTATCAACTCATTTTGAAACTGTCAAATCGAGATGAAAAATCAGCTCCTCGCCATATTCTCCCGCAAACCTTAATCCTTGATCTACAAAACCCGCCTTTTTATACAGTTGGATCGCTGGGGTATTTGTATGATGAACCGTCAACACACTTTCATCCCGCATCGGGTAATACTCTCGTGCGATGTCAGGCAAGCTCTGTAAAGCTTTCAAAGCGTAGCCCTTCTTTTGATGACGGGAATCGATCGAGAACGATTTAAAAATAATCGCCTGTTCATTTGGTGTGTAGGGATTGCCTGTCTGTGGTGTGAATAAGGCAAAACAGCCGATTAAATGACCTTGGTCAAAAATCACATAGGGCTGCTGATCAGAATTGTTTTGAGATACTTCGATGATATCGACTGGCATAGACGTGTAGATCGCTTGTTCTTGCGGCAAATCGTACGCCATGATCCAAGGGTAGTCGCTTTTCTCGTACGGTCTGATGATGAACATAATGCTCCCTTTCTCTTCTTTCGGAACATACTGTGGCAGCCCGGTATGAATCTGTAAGCACCAGTCTGCCACCGCCCCGAAATGGATTCATTTACTCGGCTTTTGATTTCTGTTCCCCTATTTTTTGATTCAGCTTTTCGAATGCCAATGCTAGCTCTTCTTTCGGGATCATCGCATACCGATCGCCAATACTTACCTCATAGGAGCTAGAAGATTCGTCTTTCTGTCTTACATAATGCGTGAAGCCAATCCCTGTCTCTTCACTAAGTGAGACCATGATACGCTCGAGCTCTTCTTGCGGCAAATCTGCGTGCACATGAAACATGTTGGACACAGGCACGGCCGGTCTCGTAGATATCCCCTGGCATTGGTTGTACAATCTCGCCAGCTCTTTTGCATGCTCGTAATATTGATTGAATTTATGTTTTCTTTGCTCAAAATGGTATTCTGACGTAACAATGTACGGGTACAAACTAATCAGATCCCCACCATGGCGTCTTTTCCATACCTTCGATTGCTTCGTGAAATCTTCATCCCCAGCCAGGATCGCTCCGGCAATTCCGCCTATCCCTTTGTAAAAGGAAACGTACACGCTATCAAACAATGCGCATACCTCATCGGCTGATTTCTGGTAATACGGCAGGATTTCCAAAAGCCGGGCACCATCTAGATGCAACCGAACTCCTTTTTCCCGACAATACTGGGAGATCGCCTCCAAATCCTCATACGAGGGCAGCTGTCCGCCAATCTCACGCTGTGGCAATTCCAGCAACAGGCACGCGATATCGTCGTCCATGCCGAGAACATCGTCCAGTTCAATCACTCTGTCTTTATCCGCCAGCAAGACCGCCTCAATCTGATGCAGCTCCTTGAGCCCATCTTCCTCGTGAATCTCCAAGTGGCAGAGCGGATGATAGGCGACCTTTTTGATTCCCTTCTCATCGCACCAGATGCGTAACGCGATTTGTTGGGCCATCGTACCGCTGGGAAAGAACACGGCAGACTCTTTGCCCAAATATTCGGCCATCTTGCTCTCGAAATTCTCGATGAGTTCGCCTGTTCCGTACATATCACCCTCTACATTCCCATCCACTCTGGACAGGACCTGCTGCAATTGATGGAGGTCTCTCTTGCTGTGCCCGGCGATTTGATAAGTGGTCTTTTTAAATACTTCTCGCAAGGTTTTCATATCGCTCATTTTGGCAGTGCTCCTTTTTCTTTCTCATCTTCAAAGCTTCTTACTTCTAAAGATATTACATTTCACGAGCAGCTTATGTCGTTTATTGTTTGACGCACTGTTGGCGATATTCACTCGGGGTCTTGCCCGTCATTTTTTTAAACAACGTGATAAAATACGGCGTATTCGGCATTCCTACCAATTGCGCAACATCCGCGATCTGGTTGTTCGAATGAACCAGCAGCTCTCGCGCCCTGTCTATCCGCTTTTTCTGGATGTACTCCACGGGCGTCATTGACATGAGTCGCTTAAATGTTCGCTGCAAATGAAACGGACTGCCATGGCACATATCCGCCAAATGCTCCAACGTCAGCTTTTCGTTATAATGAGAATCAATATACTGTGTAATTTGTGCCACCCACTCACGATCAGGCAACCTCTCTCCCGTGGGCTTGCATCGTTTACATGGGCGAAATTCTTCCCGCATAGCTTGGCTTGCATTTTGGAAAACTCGCACGTTCTCCCTCTTCGGCGGCTTTGACTTGCACGACGGTCTACAAAAGATCTTCGTCGTTTTTACCGCATAAAAAAATTGATCATCGTAAGACACATCGTTATGAATAATGGCCTGCCATCGCTCATCGGTTACCCGTTCCTCCAACACATGTCATCTCCTTTGCCATAGCCGTTATCGAATCGCTTGCTCTTATTGACAGTATACCCCTACGCTACGTGATCCGTACTGCTAGAAAATTAAAATAGCAAGATAACGAAATGACAGTATCGCTTTTCTTGTTATAAAACTAGGAGGAAGTCAGACAGGAGGTTTTCGCATGACAAACGGTCTATCACACGAGGCTTGGGTCGATAATAGAGAAGAAATAATCTTGTCCGTACCTACGGAATTCAGTTTTTCGCAAAATCTTCACTACTTGTCCAGAGCATCCAACGAATGCATGTTTCACATTCAAAACGGGCGCCTCTACAAAGCCATCCCGATTGAACAAGATCCACAAGTGGTCGAAATTCATGGAGATAACGCTCAAGGATTGACTGTGCGTTTTCTCAGCCCTTCGCTTCCCACCGAAAAAGTCCGGATAGAGGTAGCACGCTATGTTCGCGATTGGTTCGATCTCGATCGAAATCTGGTTCCGTTTTATGCGCTTGCCGCAGGGGATGCTCTTCTACAGCAGGCTGTTGAAAAGTTCTACGGGCTGCGGACCATGGGTATTCCCGACCTGTTTGAAGCGCTCAGTTGGGGTATCATTGGACAGCAAATTAACCTGACCTATGCGTACACGCTTAAACGGCGGTTGGTAGAGACATTCGGAAGACGGGTAGAGTTCGAAGGACAGACGTATTGGCTTTTTCCCACAGCGGAAAAAATCGCCGGATTATCCGTCGCTGATCTGGATGGATTGCGCATGACGACCAAGAAATGCGAGTATTTGATTGACGTCGCACAACTCATCGTTGAAGGGAAACTATCGAAAGAGCTATTATGGGACGGAGGAGATTATCAAACCGCGGAGAAACGTTTGACCAGTATTCGCGGGATTGGACCGTGGACGGCCAACTATGTGCTCATGCGCTGTCTGCGAATTCCCTCTGCTTTTCCCATTGATGATGTCGGCCTGCACAATGCAATCAAATTTTTACTCGGCAAAGAAAAAAAGCCGACAAAAGCAGAAATACAAGAGCTGTCCAAGGCTTGGACGAATTGGGAGTCGTACGCTACTTTTTATTTATGGCGTTTTCTTTATTAATCAAAGGAGGTTCTATCCTATGCTAAAAATAGGTTCGCACGTATCATTCTCCGGTAAGGGACTGCTGAATGCCGCCGAAGAAGCAGCCACCTACGGCTCGAGTACCTTTATGATCTACACGGGTGCACCACAAAACACCCGCCGCAAGCCGATCGAGGATCAGTACATTACGGAAGGCAAAGAAGTAATGGCGAAGCAGGGCGTGGATGAAATTGTGGTACATGCCCCGTACATTATTAACTTGGGCTCTTACAAGGACGATACCTATGAGCTCGCTGTCCGCTTTCTGCAAGAAGAGATTCGCCGGACCGACTACATTGGCGTCAAAAATATCGTGCTGCACCCTGGCGCGTACACAGACAAGGATGCAGAATACGGCATCGCCCGAATCGCAGAAGGCTTGAATGAAGTTCTGACAGGCATCAAAGACACCAACGTGAAAATCGCGTTGGAGACGATGGCGGGTAAAGGAACGGAAATCGGTCGCAGCTTTGAGGAAATCGCGGCCATCATCGAGAAAGTAGAAGACAACAGCAGGCTGACCGTCTGCATGGATACTTGCCATATTCACGATGCTGGCTACGATATCGTCAACGACTTCGATGGCGTCTTGGAACAGTTTGACCGGACAATAGGCTTGGACCGTCTCGCCGTCGTTCACTTGAATGACAGCAAAAACTTCCGCGGGGCAGGCAAAGACCGCCATGCGCCAATCGGTGCGGGACTCATCGGCTTTGATGCGATGAACTACATCGTGAACCACGAGAAAATCCGCCACCTGCCGCTTGTACTAGAGACACCTTGGATCAGCAAGGAGAAAGGCAACGAGCGTCCGATGTACGAAGCAGAAATCGCCCTCCTGCGCGGGGAAGTGGACAAGCGCTTCGGCGACGAATTCATGGACCATGTAGAGCGCCTCGATTTCTTTTTCCGCAAACAAGATATCACCAGACGCGAGTATGTGATTGGGATTTGGGAGCTGCTCAAAAACGACGCGAAGGCAAAGAAAGCCGATGGCCGCGAGCCGATGGAGCGTCTGTACGATATGGTGAAGGAAGCGAGATTGTTCCCTGAGCTTACCGAGGAGCAGATCAACCACCGCTTGAGTGCCTACTTCGCGATTCCAGCATTCTCGTAATGTAAAAGCACTTGATGTAGGCTGACTGTGGCTTCCTCCTGTTGGAGTGAACCCGACTCACGTACCAATAGAGGGGGAGCCATATGCCTACGCCAAAAAAGCCAGCACCTCAAGATGCTGACTCTGCCAAAACATACACCCTGCTCGGAGCTGATCGCTCTTTTTATCAAAGTGATACTCCGGGTACATTAGGAGGGTATCGACCAGGCAGGATATATGGCCGACTGGATTGTCCCTCTGCCATCAGAGCCATTACGCGAGGCGGTTATGTGCGCCATCGCGTATTTTTTGCGGATGAAGCAACCGCTATTGCTGCGGGATATCGGCCTTGTGCAGTTTGTTTACGAGAGAAATATTTGTTGTGGAAAGTGATGCGTGCGTAGATCAATGCGTCCTGCCATTCCGTTCATTTTGCCTCATGGTATCTCTATAGAACACCTGCGGGGATTCGAAAGAGTACATAGTTGCCCGTCCACATTTGTGACGTGATAATCATCTTCTCTTTCCTCCGTTCAAAAAAGTATCCGGCCCCTTCTTGCTGGATAAAGGTCCAGCCTTTTTCTGTCACTGCTCGTATCATCGCTTCTGCCGCTGATGCTTGATTCGCTTGCGGCCCATACCCATACCAATCGACGTTTTCCTCCGTCGTCAATTTGACGATGGTTCCCGTGTTTTCGCCCAACAGCTCTGCCACTTCTCTTTTGGACTTGGAATCGAATGGTAATGCAGGATACCAGATCAGGGAAACATACGCGATCATGATGAAACAAAAGCCCAAGAAGAATAGGAGGAACAGAACTTTCGCTCTCTTGTTCATGCCCATGCAACTACTCCTCTTCTTCAAAAATGGCAACCGGACGCGCCCATCCCGCGCTCGCCCCTTTTACTTTTACAGGAAACACAGAAACGGTAAACCCGTAGGGTCTCGGCAATTGCTCCAAGTTCGCCAGCTTTTCAATTTGGCAATACTCTTTCTCTTTTCCCACATAGTGAGCCGCCCATAATACGCCATCGCGCGGATTTTGTTTATAGTTAGCGGCTTGAACGGAAAACGGGATATCCCATCCCCACCCATCGGTTCCCATGACCTTAATTCCTTGATCAATCAGCCAATGGGTTGCTTCCGCCGATACCCCTGCATGTGATAGGAAATAGTGTTCTTCATAGTATCTTTTATCTGCATCCGTCCTGATCAGGACAATATCGAACGGTTTTAGTTCGTATTGGATTTGGGCGAGCTTCTGCTTTACATCATTCACCGTGATTTCGTAGCCAGACGGCTTTTCACTAAAATCAAGCAAGACACCATCTCCGTAGAACCACTCCAACGGTAACTGATCAATCGTTCTTGCCGGCTCTCCCTCGGAAGTAGGCCAGTAATGCCAAGGTGCATCTACATGTGTCCCTGTATGTGTCGTGAGTGTCACCGTTTCACTCGCCCAAGCCTTCTGCTCGGGAAAATCCGTTGATTGGAGTCCGAAATACTGCGCAGCTTGGACAGCCCCTTCTTCATGACTATTGTATTGAATCTCAGGTGGAAACGGTTCTTTTGCCAGACGATCAAGAGGCACACTCAGATCAATGAACCGACGTGCTTTTCTATTCATAGCAGGATTCCCTTCTTTCCCCTTTGTAATTTTCTGTATTTTCGTTCAACATTACTGTACTACCTGCCTTCCACCAGCGTCAAATGAACACAAGCAAAAGGCCAGTACCTCGTCGTCTATACAGGTACTGGCCTTGTTTATGGAGATTCAATAGGAATTTGTACTTCTACATACGTATCGCCCCCATCTGGGGATTGCAGATAGTTTTCTCTGCCTGGCTGATCTTTTTTGATCCGGTATTGATTGCGCTCTATCCATTTTGCCAAGTCAATACAGGCCGTAGAAGGAACGAATGGCTCTACACGTTGGACCAGGGTGGCCATCATCGGCTCCTCTGGCAGCATACGTATTTCCAGCCTATCAGATGGCAAGGAAATGTCCTGTTTGAGTACATAGCCGATCTCCAATTCGAATGCCGTCTCGTCCCTCTCCGATTCCTTCCACAAAACGATGGGAGAAAGCATCCCTCTCTGCTGCTTGCCTGCATAATGAGCCAGTCGATCGAAAAGCATCGGAATCTCTTCCACGTTCCCTTCCGCACGGAACGAGACAACTTTTTGAGCTTCGACTCGTTTAAAGACAACCTCTTGTTCTCCATACCCCTTTTGCTCGATCGATAGCAGACGCTCCTTGATTCGATTCAATCGTGCTTGCTCCTCCTCAAGGAGCTGTTTCATTTCCCTTTCTTTTTGCCTGAATATGCCTTGTAGTTGTTCCAGGGACATCTCTTCATGAAGCAATTCCTGAATTTGTTGCAACGTAAATCCCAAGTCCTTGTACATGAGGATTCGATTGAGCGTAACCAATTGCTCTGCTGCATAAAACCGATAGCCAGTCTCTTTGTCGATATCCGCTGGCTTCAAAATACCAATCTGGTCATAAAAGCGAAGCGTCTTTAAGGACACTCTGCTCAATCGGGAAAATTCACTGATCTTAAACATGGAAAAACCCCAATCTATCATTCCCTTGACTTTCCCCTGTACGGGAACGTTTATAGTTGAAAAAAATCATGCTTACAAAGGAGCAATGCGAGATGGATTACGATATTTTTCACTTGGGAGAGGTTCGCTTGCAGTCAGGAGTGACCCTCCCACATGCATATATTGCTTACAAAACGTACGGCACGCTCAACGCAGCCAAGGATAACGTCATTATATTTCCTACATCGTTTGGAGACCAGCATTACCAAAACGAATGGCTTATCGGGGAAGATAAGGCTCTGAATCCGAATCAATATTTTATCATCATTCCCAACATGCTCGGCAACGGGCTATCGTCCTCCCCGAGCAATACAGCCAGCCCGTATGATCAGGCCAATTTTCCACACGTTACGATCTACGATAATGTCGCCCTTCAGCATCGACTCATTACGGAGCGGTTTGGCATCAAAAAAATTGCGCTGGCAACTGGCTGGTCGATGGGGGCCATCCAGGCTTTTCATTGGGCGGCGAGCTACCCAGATATGGTCGAACGATTGGCTCCTTTTGCCGGAACCGCAAAAACATGGCCGCATAACATCGTCTTGATCGAAGGCATCCGAGCAGCCTTGCAGGCCGATGTAGCTTGGAACAACGGGCAGTATACAGCATCTCCCGAGGTTGGCTTACGTACCTTAGGGCGCGTTTATGCGAGTTGGGGATTTTCACAGCCATTTTACCGCGAGGCATGCTATAAAGCTTTGGGCTATGAGACCCTTTCCGAATTTATCTCGGGATTTTGGGAGGAGAGCTTTGTTCCGTCGGATGCAAACGATTTGCTGGCGATGATGTGGACCTGGCAGCATGCCGACATTAGTCAAAATGATAGGTACAACGGAGACTTTGAGGCGGCGTTGCGAAGCATCCAGGCACGAACGGTTGTGATGCCTGTACGGACTGATTTGTATTTCACGCCAGAAGACAGTGAATATGAGACGAAGCACATCCCCAACGCTACTTTTACGCCGATTGAATCAATCTGGGGACACTTGGCTGGGTTTGGGCTTAACCCTGTCGATACCGCGTTTATTGATAACGCCTTAAAGGAACTGTTGGAGACAAAATGAAAATTGTTTCATGGCTTTGAGTGCTCAAATAAAAATGCGTGCAAGCCCTAGATCGTTTCACATAAAATGAAATGGAGAAAAAAGGAGGGACTTCCAAATGGCCTCATTAATTTATCATGTTGCCGTATCATTAGACAATTTTATTGCCGATCAAGGGATCATGGATGGAAATATTGAAAACACTCTCTTTTTATTTGAGGGAGAACATGTACCGGACTTTTTATCTGAAATTCAGGAATATGATGCTGTGCTGATGGGCGCCAAAACCTACGAGTTTGGGTTTAAATTCGGTGCCAAGCCGGGCGAACCAGGCTATAAGGGAATCAAGCATTATATTTTCTCAAACTCCATGCAGTTTGAATCCAATGCAGAAGTCGAGCTGATCAAAGGCGATGCCATCGAATTTATCAAGAATCTCAAGCAGCAAGAAAACGGCAAGCTGTGGCTGTGTGGGGGCGGTGAATTGGCAGGAGCGTTACTGGCACATCAACTAATTGATCAATTAGTGCTGAAAGTGAATCCGGTGATGGTCGGTGAAGGTATCCCTCTATTCGGAAGTGCGAAGCCACGTCTCAAACTCGAGTTAGTGAACATGAAACAGTACGCGAACGGCGTAACGAAACCTACCTACAACATTGTTTATATATAATCTCGCTTCACAAGAAAAACGGGACCACATCATTCGGCCCCGTTTCTTTTGTGAAATGACAACGTTATATTTTCCGGTACTTCCGCAGCTACTACACGCTCGTATTTTTCGTTACGTTACGTTACATCCTGCAATTCACGAGCTGGGACTTCCAATGCCTTCTGAATCTCAATCTTCCGTATGCGATGCTTGTCTTTCTTTCTGATCGTAAAGACGAGATCATCGTATTGCCATTGGATACCTTCTTTGAGCGTCGAATTTTGACTGTATAGCCAACCTCCGATGGTATCGAGCTCTTCTTCATTAATATTGGCGTTAAGCAAATCGTTAACCTCGGAGAGCAGTACCTTTCCGTCCACAATCACATGGCTGTTCTCTTCCACGATTTCGATTTCGGCTTTTTCCTCCGCGTCGAACTCATCACGGATCTCACCTACAATTTCCTCCAAAATGTCTTCAATCGTAACCATTCCGGAGGTACCGCCATATTCATCAATCAGGATGGCGATATGCGTTCTTTGTTTCTGCATTTTTTTCAAAAGATCTTTTACAGGAGTAGCCTCTGAAACCGTCAAAAACGGTCGGATGAGCTTGGACATATCCAAATTTGGATCATCGGCATAATTCAGAAAGAACTCTTTCGTGTTAATCATCCCGATAATATGATCTTTGTTTTGCGATATAACCGGAAAACGGGTATATTGCTCTTCTTTCATGATTCGCAGGTTTTGCTCAAGAGTATATTCTTTGTGCAAGCAGCTCATATCTGTCCGTGGGACCATAATCTCGCGGGCCAGCATCTCGTCAAAAGCAAAAATATTGCTAACGTACCCATACTCAGACTGATTAATTTTGCCGCTCTCATAGCTTTCCGTCAAAATGATTCGCAGCTCTTCTTCTGAGTGACTTTCTTCGTGCTCCTTGGTCGGTTTCATCCCGAATGAACGCACAAGTAGAGCAGCAGAGCCATTCAGCACCCAGATTGCAGGGTACATCAATTTATAGAACCAAATAATAGGTTTCGCACACAGTAAGCTAACCGCTTCTGCCTTTTGAATCGCCACTGTTTTTGGTGCCAGTTCCCCGACAACCACATGTAGAAACGTAACAAGCGAGTAAGCAATCACAAACGACAGGACTGCAACGACTTGTTCGGGTAAATAAGGCGTAAGAAATGGGCTAATGATGCTTTCAATCGTCGGTTTCCCTAATACCCCCAAGCCAATGGCTGTCAACGTAATCCCCAACTGACACGCTGACAAATATCCATCCAGGTTACTAACTACTTTCTGAACAGCAAGAGCATTCTTTCTCCCTTCCATGACCAGTTGGTCCACACGGCTTGGGCGAAGCTTTACAATTGCGAATTCAGTTGCCACAAAAAATGCAGTAGCAACAATCAGAAAAGCAATTAGTAACAAATTCATGGTTAGCAATATCCTATCCCCTCTTCATTTAGAAGTCTTACGTTTTCATTGTACGAAACTCCACTCCATCATATCAAAGTTCGCTTATATCCAATTTCGTCTTAATTGTTTGATTATAGGCAGTTTTGCTATTTCAGGTCACTCACCCTTACAATTGCTGACTACAGGCATGGCATACTTACTCCTATCCTTCCCTGCCTCCTACTCTTTATTCGAAATTGCCTAACTCCAACATGACCGGACAATGATCGCTTCCCATCACCTGTGAGTCAATTCCCGCCCCGAGCAACGATGGAGCTAGCCTCTCAGACGCGAGAAAATAATCAATACGCCATCCGATATTCCGCTCTCTTACTTTTGGCATAAAAGACCACCACGTATATGCATCTGTCTGATCCGGATAAAAATATCGATAGGTATCCACAAATCCAGCTGCCAGCAAACTCGTCATCTTCTCACGCTCTTCAGGAGTAAAGCCAGAATTATTGCGATTCGACTTCGCATTCTTCAAATCAATCTCTTGATGGGCGACATTCAGATCCCCACAAACCACCACGGGCTTCTTCGCATCCAGCTGCAATAAGTAGTTCCGAAACCGATCCTCCCATTCCAGCCGATAATCCAATCTCGACAAATCACGCTTCGCATTCGGAGTGTAGACCGTGACCAAGTAGAAATCCTGAAACTCCAAAGTAATCACGCGGCCCTCAGGCTCATGGTTTTCTTCCAGCCCATAACGAACAGAGAGTGGTTCCATTTTTGTAAAAATAGCCGTTCCGGAATAACCCTTTTTCTCTGCGTAGTTCCAATATCGATGATACTCCTCGCCGATCTCCAACTCGATTTGACCTTCCTGCAGCTTCGTTTCCTGCAAGCAAACTATATCGGCATTCGCTTCTTTGAAGTACTCGTAAAACCCTTTGTTTACGCATGCGCGAAGTCCATTTACATTCCAAGATATCAAT
Organism: Brevibacillus sp. HB1.1; assembly: GCF_013332445.1. Taxonomy (NCBI): domain Bacteria; kingdom Bacillati; phylum Bacillota; class Bacilli; order Caryophanales; family Paenibacillaceae; genus Brevibacillus; species Brevibacillus sp. HB1.1. The sequence goes on along the minus strand of NZ_JABMIV010000017.1, from coordinate 26,546 downwards.
TTCATCATCGCTTATCTCCTCGTCGCTATTCGTTAGATTCCATGGTACACTATCTTTGTTTTCAATTATAGGAGGGTACAATGATGGACATTGCAATGGGCATCGCATTCATGAGACTTCGTTAAAATCGACAAGACCCCAAGTCGGCTCAGCCATTTTCAAAAACGGAGTGGGATGAGTTTATTTGTGTTTGATTGATTGTAACTATTCATGAATGAGGTGTTTTTATTATGTCTAAAAACAATGTAGAGCAAATGCTCGCCATCGCGAAAAACAACGGAATCCTTGTAGACCCAACTACCGTGAAGGTGAATGAATCCGGCTTAGATTTCCTTGCGATTTTTGCAAGTACGATAGATGGCGTTCCATGGGTATTGCGCCAACCGCGCCGTGACGATGTCGTGGAGACAGCTCGTTACGAGAAAAAGGTGTTAGATCTCGTGGCAAAACATCTACGTGTAGAAGTACCGGATTGGCAGGTTCACACCTCTGAATTCATCGCTTATCCGATCCTAAGTGGCACACCGATGGCAACGATCAATATGGAAACAAAAAATTATGAGTGGTATTTGAACCCTGAATCTCTACCTGAGCTGTGCTTACAAACATGGGCAGAAGCATTGGTCGAGTTACACGGTATTCATCATGATCTTGCTCGAGATGCTGGTATCCGCGTCAAGCAGCCTAGCGAAGCACGAGCAAGCCTTCGAGAAAAGATGAATGATGTCAAACGCGTCTTTGGCGTTTCTCAAGCGCTATGGGATCGTTGGCAAAATTGGATTATGGATGATACATTCTGGCCTGCTCACTCCGTTCTCGTGCATGGTGACCTCCATCCGGGGCATATCCTGGTTGATGAAAACGGAAAGGTAACGGGGCTCCTGGATTGGACGGAGGCCGAAGTAGCTGATCCGGCGACGGACTTTACGGTCTTTTACATGTTGTTTGGGGATTCAGGCTTGGCTGATTTCATCAAACGCTACGAAAAAGCAGGAGGCCGTGTATGGCCGCGCATGCATGAGCACATTGCAGAAATGACATCCGTGTATCCCGTCATTCTTGCCACCTTTGCGTTGAAATCAGGACTGGAAGAGTTCAAGATCATGGCACAACAAGCTCTGGGAGTCGATGAAAACGGCAAAGAGATTTCTTAATAAATAAAACCAGCCACCGTCCCCGATTGGAGGCGGTGGTTTTTCCATGTAAATAGCTACAATGAGCCATTACTGTCTTGGAGATATGGTGTTACAATAAATCGGCTCATTTGGACAATCCTTTATTAAATAGATGGAGTGAATATGATGAAGCGAGGACTTCTTATTGGCATTTGTGCTGTGGTTGTAGTAACAGGCGTGCTTTCCATTCCTGTTGAGGCAGGCCCCTCACCCGACACACGAATCATATTGGAGCACACGAACAAGACGTATATTTCACCGCCCTGTTATGAGCAAGCTAACAAAACGAACAATCTAGCCGAAGCTGATATGAAAAAAGCGCAGGAATTGAATTATCAGCCAGAATCCAGCTGCACGGCAAATTCACTTGCCCCCATCAAGCAACCGATCGCTTCCATACTCGCTGAAAATCTTAGAATAAAACAAAGCCAATGGGACTGGTAACTGCACTACGTTCTGATTCACGAATTGTTCAAGGAAAATAGCTCATGTGAGCCATCTCCTTTTATCAACAAAGTTTATATAATCATCAAGAACGTCATCGAGAGGAGTAACCCTGCATGCTATTTAAGAAGTGGAACCGTAACTTCCACCGCTACATCGGACTCATTGTTAGCCTTTTTTTACTGATGTGGGCCATTACTGGTTTTCTCCTGTTAAATGTTCCTTGGTATCAGGAAAAAGCCACAGACTTGAAAACCACAATGATCGAGGTACCCGCAAAACCAGAAGAGCTAACCATTGCCTATGTGGGGGAGAAGTTAGTAGAAACTGGGGAATATTCTTGGGCTGAGATCAGATCGATCGCAAAATCAGGTGACTCTTTCAAAGTCTACGTCAGCAGAGAACCTATTCTGCGGCTGACTGTTTCTTCAGAAGGGCACATCACAGCCTTGAAACAAGATCCCATTTTAGATTTCTTCTACGGACTGCATGTGGGCGAATGGGAAGACCTTAACTATGTGACTGTGTTAGAGATTATCTCCATTTTAACTGCTTTTCTTGTCGTCTCCGGGCTCATTTATTTCCTGCCCAAACGCTGGTTTAAGAAACGTGAAACGAAAATATAAAGGCTTCGGCCATAAAAAAAGAGCGTTAGCCTTCAGCAGCTAATGCTCTTTTTTTGATTAATAGTACGGAGAAATCATGATGTAAACAATGACACCCGTCGCACTGACATACAGCCACATCGGCATCGTCCAGCGGGCGATTTTTTTATGTTTTTCCACCTTCATGTTGAGTCCACGTGCAGTCGTAATCAGCGCAAAAGGCACGATAAGCGCCGACAGCAGAATATGTGTAATCAAAATGAAGTAATAGATCGGCCGCAGAATTCCCTCTCCCCCGTAGGAAGTGCTAGGTGCCATTCCGTGGTAGATCACATACGAAACCAAGAAGAGAGCTGTTGTCGAGAAGGCTGCAAAAATATATCCTCGATGCATCTTCATGTTTTTGAACTTCAGGATGGAAACGAGTGCGGCAACCAGAAATACAAAGGTAAAACTGTTCATGACCGCATTAAAAAACGGCAGAAACGTCAGATCGAGATGGCTGAAATCATTGTTCTTCGGCATGAAGTACAAGATGGCGATCAGCGTGTTAATCGCTATGGTGAGAATAACGATAATCGGTGTATAGTTGCGTTGTTTCATTCTTATGCTCCTTTTTTCTCAGATCATGAATGAGTATCCCGCTTTAGTCTACCCATTGACGAGCCCGGACATTGGCAGCCGAAGACGGTTAACCAGTCCAGTCATCCTAATGATAAACGAAGTAGGTATGCCGTACAAAGGCGATTTGATGAACAAAAAAAAGGACCAACAAATGTTGGTCCCTTTCGTTATTTCTTATTTGATTGCTCGTCCAGTGGTACGGCCTTGCTAATTCCTAGTGCAAAGAAGCTGATGACCACAATCGCCAAGAAGACAATTCCGGCAATCAGGGAAACGCGTGTGTCATCATTGATCCACATACCAATGAGTACCATGATGAGAAAAGCAATAGTCAAATAGTTGCTCACTGGGGCAAAAGGCATTTTGAATGGATGGTTGTCCATTTCAGCACCCTTTGCTTTTCGGAATCTGATTTGACTGATCAAAATGACAAACCACGGTACCATACCAGGCAGAACACTCGCACTATACACATAAACGAAGAGATTTTCTGGGGCGATATAGCTTAAGATAACGCCAATGCCCAGACCGATCAGCACACCAATCGTACCTAACAACGGCACACCATTCGAAGACAGCTTCGTAAAAACTTTCGGGGCTTGGCCATTAACACCTAAGGTATACAGCATACGCCCTGCACTATAGATCCCACTATTACAGCCAGACATAGCAGCAGTGATCACCACAAAGTTAATGATACCTGCAGCAGCGGTAATACCAATCTTCGCAAAAGTAGCAACGAACGGACTGCCGATTGCCTGTAATTGATCCCAAGGGTAAACGGTTACAATAACAAAGATCGCACCGATATAGAAAATCAAAATACGCCAGATAATGCTTTGGATCGCACTCGTTAATGTTTTTCTCGGGTCTTTTGCTTCCCCTGCGGTAATCCCGATGAGCTCGACACCTTGATACGCCCCAATCACCAAGGAAAGGGCAAAGAAAAAGCCTGTCCAACCGCCCGTAAAGAATCCGCCATTCTCCCACAGATTCGATAATCCGATTGCGTTTCCACCATTTCCAATGCCAAAGAAAATCAATCCAAACCCTGCAATAATCATCAAAACGATCGTTACAATTTTGATCATGGCAAACCAAAACTCAAATTCACCAAATGATTTTACCGAGACCAGGTTTGCTGCACCGAGAATCACCATGGCAATTATGCCTGGAATCCAAGGCGGTAAATCCGGGAACCAATACTGCATATACTGCCCAACGGCGATGATCTCTGCCATCCCGACAATGACCCACTGGAACCAGTTACTCCAAGCCGTCATATAACCTGCTAACGGATGGATATACTTATGCCCAAAAGTCGCGAATGAACCCGTACTCGGTTCCATATACAACATTTCACCCATTGCACGCATGATGAAAAAAATAAAAATTCCTACAATTGCATAAGCTAGCATGACAGATGGTCCTGTCCATTTGATCGTGCTGGCAGATCCCATAAATAGCCCAACACCAATCGTACCGCCCAAAGCAATCATCTGAATATGACGGGCTTCCAGGCCTCTCTTCAGTTCTTTGTTTTCCACGTAAGATTCCTCTTCCTCTCTGCTGTTGGCGGTATTTTAGGAAAGCCATCATAGAAAGCATTCCTAATCGTTAGTAAGATTATTCCTTTTTCTTACGTTGTGCTTCACTTCCGAATTGTTTGTTTATTTGTAAAATAAATTTCACTAACGTTAATTATTATATTCACTTTATAAACAATTTGTAAATCGATATGTTTAAGAAAAATATAACCAAATATATATTACTGAAAAAACATTTTCTTCTAAACTAGGTTACACGATAGAAAAGCACAACAATCGCCGAGATTTCCCTCGATCGGTTGTTGTGCTTTTTGTCTCCACGATTATTTAGAATTAAGCGCTCTTGCCATCGCATCCACATAGCTTTGGCTGGCACGCTGGCTCACTTCTGCTTCGGGGACAAACACTTCAAAGCAGTGGTAGCAGCCGGGATACAGATGAAATTCCACGTCTACGCCCGCTTGTGCAAGTCGCGTCACATATTCGATCGTCTCATCTCGGAACAAATCGAGCTGTCCTACGCACGTATAGGTCGGCGGTAGCCCCGCCAAGCTTTCTGCTCTCGATGGCACCGCATATGCGGATAGCTGACTGTCATCGGTACCTTCGCCCAGGTACATACTCCACGCTGCCAAATTGTTTGTCCGGTTCCAGGTTGCATTTTCAGCCTCAATTTCATAGCTCGACGCTGTACGATTACGGTTGTCGATCATTGGATACAACGGCATTTGGAAAATAAGGGCTGGTCCACCTTTGTCGCGAGCCATTAAAGCAAGTGCTGCGGTCAGCCCCCCTCCCCCGCTTGCACCAGCAATCGCAACCCGATCCAAATCGATGCCGAGTGACTCAGCTTCGTCTGTCATCCACGTTAACCCGGCGTAACAGTCATGGATGGCAGCTGGATAGGGGTGTTCGGGAGCCAGACGATAATCGACCGATACGACTATACAATTAGCCGCTTGTACGAAGCGTTCGCAGAGAGCATCATCCATATCGGGGTGCCCCAGCACATAGCCTCCTCCGTGAATCCACAGCATGGCCGGAAGCTTACTGCCTGTTCGCTGGGCGGGCTCGTATATTTTCGCTAGCATCTCTCCTGCTGCGCCTTGAATCATTCGACTTGTGGTACGTACATGCTCTGACTTCACAATAGGCGGATTTTTCAGCATGGCCCTGCTCGACTCCAAATTTTCTTCGAGTTGAAAACCAGGGAATTGCGCTAATGTTTGCCTTAATTCCGGCAGTACTCGACGATGAAAATCCACGTGAATCCCTCCCTTAAGCAAATGTTGATTCTTGCTGTGTCTCTGCTTCCCACTTGGTTATTTCCTCTCGCACCCGAGGCGCTACCTCTGTTCCCAAGAGCTCAATGGCTCTCATTACCTGATCATGAGGCATCGTAGATATCGGCACATACATCATAAAGCGTGTCATGCCTACCTGTTTGCGAAGGTGAATGATCTTTTGGGCCACCGTCTCCGGATCACCCACATACAACGCTCCTTCGAAGCTGCGTGCGGCATCAAAGCTAGCACGGTTATAATGCGCCCAGCCCCGCTCCCTTCCGATTTTATTCATTCCTGCTTGGGTAGAAGGAAAAAATGTATCTGCCGCTAGTTCCGTATCTTCCGCAACAAATCCTAGTGAATGGGACCCAACTGTTAATCGCGATACGTCATGACCAGCGTGCACGGCCACCTTCTTATAAAGCTGCACAAGTGGTGCAAACTGCCGAGGACTTCCACCAATGATCGCTAGCATCAGTGGCAAACCCAGCAGACCTGCACGAACAACAGACTCCTGATTACCTCCGCTGCCAATCCATATAGGAAAAGGATTCTGAACAGGCCGTGGATACACGCCCAAATTCTGTATAGCTGGCCGATGACCGCCCCTCCAGGTTACTTTTTCGGACGCCTGTATTTTAAGGAGCAGCTCCAAATGTTCATCAAACAGCTCATCATAGTCATTCAAGTCATAGCCGAATAGGGGAAAAGACTCGATAAAGGAACCCCGTCCCGCCATAATCTCTGCCCGTCCATTTGAAAGGCCATCGAGTGTCGCAAAATCTTGAAAAACACGTACTGGATCAGCCGAAGAAAGCACTGTCACAGCACTTGTCAGCCGAATCCTTTTTGTCAGTGGCGCAGCCGCAGACAGCACCATTGCTGGAGAAGAAGCCGCATAATCCTTGCGATGATGTTCACCTATGCCAAATACATCAAGCCCAACCTGATCAGCGAGGACGATTTCCTCGACAACTTCACGCAATCGCTGTGCGTGGCTCATCACTTCACCTGTCTGAACATCCGGCGTCGTTTCCACAAACGAAGTAATCCCAATCTCCACAGACCTTCTCTCCTTTTGCAAAACTTGTATCAATCAACAGCTCTGAAAGCAAAATAGTTTCATTTCAGATATCTTCACTTCGAACTATTTCAGCAGCTCTATTCTCTTGTAATAGCCGTAACCCGTCTGGTCACTGCCCAATACACCAGAGCCAAAGCACTGACAGAGGCTCCGAGCAAGCATACTCCCTCCCAACCAAAATGCGCATATGTATAGGTCGAGGCAATGGAGCCAGCAGAAGAGCCGATCGAATAGAAAACCATATACCCCGCCGTGAGCCGACTCCGCGCCTCTGCACCCAAGGTGAAGATCATACTTTGATTCGTAACATGTACGGCCTGCACCGCCAAATCAAGCAAAACAATACCTATCGCCAAGGCAAATAGCGAATGTTCTAAATAGCCGATTAGCAGCCACGATAGTAGCAATAGACTCAAAGCAAAGCCCGTCGTTCTCTGTCCGTAACCTCGATCTGCGAGCTTCCCTGCCCTTGCTGCAGCTAACGCTCCGGCAACTCCTACGAGGCCAAACGCCCCTATCGCCGTATGCGACAAAGATAATGGCGGCGCACTCAGAGGCAGTACCAATGGCGTCCACAAAATACTAAAGGCAGCAAAGATCAGCATAGCCAGAACAGAACGAATACGTAATAGCCGTTCTTGTGCGAACAACATCAGGACCGATCCAAGCAACTGGAAGTAGGATAGCTGCTTTACCTCCCGCTCCCTATTTGGCAATACCCGAAATAATACACAAACCAATCCCAATAGAAATGCAGCAGAGACCAGATATACGGCACGCCATCCCGCAAGATCTGTTAAAACTCCTGCAATGGTTCGCGCTAGAAGTATGCCAATAACGATTCCACTTGTAACGACTCCCACCACTCGTCCTCGCTCAGCAGGGGCGGCCATTGTCGCCGCAAATGCAACAATTGTCTGCGTCACAACGGCAAGCAATCCTACCGCAGCTATACCTGCAAATAGTACTGTGCTGGTGGAGGCAGTCCCTACGATAACCAGCGCTACCACAGATAAAAACATCTGACCGATAATCAAGCGACGCTGATTCAATAGATCGCCAAGTGGCACAAGCAGCAACAGTCCTACTGCATAAAAGATTTGCGTAAGGGTAATGAGAATCCCAATGATGGAATAATCAATTCCGAACTCCATCGACAAATGATCAAGTAGTGGTTGCGCGAAGTAGATATTCGCAACCGACATCCCGCAAGCAACCGCAAACAATAGTGTTACATAGCGAGGCATGGGAGAGCCTTGCACTGAATCTGCCTTCCTATCGGCTTTAGCCGCTACTTTTTCGCTAACCTCCTCCATCTGTCTTCACCTTACCTCCTCTCATTTTACGTTTTGAACAAAATAACATACCGATCGGTACGTTATTGTGCCCAGTAAATATATCCCACTATTTCTTTTTCTGTCAACACCATTCTTTTTACGGTAGGATAAACCGTCCTAAAATTGACAATGCAGATGAAAACCAATAAAATATAAATTACCGTTCAGTACAAAAATTCCACTGGCAGTTACATAGATTCGAATACATGAGTAATGAGAGGAACTCTTTATGGCAAGAACACGCGAATTTGACGAAGAAAAAGTACTCGATGCAGCTATGCAGCTCTTTTGGGAGAAGGGGTATGAAGCTACCTCATTAAGTGATTTAACTTCCCGAATGGGTATCCAGCGCCCCAGTATTTACTCAACCTTTGGGGACAAAAAAGAATTGTTCGAAGCCGCACTACGCAGATACACGATGTCTCGTGCTTCGGAGATACGAACGAAGCTTCAAAACAATCCATCCGTAAAAGAGGCGTTTCGCCATTTTTTTAAAGAGGTGGCCGACGAGGACTATTCGGAAGGTCTCAGCCGCGGATGCTTTTGCATTAATACCATGGTCGAACTTGCCCCTCATGATGAGAAATTTGAGATTTTGACAAGGGAACACCAAATGTACCTCTCTGTCATCTTTCAAGAAACAATCGAGCGAGGTATCCAAACAGGTGAACTCGATTCGAGTATAGACGCGAAAGCTACCGCACAAGCGCTTATCGTATCGTTAATTGGACTGACCGTAATCATGAAATCTCGTCCAAATCGATCATTTGTTGATAATTCAATAGAAGTTACGCTTACGTTACTTAGGTAACTATTACGATCAACTTGGACAAAAAAAGACCAACATCTGTTGGTCTTCTTTCTCTCCATCACTACAACTACTGTTAGCGTTCCAATTTAAAACGCTGAACCAATGACTGCAACTCTTCCGCAATGTTGGCAAGATGCGCTGCCGAAGCCGCCACTTCCTCCATTGAAGCATTCTGTTCTTCACTGGCTGCGGCGACTTGGTCGACCTCTTGTGCAGTGGCTTGGCTCATGGCACTCGATTCACCAAAGGCCACAAGCATCAATGTATTTGATTGCATCAACCCTTCGCTGACGCGAGCTACTTGCTCGAGGTGCGCATCAATGCGGTTAATGGCCTCATACATTTCCGTAAAACGCTGCTCAACCGATTGTGTCAAATCACTTCCCGCTGTAGCAGAATCCACGCCCTCCTCCGTACGTCTAACCATGTGCAGAACGCGATTCTGAACCTCGCCGATCAGAGTGTCGATCTTTTCAGCAGCAGAACCTGTCTGATCAGCCAGCTTGCGTACCTCATCAGCAACGACAGCGAATCCACGGCCTTCTTGCCCGGCACGTGCCGCTTCAATAGCTGCATTCAACGCAAGTAAATTTGTCTGAGAGGCGATATCCTGGATAAAATTCGTCACCCCGCTAATTTCTCCAGCAACCCCTTTTAACTCCTCCATCTCATCTTTTGAACGAGTGGAATGCTCCACGATCATATTCACCTGTTGTCTCGCCGCTCCGAGGGACTCCTCTCCGGTATTGGCCAAACCTGTGATAAGCTGCGACATTTCCGTGCTCTCACGCAGAATGCGGATGGCATCATCCAGCTCCTGTTGCGCTTGCGTCGCCGATTGCTTCACGGTATCTATACTCCGATTCATATCGGAAGACATGGACGCTATTTCTTGCATGGAGGCTGCCACTTGTTCAATCGTTTGCACGTTCTCCTCCGAATTGGCAGACAAATGCTGGGAGGAAGCAGAGATTTGCTCGGAATGATCGGTAATTTGACGCAGAACATCGGACAACGATTGCGACATCGTATTGAAGTTGGATTGTAGCTGTCCAATCTCATCTATTCTTCCGCTCTCGATGGACCTGACTGTCAAATCCCCCTGCGCGATCGAGTCGGTCAGTTGCTTCAATTGCAGGATAGGTCTCACAGTCCGTTTCATGAAGATCCAGACAAACAAGGCAATAAGGGCAAGCAAAAGCACGATAAACATGAACGACATCCGTAACAGTGGCCCTGTTTTTTGCTTGATTTCACTCCAATCAATCACGGAAACGACGTTCAATCCGAGCGAATTTTGCTTGTTGAAATGGTAATATTCACGAAGCTCGTCAACGTCCATTTCAAAAGAACCCTGCTCTTGATCACGCATCACTTGGAAGCGCTCGTCTTCAAGCGGCTTGCCTTGTGGGAATCGCGGATGCGACATCGTCACGTTGTTCTGATCGAACAGGCTGACATATCCCTTTTCACCGATCTTGTACGTCTTTACCAGCTCGTTTAAGTGATCGATAGAAACGTCGATACCCGCTACTCCTGTACCGCCCGAGAGCGTCTTGGCAAACGTAATCACGTAGCTCCCACTGACTGCGTCGATGTAAGGGGGCGTCACAATGATCTGCCCTTTATGCTGAATCGCTTGCTTGTACCAATCTCGCGTAGTCGGATCAATTTCCTTTTTCGCAGAGTTGTAGTATCGATTGTCATAGTACATAAACGCAGCCAAAACATTGTCGATGTCTTTCTCTATGTTGTGGATACGATCGTAGATATACGTATCCGCATTTTGCCCCGGAGGAACTTGAACATCCGCAAAGCTATCGATCGTAACAGAATAATCCCGGTACGAATTATTGAGTACTTGTGTAATCATCGTGGTAACCGATTCAACTTGAGACAACAATTCGCGCTCTAACTGGTTGCGTGCCAGTTGTGTCAAGGAAAGGCTGAGAACGACAGAAGGAACAACGATAAGCAAGACGAGAAAAAACAGCATCTGCTTGGATAGCGAAGCTTTATAGCCGGTAAACATCTTTTTGATCATCTGTGATGACTCCTCTCTTATGGAAATAGGTTAACTAGCTGCTGTGAGAGCAACAGAACCAAACCGTTTTTGACAGCCCAAACACCGCCTCACAGGTCGACTAAAGGCGTACGGATAGACGGCAAAGCACCATAAATGTGCTGACCTTCATCAAGTTCATGTAAAGTATATTTCCCCTATTACTACCACTCTGAAACTTCACTACACCCAAACACGACAGTTTACTAATCACCCCAAAATTCAGATACCTAAAAAGTAGCAGCTCTGGAGGGTTTTTTAGTGTATTTTCACGATACTGTTTCATCCACACTCGTCAAAGCTGCATTTTTCATCATATAATGAATTATTGATATTTCAGCAACTCCCTACCTAACAAACATACGGAGCTGGTTAACCATATGAATATCCTTGTAACCGGAGCAACAGGTTTTCTCGGAAAAAAACTCTCCCAAGATCTATTAAACGAAGGCCATACCCTTTACTTACTCGCTCGAAATGAAAAGAAGGCAAGCGATTTGTTGCATAGCTTTGCCGAAAAACACCGGACACGGGTACATATTTTACTAGGTGATGTTTCGAAAAAAGACTTGGGCGTCTCTGAAAATGATTTGAGACAGCTCAACAAAAAAATAGATGCGATGTACCATATTGCCGCATACCTGTCCTTCGATCCCGCTCAGAAACCGCAGACGTACGAGGTAAATGTAGAGGGAACAAAAAATACATTACAATTCGCAGAAGCCATTCGCTCCCCCCGCTTTATCTATGTGAGTACGGCTTACACCATCGGCACCGAAACAGAAGGAAAAGAAGCGCTGTACAGCCCGGAACGCTCCTTCGTAAACAACTACGAAGAGACAAAATGCTTGGCGGAACATCTCGTCTTCTCCTACAGCGACAAAATGGAGACCATCATTGTCAGACCGTCGATCATTATCGGCGATTCCAAAACGGGCGAAGCCGATACCACTTTTGGCTTGTATGGATTATTAAAAGGTCTTCGCGTACTGAAAAGAAGAGCATCGCGAACAGAAGGCTGGGACAAGCAAAAGTACCGGATCTTGGTGGATGTCGACGTGAACTCGAACCTCGTTCCAGTTGACTATGTCTCTTCTGTCTTGCTCGCAGCACTTACTCATGGGGAACAAAAGGAAATCTATCATGCTACCAACCCTGTTCCACCTACCCAACAATTGGTGGTCGATTGCATCAAAGAAGTCTTGGATTTTCCGAATCTAGTTCCTGTTCCATTTGAAACAAACGAGCTGCTAACCGAAGAAGAGAAAGCCTTCAATGCATCCATGAGCTTGTTCCATTCCTATTGGAAGCGGAGTATCTCTTTCCCGAATGACAACACCAAGAAACTACTGCAAAAAGTGGATCAAAGTGAACTGCAGATGGATAAAGAGATGCTGATTGGGATTATGAGTGGGTTTCAAAAGCAGGCTGTGCTTGCTACGTAGTTCTCATTTCGTTTTGTTCCAAGAAAAAAGAGCTACCCTAAAAGAGTAGCTCTTTTCTTTTCTTCTCCTTCTAGTTCAGAGAAGCAACCCTATCAAATTGCTTCGCATAGAGATGGGCGTACGCTCCATTGCGTGCCAGCAGCTCCTTGTGTGTGCCTTGCTCAGCAATACCGTCTTTGGTTAATACGATAATACGCTCCGCATTGCGAATCGTGGAAAGACGATGGGCGATAACAATGGTTGTACGTCCTTTTGCCAATGATTCTAATGATTCTTTGACGATGCTTTCACTCTCATTATCGAGTGCGCTCGTAGCTTCATCTAATATCAAAACGGGTGGATTCTTCAAGAATACCCGGGCGATACTTATGCGCTGCTTTTGCCCTCCAGACAGATTGACACCTCGTTGTCCGAGCTCGGAGTCGTATCCATTTAGCAATCCCATGATAAAGTCATGGGCATTCGCTTGTTTGGCTGCCATGATGATTTCTTCGTCGCTTGCTGCTGGTTTTCCGTAGCGGATGTTTTCCATCACGGTTCCCGCAAAGAGGTAGACATCTTGTTGGACGATTCCGATTTTATCTCGTAACGACTGTAGGTCGATATCACGCACATTGATCCCGTCGAGGTATACGTCTCCACCTGTCACATCATAAAAACGGGGAACCAGCGAACATAACGTCGTTTTTCCCGCACCTGATGGTCCCACTAATGCTACGTACTCTCCGGGATGTACCGTCATCGACAGGTTTACAAAAATATCGTCCAATTGCTCTTCATAACGGAACGAAACCTGCTGGAACTCAACTTCACCAAGCACCTCTGATATAGCCAGCGCATCCCGTTTGTTTTCGATATCCGGCTTCACGGCCATCAATTCCATAAAACGCTGAAAGCCCGTTATTCCTTCTTGCAGCAGTGTGCTCATCTGGGTCAGGCGCTGAATCGGCTCCATCATGAAGTTGATATACAATAAAAAAGTGATCAAATCTGCCAAGTCCAAGGTTTGGTTGACGATGTTGGCACTGCCAAAAATGATCACCGTTATCGTGATACACTGAATAATCGTTTCAACGCTATTGTAAAAATACGCTTCCGCTTTGTAGGTATTCTTACGGCTTTCCAGGAAACGATTATTTTCCCGGTTAAACTTCTCGATTTCCACGTGCTCGTTCGCAAACGATTTGACCACACGAATTCCTGACAAACTATCCTCTACCTGCGCGTTAACGTCTGCGATTCTTTCTTTATTCCTTGTTAATGCTCTGTTCAGCATCTTGTTAAAATACACAGAGAAAAGCATTAAGATCGGCAAGAAACAAAATACAGCCATCGTTAGCGGAGCATTGATCATAAATAAAATCACAAATGCCCCAACAAATCGAATGAAGTATTTCAAGTAGTCTTCTGGACCGTGATGATATAGCTCCGCAAGCATATACAGATCGTTCGTCAAACGCGACATGAGCTTACCGGTCTTTTCCTTATCATAAAAACGAAACGAGAGCTTCTGCATATGAGCGAATAGCTCACTGCGCATATCCCGCTCCATACGAGCTCCTATCTCATGTCCTTTATAGTCTGCATAGAAGTTAGCGATGTTTTGGACGATGACAAGAACAAGCATCAGTCCACCCATCCCGTACACTTCCTGTAGTGCCGTGGACAAATCTTCTTCGAGGATATCCTTCGTCACATACCGAACTAGCAAAGGAAACACTAAAGTCAAAGCAGATACAACAAAGGTACATGCCAATACCGACAGAAACACCATGACATACGGTTTGTAGTAGGAGAGAAATTTTTTGACTGGGAATCTCATGATTTACCCCTTTTTTCGTGTTTTTTTCAAAACACTTACAAGGGGGACACTATTTACATCATGATAGTAGCGAAAGTGTTCCACCCTTATAAGTTTGTGGGCTTTTCTTCATTCCGTTTCTCATGTAAATAGCCTCCTTATTGGTTGGTACACTTATTTTAAGCGATTATATGTCGATGTGCACCAGTTTATCCTGATTTTGTATAGGACTAAAAAATAAGCTTCCCCTTTGCCCATTTGTTGATCTCGGTTGAGGTTTCGGTCGAGTAACTCCGTAAATGGTGAACCCTTCAACCAAAGATTGGGATAAAATAAAAACTCGAGTCCCTGTACGCTAAGGAACTCGAGTTTTTGAATGCGGAAACGCAAGACGTGCAACCTAGCATTCTGCTTGCCCCGCTGGTTAAATTCTGGGTCACTCTCTTTTTGCATGAAGATTCCGTCATTACTGGCTCAGTGAATCAAGCGAAGTGCGAACATGATTGGCAAACGAATAGTTATTTTTTGCATCCCAGTTGATAGACCAGGTCATAACTCCTTGGAACTGCGGATATCCAGCTGGATTTTGGAGTTTGTAAGTTCCTCCAAAAGACGTGCCTTTTACCAAGTATTGAAGTGCTTTCTGGATATCGGCAGGAGACGTATAGCCTCCCCCGGCAGCACTTGGAGCAGAAGGTAGCCCGATTGCGACTTGGTTTTCCCTCAAGGCCGGAAACATGTTATTAGGATTACGACCGATAGGGAATCCCTTCAATAACATTTCTGCCATCGCTACTTGGAAATCAGCCGTTCCTTGTTGATACGTACGACCATCTAATGCTTCTAACGCTCCGGAATTATAGTGTTGGACGTGGATATAATTCATTCGATCGCGAAGGGCATGAATCACAGGCAGATAAGCGCCCCACGGCCCACCATAGGAAGCGTAACCTCCTTGGACATAAGCCGTCTCTGGCGCCATCGTCAAAATGAAGGATGGGCCAAATGTAGTCGTGATCGTCTGAGTCGCTGAAATTAAGTTTATAATTTTAGGCGTTGTCGGATTTCTAAAATCAGTGTCCCCCGCATTTAGCGACAGGGAGCTTCCTTCCAGATCAATATCCATACCATCAAAACCATACGTTTGAATGATCGAGGTCATCGAGGTTATAAAATTTTGTTTGGCAGCTTCCGTCGTCAGCTCTACTGTACCATTCGCTCCGCCAATCGAGATGAGGACCTTCTTACCCTTTGATTTTAAGAAGGCGATATCCGACTTAAATTCCTCAATCGACGCATTGAACGGCACGAATCCCATTGTCGCATGATCGCCACCGACTGGTTCTGCGAACGCAACATTGATTACATCGTATTTATCTGAGACATCTCTTAGCTTGAGTACCGTAGAACCATTGTCAAAATTATGCCAGTAGCCGATCAAAACTCGTTTGGATACCGGTTCATTTGGGGATTTAGATAAAGTTGTTACGGTTATCGAGGCGCTGGGTGGGGATACATTGCCTGCGGCATCTTTTGCCTGTATCGTGAATGAATATGTCGTATTTGCTAGAAGCCCAGTCACGGTATAGGAAGTTGTACTCGATGTACCAGCGAGTGTATCTCCGTTGTAGACGAGATACTCCTGAACAGCTATGTTATCCGTAGAAGCTGACCAAGATAAGCTGACCGAACTACTTGATATCCCTACTTCACTAAGATTTGTGGGGGACGTAGGTGGAATGGTATCGGGAGCAGAGGGACCTTGCAGTTGCCACAGTGTCGGTACGTTGGGTGGTTCCCATCCGACAAGCGATGTATGAGCAAATGTACATTTATAATCTTGCCCTTGGTATGTAACCATGTCTCCTAACTTGTATACGGTGTTAGGAGTCCACGGTGTCATGGCGTGTGAAGACTGCGGAAATATAGAAAAAATTAAGATAAGCGACAGCACTACCAAAACTCCTGCTTTTCTCATCAAATGCATCAAACAAAGCCTCCTTCATTTTTACTTGTGCAAAAAAGAGTGTCATTTACATCTTTGCTTAACCCCCCTCTTACAGATGAGCTAATATAAAGATATCCTTATATTTGGAAAAAATGTATTTTTATGAATAAAGTATACATAAGAAAACCTCTATCGAGGCTTTTTCGAAGAGGTGCGACCGCGTTTTTGCGGAAAATTTTCTTAGCCTGCCTCCCACAGAGACAGACATATCATACTTCCAGCGTATACGATTACATGACCGTTCGCTATAGATCGCATCTTTGTTTGGAAAAATAACCCAGAATAACTTCGTTGACAACGTTTTCACAGAATAATAGAATACACTTAACAAGTTAACTATGATGGAGATTCGGAGACTCATACTTTTTGGCACTTTCATTTTTGAAAGCGCCATTAAGGTATGGGTTTTTTTACGTGTATCGCCATCATTGTTAGAAATCACTAAGGGGGAGGAATAAGATGCTCAAGCTGTTTAAGCCTGCACCGCCGATTGACAGATTGCCTGACGAACAAATTGATTCTGAGTATAAAAAGCTCAGGCTTCAGGTGTTTCTCGGAATCTTCATCGGTTATGCGGCGTACTATCTCATCCGCAAAAACTTCTCGCTCGCCATGCCTTATTTGATTAAAGAAGGATTTACAAGATCAGAGCTCGGCTTTGCGTTATCCGCCATTTCGATTTCCTACGGGATCAGCAAGTTTGTAATGGCCATTTTTTCAGACCGAAGCAACCCGCGAATGTTCTTGCCTGCCGGTTTAATTCTTTCTGCACTTATTAGTTTGCTGATGGGCGTTGTTCCTTACTTCACTTCATCCGTCTCGATCATGTTTGTGATGCTGTTCCTGAACGGTTGGTTCCAGGGAATGGGCTGGCCTCCATCCGGGCGTGTTCTCGTACACTGGTTTAGTGTAAGTGAAAGAGGAAATAAAACAGCCATTTGGAATGTAGCCCATAACGTTGGTGGAGGCTTGATGGCCCCCCTCGCTGTTGCAGGTGTAGCAATGTTCACCGGACTTTCGGGTTATACCTCTTCCGGGTATGAAGGCGTGTTTGTCCTGCCTGCTCTGGTTGCCATTGTCTTTGGATTCATTACGTATTTCTTAATTCGCGATACGCCGCAGTCAGTCGGCCTGCCGCCTATTGAAGAATATCGCAATGACTATCCAAACAAGGAGAAGAAAACGTTTGAAACAGAATTCTCCACAAAAGAAATCCTTTTCAAATATGTGTTGAACAACAAATGGGTTTGGGCAATCGCGATTGCCAACATCTTCGTCTACTTCGTCCGTTACGGTGTTCTGGACTGGGCGCCGACCTATTTGAGTGAAGAAAAAGGCTTTGATATGAGCAAGTCGAGCGTTGCCTACTTCCTGTACGAATGGGCAGGTATCCCGGGAACGCTCCTGTGCGGCTGGCTGTCCGATAAATTGTTCAAGGGCCGCCGTGGACCCGCAGGGTTTGTCTTTATGCTCGGCGTATTGATCGCTGTTCTGGTCTACTGGTTCAACCCACCTGGAAATTCCGTGGTCGATATGATTTGCCTGATCGCTATCGGTTTCCTGATTTACGGTCCAGTCATGCTGATTGGTTTGCAAGCCCTTGATTTCGTTCCGAAAAAAGCTGCCGGAACCGCTGCAGGGCTGACGGGTCTGTTTGGTTACCTGGGTGGTACAGTCACAGCGAATGCATTGATGGGGGTTATCGTTGATGCCTCCGGCTGGGATGCAGGATTTATGTTGCTGACGGCTTCGTGCGCATTGGCTGCTCTTGTTTTTGCTCTTACGTGGAATGTGCGGGGACAAGAAGTAGTTAAAAATCATTAAAATAGCAAAAAGAAGGATGAAAATCGTTGTGATTTTTATCCTTCTTTTTTTATGGCTTGAATAACCATTCTTCGCTAGTCCCAAAATTACCCTCTACATTAGATATTTTCGTTCTTCAGGGATTCAACGATACTCTGTTCTTTATATTTTCTAGTCGCATAGAGGATGGATGTACCCACAATGAAAAACACACCTATCCCTGCAAGGATGAGATTCGCCCAAGGCAACGTAAAAGCAAATTCAAAATTACGGCTAAGGCTCATGTAGATGAAAAACATCACGCATAAACTAATCGGTAAACCGTAAATAAGTGACTTCATTCCATAAAAGAATCCTTCGAAGCGTAGCATTTTCTTCATGCCCTCTGGTGTCATGCCTATGGAAGCCAACATCGCAAACTCACGTTTTCTCAAGGCCATCCCTGTCGAAATCGTGTTGATAATATTTGCCATGCAAATGAGTCCGATGAGAACCACAAACCCATAAAGGAATACGGATGTGACTGTGGCGCGATTCAGTGCATCCTGACGCTCCGCAATCAGATTGGTCGTATAGACATATACATCTGGATATCTGTTAATAATTGGGTTTATTTCATTTTCCAATGCCGCAGACTGCCCTGTTGTAAATTCAACCTCGCTGAAAATTTGCTCAGTCAGCATATCGTTACCTAGTTCTCGTAGCTTGTCAAAGTCTCGTTCAGAAACGACAAATGTCACGCTAGAAACATCTTCCTCGTATCGTAGCATAAAAGGTGGACGTTTATCCGTGATAGAAGCAATTCGGACTTTAGCTCCTTCAATCATAGTGAGAGGTATTTCTGATCCCTCTTGTACGGTTAGTTGAGTGATATCTGTAAAATTATGTTTTTCCTTCAAGGTGATCTGATTGACAAGTATGGCGGAAATCTCGTCACCTTCCCATTTCTTTGCATCAATCCCCGCGGATTGCAGGTACGCTGCAAAAGAAGCCTCATCAAGAGAAACAAGCTTTGCAGACATGTTGTATTTCCCATCTGGATTAAGAGTATGGCGACTGGAGATGTCTGTGGTAACCTCGTTTTCGTTGAGGTATAGATCATTATAAAGAAGTTGAGTCTTCACTTTTGTTGTTGCGTTTTGGACAGACATCAAATCATTTGTTAATGAACGTACCCTTTCCCAATCGGCTCCCCTTGCGTATACGGACAGATCATATGGTAGCGGTGCTTGTGCCATATTATAGGACTTATCCATATACAACGAAAAGGAAGAAGCTGCAAGGTACAAAATTACACTGATCGCAAGAGAAAAGACAGTTGAGCGATAGTGGTGTTTATTCCTTTTCAGATTTTTTAATCCTAGTTCCGCTTCATATCCAAACAACTTACGGGTCATTTTGGATGTACGTACATCTTTTCCTTTTATTTCGATATCCTTTGTCTGGCGGATCGCAGTTATCGGTGTAATTCTCGATGCCCTCACTGCTGGAAACCATGCAGAAACGAGCAGCGTCAAAATGGAAAATAAAATGACAGCAATCATACTGTACGGCTCTATCACCAATCGCATCGGTTCACTAACGACAAACATTTTTTGAATGAATGGACTAAGCAAATGGAGAGTAACCCCAATACCAATGGACCCGAAAAACAACCCAGCTGGAATCGCTATGACCCCGATCACAGCAGCTTCAAAAAATACAGAAGCCCTTTTTTGCTGTTTGGTTGCCCCTACGCTAGATAACATCCCTAAAGTGCGACTACGCTCTGAAAGCGAGATCGAAAACGCGTTGTAGATGAGTGAGAAAGATCCAATCAGAATGATACTTCCAACGGTAAGGACTGCCAGATACATGGTGTTAAGAAAGCGGGAATCACTCGAAATCCCTGAATAAAGCAAAAGATCCCGGTTGTACTTGATTTTTACTCCATTAGATTTACCTTGATTATTTACTCCGCTCACCTTACTAGCGATCGTGTCACTCGTTTCATAAATGTCATTCCCTAAACCTTTAAAATCCTTATATTCAACTCTTACCGTGTAGGGAAAACCCTCCTCCAAGGCACCCTCTGAAAGACCACTAAATGCACGGTATGCAGCCATTGCATCCTGCTCTCTAGCTGGTGCTTGAACAATCCCGGTAATGGTGTATGTTTTCGTTTTTGTAGGCGTAAAGACTTCCTTTGATTGATAGGCATCATTGTTGCCCAACGTCTCGCTCGTACCATCTTTATTCAAGCTACGTTTACCAAAATCTAATGTGACTACATCTCCAACCTTCCAGCTAACACCGGCAGTTTGAAGAAACTGTGATGAAAGTGCCAGTTCATTTTCATTCTGAGGCAAACGCCCATCAATTGGGCTGATCCCTATTACATCATGATTACTGTGTCCAGTAATATACAAATAAGGCTTAGCCCTGTTTGCAGAGTTAGAAAGTCGTGCAAATCCGAGTTCCTGGTCAATGTCGTATCTTTCAATTGCTTCTGTATTTGTAATAACCGCAACATCTTCTCCTGTAACATCGAAAAAAGCTGCCTGCCATTTACCAGTGTAGGCAATCGTGTTTCTCTGCATCATATCCATGAAAGAACTACTAATCGAAAATACTGCTGTAAGCATTGCGACAGAAATGATAACCCCAATGATTGTAACAAGAGTACGGCTCTTATTCTGCTTCATATAGCGTAACGTGAGCTGATTTACGATATTCATCGCCTGATCACCTCATCTCTAGAAATCCTGCCATCCTGAATGCCGATAATACGGTCTGCTTGTAAGGCAATGTTTTCGTCATGTGTAATAACAATCAGGGTTTGATGCCGCTCTTTGTGTAGTTTTTTCAAGAGCTTCACAATCTCAGCACTGTTTTTGCTGTCTAGATTCCCCGTAGGCTCGTCAGCCAATACAATGGCGGGACTGCTAATCAATGCACGGCCAATGGACGCACGCTGCTGCTGTCCTCCAGAAAGCTGGTTTGGCAGATGCTTTAATCGCTGTTGAAGACCTAGAGTCTCTACGATATCGGAAAAGATATCTTGATTTACTTCTCTACCGTCCAACAGCAATGGTAGGGTAATATTTTCCTCTACATTAAGGACAGGGATCAGATTGTAGAATTGATAGATAAGCCCAATCTGTCTGCGTCTGAAGATGGCCAGTGCCGTTTCATTCATCGCGTACATATCAGTCTGGTCAACAATCACCTTACCGGATGTGGGTGTATCAACGCCCCCCAGAATATGTAGAAGGGTAGACTTCCCTGAACCAGATGGTCCAATGATCGCCACAAACTCCCCTTTTTGTACGGAAAATGAGATATCGTTCAGTGCAGTAACAGCTGTTTCACCATCACCGTACGTCTTTGACAGGTTCTCTACTCGCAAAATCTCCATCATGAACCTCCTAGATTCGTTATTACGTATAGAATAGCTGCCAAAGATGTCTCGTCGGTGACATTCAATCTTACAATTTTGTCATCTACATCATTTGCTTGTAGAATTTGATTTTGAATGCTGTGCCTACACCAATCTGGCTTTCCATAAACACATCGGCGTTTTGACTTTGCAAGATTGTTTTTGACATTGCTAGCCCTATTCCAATACTATCCGCTCCAGCATTCTTCCCTTTATAAAATCGTTCAAAAATGTGTGGAGCATCTTCCGGGCTAATCCCCTCGCCACTGTCGGCAATGACAATTTGTGTATACAATGCTGTTTCCTCACACGAAATAGCAATACGTCCCCCAACCGGTGTATGCTCAATCCCGTTTTTAATTACGTTCAAAATGGCTTCTACCGTCCAGTTTTCATCTCCATACACGAAAAGGTCTTCTTTACAGGAAAAAGAAAGCTCCTGATTTTTTAATTCCATGGGGACAAGGAGTGGTTCTAATGCCTTGTTTATCATTTTTTTGACAGATACGGATTCCTTCTTGAAAATAACGCTCTGCACATCGATTTTGGACAGCTTGAGCAATGAAGTCACGAGCCATTCAATACGCTTCAGCTGATTGATAATCTTGCCTAAGAACTCCTCCCTCTTGTCTTTTGGCAGACTCGGGTTGTTTAACAAATCAGCCATGACAAACATGGAGGCAAGTGGCGTTTTTAGTTGATGGGAGATGTTCGAAAGAGTATCTGCCAAGTATTGTTTGTCCTTTTTCAGAAGAGTAGACTGCTCAGACAACGTTAATGTGACTTTATAAATATCATTTTTCAGAATGCTCAATTCACCCTCAACGTTATCCCTAATATCCATCGTGGGTTGGCCTGAATAGACAGAAGCCAAATAATAAGCAAGCTTACTGATGTCCTGATAGCGTTTGCGGGTAAACAGGAAAAAACAGGAAAGGAGCAGAAATACCATGGCAATCGCCACAATCCCCGCTCTCCAATCGATTATCCAAAGAATTGTGATCCCCATGATGGAAATAAGCACGCTATACATACATAACTTCCGTATTTCTTTGTTTTTAAGCATGACTTCCACTCATTCGATAGCCAAGTCCGCGTACGGTTTCTATCACTTTGGGATTCTGGCTATCATCCTCCAACTTTTCTCGAAGCCGCTTAATGTAGACAGAAAGGGTATTGTCATTGATAAAGTTACCATCTAGATCCCAAATGCCCTCTAACAACTGATTTCTGGACAGAACTTGCCCTCTATTATTTATGAATGCCAACAGTAAACGGTATTCTAAAGCAGTCAGCATCACTTCCTCGGTTCCTTTGTACACTTTAGCCAGTTTCGTATTTACGACAACATTTCCAATCTTCACGTTGTCAGTCGGGGTATGGTCTTTTTGATAGTGCCTAAGGGATGACTTCATTCGGCTAATCAGCTCCCGAATACGAAACGGCTTTGTGATATAGTCGTCTGCTCCCATATCTAACCCCCGAACCACATTGATTTCATCATCACACGCCGTCAAGAAGATGACAGGTGCCTCCTGATTTTCTTTTACATATTCGCAAATCTCATAGCCATTACCATCTGGCAAAGTTAAATCCAGTAAATAAATATCAAAACGTTGTTGCTTAATTGTTTCAATTGCCGTTTGTTTCCCTTCACAAAGAACGACTTCATAACCCTCACTGGAAAGCGAATAGTGCAAACCATCTGCAATGGTCTTGTCATCTTCTACTACTAAAACCTTCAATGTTAATCCTCCCCTGGTTTCAAAATATCTATATACGGTTGATCTACGAAACACATCGTAACCCCATGTAAAAACAAGAATCGTATGTTACGTGGATTGAGCCATATAGTCATTATTGCCGATGTTATTTGTTATTAGTTCAATTTACTTAATTGGTAAGATACTTTGCAAGTTTGGAATAAGGTCGTACAAAAAAGCGAAATGGATTTAGATGATCTTGAAATACTTCAAAATGAATTAGCGAGAATAGATGAATCTATGTCATTCACTGTAAGAAGTACTAACTCTATGGCCCTTCACGATCACGCGACAGAAGGTACATTCGGTTGTTTTTTTGATTATCAGCGATAATGAAAAAAGACGCCCATGGCGTCTCTAACATTTTCACAGCGTGAGGAAATAAAAAGGATATTACTGTCTCATAAAATGAAGCCGGAATCATTTTTTTACCTGGATGTTTTCCGGGTCCCCCCTTCCAACTTCCACCGTAGAAATGACGCCCATGCTGGTCTTCTTGTGAGAAAAAGCACACTTCGAAGGGTGATTTATGGCAAATTCAACGCTGTTTGGATATTCTGTTGATCCAACTTAATCTGCTCGTTAACATTCCAAGGGTGGTACCAGCCCTGCTCGATCATGTACGTACTAATTTTTTCGTGCAAATCAATCGCTTCTTCCAATTGTTTGGTAAGCGTAGCTTTTATTTCCGGAGTGCCTGTTTCGGTTAGAGCCATGGCGTAATTTCTCACACCACTCTTGGCTGAGATTAGCAAGTCCATTGCCACTACTTGATCCGTCATGCCACCCATGCCGATCATATCTTGAAGAATACCAGCCATATCTTGTCTTCCACCTCCTATGTAGCTGCATTTGTTAGCAACGAGCTCAGCTCCTGAAGCTGTCTAGTAGATACATGAACATCATCGGCTAAAATTTGTTTTAACGCTTCGTCCGCAACCAATGCTTGCATGGTCTTGGATTTGGTCAAGCAAATGGTTTTAAAAGCAGCAATCTCATGAACCTCCAGCTGTTCGTGCAATCCATATGCCATCGAAGGACAGCCTCCCTTTCCACGATCTAGTTAAGGCTTTAGAACAACTTTGATGCAGTTGTCCGTCTTCGTATCGAACACTTCGTATCCGCGCTTCGCGTCGCTCAAAGGGATAACGTGGGTGATGATGTCGCCGGGATCCACTTTGCCTGACGTCACGAGTTCGTACATATACGGCATGTAGTGGATGACTGGGGCTTGTCCCGAACGAATATTGACATTGCGTTGCATGATGTCGCCAAGAGGAAACGCATTATATCGTCCTCCGTAGACACCGGTAATTTGAATCGTGCCAGCCTTCCGCACGGCTTGAGAAGCGATAACCACCGCACCCATTGCGCCCCCTTGCAGTTTTAGGCCACTCGCGAGAAACTCCAAATCGGACATTTTCCCGTCCATACCAACAGCGTCGATGACAACATCAGCGCCACCCTTTGTCATTTCCTTCAGATAGCTTCCAATATTTTTCTCTTGCTCAAAGTTTACGATTTCCACATTGTTCGTACGCTTTGCATGCTGCAAGCGGTAATCGACATAGTCGACCGCGATTACACGTTTTGCGCCCTTCAGCCAGCAAAACTTTTGTGCAAGAAGTCCCACTGGACCGCAGCCCAAAACAATGACTGTATCTCCGTTTTTCACACCGGCATTATCAACGCTCCAGTAAGCGGTCGTCATGGCATCGGCGATCAGACACAGCTTTTCGTCTTCCACTTCGCAGTTTTCAGGGAGCTTGAAATGGGTGAAATTTGCGAAGGGCACCCGTAAATACTCGGCTTGTCCTCCAGGATAACCGCCAGTCGTGCCTGAATAGCCGAAGTAAGCACCCATATCCCCATTCTCATTTGAATTATCGCATTGGCTTTCTAACTGGTTCTTGCAGTAGAAGCACTCCCCGCAGGCAATATTGAATGGAATAATGACGCGATCTCCCTTTTTCAGCTTGGTTACGCCCGGGCCAACCTCTTCAACAATACCCATTGGTTCATGGCCGATGATATAGTCTTCTTGCAAATTCGGAATCATTCCGTGGATTAAATGCAGGTCAGATCCGCAAATTGCTGTGCTGGTCAGCTTGATAATCATATCGTCGGGTTTCTCGATCTTTGGATCTGGAACTTCTTTTACCACGACGTTCTTAATGCCCTGATATGTAACAGCTTTCATCCATTGTTCCTCCAATATTATTGTTCATCTGGCGTCCGATCGAACATGCCTTTGCGCGAGGTATCCTCAGGGAAAAGCTTCATTTGTCCAATTTGGATGGTGTTCAAGGCCGAAAGCTGGTCCAATTGATATTGTTCATTGAGTTCGTAAGGGTGGAACCATTTTTTACTAATCATGAGCTCAGCAATTTCTTGATGGATAGCGATCCCTTGGTGGAGCTGCTTGCGAAGTACCGCTCTAGCCTCAGGGGATACTGTTTCTGTCAGGGCGATTGCCGTGTTTCGGACGCCCTCTTTGGAACGGACGAGGAAATCCATGGCAAACGTCATATCAGCCATCTCCGGCATGTGTAACGCATTAATCGGATCTTGATAATCGTTATTCATTCGAGTATCACCTTCAATTCAATATAAGAGTAGGGCGATTTTGCGGAACCGGGGCTTGGAATGGAGCTTTCTGATAGACTGCCTGTAGCTCAGCAATTGCTTGCGTAGTTTGTTCTACGTCTTTTTGCATCAATGCTTTTAGATCCTGATCGAATACGATGCCTTGCATCAATTTAGACTTGGCAAGGCAGAGTGTCTTGAAGTTGAGTGCTTCATGGATTTCAAGTGATTCATGTGCAGCCAGTGTTTGCCTATCCATTATGTAACGACCTCCTTCCAGTTAAATGAACATGTATATTCTGCCCTTTGTGTATAGTGGTATTCAGAGATAACTACTGTGTCGGAATGGTTAGTAGAAGTTATGTTCGCTTGGCTGCCTCCAATATTTGGTGTATTTTTCTAGTCAATCGAATCTTCTACTAAAGCGTTGCCGAAACAAGCGAAAAAGGTACCTATCCGAATTCAAGATCACGCAGTTCATCCACCAGCATCTTTAGCTGCAAAGAGTAAGCATAATTCTGAACACTGTCAAAAAGCATGCTTTATGACACATCAGGAAACAAACCTTATTCTGTATGTCAAAATGTGTATCATTATTCGTTGAAATATTTCATTTTTTCCTTACTCTTTTTGACATACTTGTGCTTAATCCATGGGAACTAAAGATTGTACGGGCTCTGTTGTGCTGTTCAAGGCTAATATAGTATTAGACTATCCAAACTTACCGTACAAAAAGCCAGTCAAAAC
>NZ_JABMIV010000016.1:0-99658 GCF_013332445.1 Brevibacillus sp. HB1.1 | reverse complement strand
GATGGCGGATGGAGTGGGATTTGAACCCACGAGACGGTTCGACACCGCCTACACGATTTCCAATCGTGCTCCTTCGGCCGCTCGGACATCCATCCGTATATTTGAAGTGGATCAAAGCGATCCGCTTGTTTGCCTTTCAGAATTCATATGTTAGCATGCTTTCATCTGAAACGCAAGAACTTTTTTAAAGAAACTTAAAAAGTTCAATGTGACATAACTTTTCTGCTAGGCACAATAGCCATTGTAGCGCGTGGAGCATGTGCTGTCAACGAAAAGTATTGAAAATCTCAACTTTTTTCTCTGTCCCCATCCACGGATGTGAAACACGTATATATCATTACCTGTCAGTCGCTATGTTACTCGCTGAAGGTCACTCTTTTTGTCGAGCCAGCTCGTAACTACACTAACAAGAGATCTCACCATAAGGAATGTTCAAATGGTATAATTTAACTCAAGACAAGACTGGCGGTGGAAGACCACGGCACAGCTTCCTGTAAAGGGGGTGATGCTGATGGTCTCGCTCGGCACGCTTTACCTTTTCCTAAAAGTACTGGCAACCTTGCTAAGCCTCTGGTTTAGCTGCAGGAAGCTCTACCGATGGATAAGAAAGTGGCGTAACAAGCGAAAACCCACCGCCTAAGGTTGACCGCCTGACGGTGGATTCGCTGTTTTAGTATCATGCGCGCCGTGGGTGTTCCACAGCTACTTGTCTCAGGAGCCTTGCCGCTGCAACGGTATTGGCTCCTTTATTATATGTCAGACATTCAATATCTCTACCAATAGTTTAACACCCTTTTTCCATTCCATACAACATTAGCAACGATTTACAAGTAGAAAGGATTTGAAATCGATGACCTCAATCCGTCTCGCTACTCCTCAAGACATTCCTGCTGTCTGTATGATTGATTCAAAGGTGCTCGGTTCAACCAGTCGTTCACCTGAACTTCAAGAAGCCATCGAGCAAGGGCATTGCTACGTGGCGTTAATCGATATGAATATCGTCGGTTTTGCCATCATCAATCAATCGTTTTTTAAGAACAGCTTTATTCACCTACTCATTGTTCACCCTCACTATCAAAAACGCGGGGTTGGCGAGGAGATGATGCACTATCTGGAAACGATCTCCCCTACGGAGAAATTGTTCACTTCCACTAACCTTTCCAACGAAAAAATGCAACGTCTCTGTCTAAAACTCGGATACGCTCACTGCGGAACCCTGACTCACCTAGATCCAGATGATCCTGAAATGTTTTTCTGCAAATACGTTCGTCATCCACTATGATTGATTCCGCTCATAAATCAAACGAAGTCCTTTAAGGGTAAGGTTCTGATCCACGACATGAATACAAGACGTCTCATTGGCAAAAAGCGCTGCCATCCCTCCCGTAGCAACTACGGTAGGTCGCGTACCGTATTCATCCATGATTCTACGTACAATGCCTTCGACCTGACCGATAAACCCATAGAAAATGCCGGACTGCATCGCCGCTATCGTATTACGACCGACTACACTTGCAGGCTTGGCGATTTCGATTCGCGGCAGCTTGGCAGCACGAGTGAAGAGTGCCTCAGTTGATATCCCAATACCGGGAGCAATCGCCCCTCCCCAATATTGTGCCCGCTCGTCGACATAGCAAAAGGTCGTCGCCGTACCAAAATCGACAACAATGAGCGGTGCACCATAATGATGAATCGCAGCAACAGCGTTCACGATTCGATCGGAGCCTACCTCTCGCGGATACTCATACTTGATGTTCAATCCCGTCTTGATACCCGGTCCGACAATCAACGCTTTTTGTTGCATGTACTTCCCACACATGCGTTCAATCGTGAGGTTTAGAGGTGGAACGACAGACGAGATAATAACGCCTCTCACCTGTTCAAAGCCAAGCCCCACGCTACCAAACAAGCTTTTGACGAGCATGCCGTACTCGTCTTCCGTTTTGTTACGATCTGTGGACACTCTCCAATGGTGTTGGAGCTCGTCGCCTTCATACAAGCCCAACACAATATTGGAGTTGCCTATATCTATCACCAATAACATCGAGCTCGCTCCTTATCGCTTGCGCGTATTCAGATCGAGGCTGATATCAAACGCTTTGACAGAATGAGTCAGAGCCCCTACCGAAATGATATCTACGCCCGTTTTTGCAATGTCACCAATCGTCTCCAGACTGACACCGCCAGAGGCCTCGACAATGGCTCGTCCATCGATAAACTGCACGGCTTCCACCATTTGATCGAGTGTCATGTTGTCGAGCATGATCGTATCTGCACCAGCGGCCAATGCTTCCTGAACCTGTTCGAACGATTCGGCCTCTACCTCTACTGTCATCGTATGGGGAATAACTGCGCGGGCCGCTGCAACAGCTTGCGCGATACCGCCCGCTCCTTTGATATGATTGTCCTTGATCATCACGGCATCATACAAGGCAAAACGGTGATTGTAGCCTCCCCCGACTCGAACCGCGTACTTTTCCAAAGCCCTCAGCCCTGGCGTAGTCTTCCGCGTATCGACAACTCGTGCTTTCGTCCCTGCGACGGCCGTTGCGTATTCACTCGTTTTCGTGGCAATCCCAGACAAACGTTGCATTAAATTAAGAGCAAGCCGCTCTCCGCTCAAAATCGAACGAACCGAGCCGCTGACTTCGGCGATCTGCTGACCAACCTCGACTCGTGCTCCTTCTTCTACTTTTGCCTCAAAGACGAGGGCAGAATCAACCGTGGCAAATACTTGCTCCGCAATCGGCAAGCCTGCCACGATTCCCGCTTCTTTCGCATATAAAATGCCGATACCCCGCTCCGATTCAGGAATCGTGCTCAGCGTCGTCACATCACCAAATCCTACATCTTCCTGTAGCCATTCCTCTATTTTTCGCTGAAGCTCCCGTTTATTCCACATCATGCTTCTCACACTCCTCTTGGACACCATCTTCTACGGACTGGATCAAATGCTTCCGCCATAGCAAGTCATCTTTATTCGGAAAATCAGTACGATAATGCCCGCCTCTACTTTCTTCCCGCATCAGTGCCGCTCTCGTTGTCAGGACGGCAGCATTCAGCAGATTGAAGAATTCAAACGTTTCCAGGCTCTCAGGCTCGTACTGATAGTATTGCTCCATTCGCGCAAGCTCTTCTAGTGCTTTCGTTAATCCTTTTTCGTCGCGCTTCACACTGACGTGCCGCAGCATGAGCTTTTGCATTTTCAATCGTTGTTCACGTGTATTGAACGTTTGGGGCAGTTTTTGCTTGGAAACAATCTGGAAGGGATGAATACTCTGCAAATCAGCCAGCTGCTTGATCCGCTCCGCTATCCGGTGACCGAACACAACCGCTTCCGATAATGAGTTGCTGGCCAGTCGATTCGCTCCGTGTACCCCTGTGCAGGATGCTTCTCCACATGCAAAAAGCCGCTTCGTCGAGGTCTCCCCGTTCAAGTCAGTCTGAACTCCGCCCATAATATAATGGCAAGCCGGAGCTACCGGAATCCAATCTGTCACCATATTGAGCCCGTATTGTAAGCAAAAATTATAAATCGTCGGAAAACGACGCTTAATAAGCTCTTCCGATTCGTGAGTGATGTCGAGATACACGAACGTAGACTTCGTCTGTTCCATCTCAGAAACAATCGCCCGGGCGACAATATCACGCGGCGCCAGCTCTTTTTGCGGATGGTACTTGTCCATGAAACGATCACCATTGCTGTTGCGCAAAATGGCACCCTCCCCACGAACGGCTTCCGAAATCAAAAAGCGCGGGGCTCCCGGATAGTAAAGCGCAGTCGGATGAAACTGGATAAATTCCACATCTTTAATGCGAGCACCCGCCCGATACGCGATGCCGATCCCATCTGCCGTAGCGATTTGCGGATTCGTCGTATAACGGTAAAGCTGACCTGCACCTCCTGTAGCCAGCACCGTTGCTTTTGCTTCCAGAAAAAACAATTCGCCATCCGGCTTCCGCACGAGGACACCCACGCATTCGCCATCCTGCGTGATGACATCCACTGCAAAATGATATTCCAAAACCTGAATGTTTGGCTGCTCCATCACACGCTTGGACAAAGCACGGACGATCTCTGCCCCAGTGGCATCTCCGTTCGCATGCAAAATTCGTCGTTTGCTATGCGCGCCTTCCTGTGTTAGCTCGTACTGCCCTTGTTCATCTCGGTCAAATTCCGTTCCATATGCAATCAGTTCATGCAAGCGATCAGGGCCTTCATGCACCAGGACTTCCACAGCGTTATACGAGCAAAGACCTGCTCCAGCGATTAACGTATCCTGTCGATGAAGGGCGGGGGAATCTGATTGGGCTGTTACAGCAGCGATTCCTCCCTGAGCCCAGCGTGTGTTACTATCATCGAGTCCCTTCTTGCTGATCAACACCACATCCGCATACTCACTCGTTTGCAACGCCGTATACAACCCAGCAATTCCTGCTCCAATAACAGCTACATCTGCCCTCATCCGAGGTAAGGTGTGCAAATCAAAGTCCACAATATAACGGGGAATCATGACTGTGTCCCTTCTCTCTTGTAACTGATGATTTTCCACCCATTATAGCAAATACACGCTTGAAGGAGATGCAAAAAAAGAGCGCCCGCAAAAGCGAGCACTCCCCTCTATCCGATTAATTCGAATGCGTTACACATTCCTTACACGTGCCATATACCTCGAACTTGTGCCCCGTCACTTGAAACTCTTCCGGTACCGCAGAAATGATATTCATCGGACATCCTGGCAAAGAAGAAGTCTTTCCACATTCCGTACAAATCACATGGTGATGATGGTGTCCATCTGTCGAACAGGCCAAACGGAATCTGCCTTCCCCGTCCAGCTCCGTCTCTTCCAGAATCCCCAGCTCAACAAAAGTGGAAATGTTGCGATAGACGGTATCGAAGCTGAGTGTTGGATACTGCTCCTTGATTCTCTCCATAATATCTTTGGCAGACAGGTATCGCTTCTCGGCCGCGCAGATTCGAATCATCTCCTCCCGCTTGCCGGTATACTTGAAACCATGTTCTTTCAATATTTGCAGCGCTTCTTCTACTTTCATCGACAAACACTCCTTCCTTTTGTCATATCCGGATAACTCTTACCGGAAAGCGACCCGCAGCTTCTTTACACCCAATACAACCAGCATAACCAGTACTGCCATCAGTACAATTGTACCACCAGATGCCCAATCAAGGAGATAGGCAAAATACAAACCGCTCAGCACGGAAAACTCCGCAAACAAAATCGACAAGAAAATCGTTTGTCGAAAGCTTTTCGCGATTTGCAAACTGGCAGCCACCGGAAGCGTAATCAGCGCCGAGATTAACAGGACACCGACTATACGCATGGAAGCCGCAATCGTCAGAGCGACGAGCACCATAAACCACAGGTTGATCGAACGCCTTGCCACGCCAGAGACGCGAGCGAATTCTTCGTCGAAGGAGACCGCGAAAAGCTCCTTGTAAATCAACAAAACTGTCCCTAAAACAACAACTGCCACACCAATCAGCGCATACAGGTCTTCGATGGACACTGTTACGATTTTTCCGAACAAGTACGAATACAAATCTGCATTAAAACCGTCTGCGATACTGATCAATACCGTAAATAGCCCAAGTCCCGCGGACAAAATAATCGGAATCGCCAAATCCTGATACGCTTTGTACACCTTACGCAGCCGCTCGATGAACAACGAACCGATCACCGCAAACAACATTCCGAAAAACAGCGGATTGACTGCGGAGAAGAAAGCGACCTTTTTGGAAATGAGCATCCCGGCAGCTACACCGGAAAGCGTGACGTGTGACAAGCCATCTGCCATCATCGACAAGCGACGAACAATAAGAAACGTGCCCAAAATAGGACAGATCAGACCAATTAAAATCCCTGAAAACAGGGTATACCGCAAAAAGTCATACTGCCACCAATCAGCAAGCATGTGCATATTCCTTCTTTCTTACCTATTTACAAAGCTTAATGATGATGAGACAGCAGTCTGACCGAATCACCGTACATACTTTGCAAGATTTTTTCTTGGTTATGCTCAAAATCGTGCGCTGTTCCGTGGAAGTGAATTTTCTTCTGCACACAAGCCACCTTGGTCACCCATTGCGACATGACTCCCACATCGTGGCTGACGATCATCATCGTCAATCCGTTCTCTTCCTTCAGCGAACGAAGCAAGCTGTAAAATTGATCGATCGATTCCTGATCGACCCCGACTGTTGGCTCATCGAGGATCAACAGCTCCGGTTCAGCTACAAGAGCACGCGCTATGAATACGCGCTGCAATTGCCCACCGGACAAGTTGCCGATACGTTGATCCAGCTTCTCCAACAAGCCGACTCGCTCCACCGCAGCTCGTACACTCTCATGGTGCTGTTTCGTCAGTCTGCGAAAAAGGCCTACTTTACCGACCAATCCAGATGACACGACTTCTCGTACTGTCGCCGGAAATCCACCCGCTCCATGCGCGACCTGTTGAGCGACGTATCCAATGCGATTCCATTCACGAAACTTGGATAGTGGTTGCCCGAACAGCTCTACTGTTCCTTTGTTTGGCGTCAATAGACCCAAAATTAGCTTCATCAGCGTAGATTTTCCTGACCCATTCGGCCCGACGATGCCCACAAAGTCTCCGCGCTCCAGTGTGAATTCAACCTCATCGAGAACCTGTTTGTCTTCATATTGAAAGGAGACGCCTGTGAGCTTAATGACAGGCACCTCTTGTTTATTTGGTTCCATGAAATATCCATCCCTTAAATCGGATTTGTTCTTATTTGATTCCTTTCATCGTACTACGATTTTGCCCGAACCACAAGCATCCTACTAACGAAAAAATGCCGCCTGGGAAGCGACATCTTTTCGAGGGAAAGCTTATTGGAGTGCAGTCTTTAATGTATTCATATTGTCGCGCATGATGGACAAGTAATCGCGACCTGCTTTCACGTCGTCTTCCGTCAAACCTTCCAACGGATTGAGCGTGGCTGTCTTCACGCCAGCTTCCTTCGCAATTACTTCCGCTACCTTCGGAGAAACCAACGTCTCGAACAGCACATAAGAAATGTTGTGTTCTTTTACATGCTCCACCAAGCGCTTCAACTCTGCTGTGGATGGCTCATCAGAAGGATTGACCCCAGAGATTGCTACTTGCTCCAGCCCGTAGCGTTTTGCCATATAGCTGAATGCGCTGTGAGAAACCATGAATTCTTTCTTTGGCGCTTGCGTAACCATATCTTTGAACTCTTTATCCAGCTGCTCCAGGTCTGTTGCTAGTTGTGTGTAGTTTTTTTCGTAATCGGCAGCGTGCGCTTGATCCTTTTGTACGAGCGTATTTTTGACCTTCTCTGCCTGTGCCTTCAGTTGCATCGGATCGAGCCATACATGAGGGTCCAGATCGCCGTGATCATGCCCTGCTTCTTCTGCGTGACTTTCTTCTGTGTGTCCTTCTCCTTCATGCTCATGTTCAGCTGCACTAATCAGCTCGAGACCTTCCGTCGCATTAACGATCGTTGTCTTGTTTTTATCGAGGTTGGTTACAGCCTTCTCTACCCACAGCTCCAAACCACTGCCGTTATAGGCGAAAATATCTGCTCCGGCCAGAGCAACCATGTCTTTTGCAGTTGGCTCGTAGTCGTGAGGCTCTACGCCAGCGGGAACCAGATTCGTTACCTCCACGTGTTCACCGCCGATTCGCTTCGCTACATATTCCAAGGGATAAATCGTCGTGTATACTTTTGGCTTCCCGGACGCGTCACTGCCAGTTTGCGGAGTACCAGCCGTTTCGTTCGCTGCTCCACATCCCACCAGCCCCACTGCCGTAATGAAACTTAGGGCTGCCAACATAGCTCTTTTCATATATATTTCCTCCTGCTCCAATTCAAAATGATTCCGATTTACGCTCTCGTCGTTTTTCATTATACGGAGAGGCGCCCAAAAAGTAAATAGGATTTATTCCGATTTAAACATCATAAGTGTTCATCTTCTCTCCCAGCTTCACAATTTCTCCATCTCATTATGATAAAATAACTGGCAGGAGGTATGTCCAAGATGAAACGTAACTCATGGTTAGCCATTACTTTTATCACCGCAGCTCTGCTTACTGCCGGCTGTGGCTCTACTGATCAAGCTGAACAGAATCATAGCGATCACACGCAGCACGCCCCCAATGGTGATTTGCAGGAATTGACTGCTTCCGCTGATCAGCTACCAAAATTTTTAGACAACCAAGACCCTGTCATTATCGGATCCTACAAAGTTGCTGCCGCAAATCGTGAGTTGCTCAAATCCATTCCATGCTATTGTGGTTGTGGTGAAAGTGCTGGACACGAGCATAATGGCAACTGCTTCATCAAAGAAGAAAAGTCTGATGGCTCCATTGTCTGGGATGACCACGGCACTCGTTGCGGCGTATGCATGGAAATCGCCGTTATTTCCGGCAAGATGAAAGAAGAAGGCAAATCTACAAAAGAAATTCGTACCTACATAGATCAAACCTATGGGCAAGGCTATGGAAAACCAACTCCTACCCCGATGCCTTCCTAAACACATATAACAAGACTTCCCGATGAGGAAGTCTTTCTTTTTTCCCTTTTATGGAATAGAATGATACATAGATATTCGAGGTATCGAAATCCGAGGTATAAGGAGGTAGCTATGGCAGTTAACAAAGAGTTGATGAAAGGCAGTACGGTCATTCTCATTCTTACCTTGCTGGAACAAAAGGCAATGTACGGCTATGAGATGATCAAGACGATGGAAACGAGCTCGAACGGTGTGCTGTCGCTCAAGGAAGGCACCCTCTATCCCATTCTTCATACCCTTGAGTCTGAAGGAAAGGTCGAGGCGTTTTGGAGCGAAGGTGAAGGAGAGCGAAAACGCAAATACTATCAAATCACCCGCGAAGGCAAGAAGCATCTCAAAGAGAAAAAACAGGAGTGGGAATCTTTTCGTACCGCTGTTGACTCCGTGTTGGGAGGGCAGGCAACATGAGCGAAAACAAGCGAATTGCGCGTTACATAGAAGAAGTTTGCGATCAGATCAAAAACAAAGAGGTTCATGCAGCCATTACGCTAGAGTTGGAGAATCATTTCGCCGAAAAGATCGCGGATTATCGTGAGGCTGGGTATGTGGAAGATGAAGCGACTCGAATTGCGATTGCGGAGATGGGTGATCCTGTCGATGTAGGGCGTCACCTCCATCAGGCGCATAAACCGCGGATGGAGTGGGGAATTGTTTCGATTGTGGGAATCCTGCTCGCTATCGGGCTGGTTACCCTGTATTCTCTTCATATTGCGGAAGATAATCGTAATTTGATCGGGAGACAACTAGTCGGTATCATGATCGGAACAGTCGTCCTCGTGGCGATTCTCTTTTGGGATTACAGTAAATTAAAGAGATATAGTAAGTTTCTGTATTACGGCACGATGATCTTACTCCTATATACACTGCTCACAGGGAGTCCTATAGCCGGTATCCAGTATCTGAACATCGGAGATTCTCCACTCCATTTCATTGGAATCAGTCCCTTCCTGTTCATCGTAGCCCTCGCAGGAATTTTCACAGAGTGGAAAGCGCACAATCGCTACACCATCGTAAAAGTGATTTCGTACTTCTTACCCCCTTGCCTTCTTCTCACGTTAGGCAAATACGAATTTGCCGTTCTCTTATATGTCGGTGGCTACATCGCGCTCGTGATTGCCGCTAAGCCTAGAAAGCTTGTTATACTGAGCTTCCTCACTATGATTTTCGCGTATGTCGGAGGGAGGGTTTACCTGTTCGCTAAACCTTATCAGCTAGATCGTCTGTTTTACTTCCTGAATCCGTACCTCGAGCCGGATGGAAGAGGATATATCATCATTCAATCCTTGAAAGCCATCCAGTCAGCTACCTTATGGGGACAAGGCTTCGGTGCCTCTCTAGATGCATTGCCCGCCCTTGAATCTGACTATATTTTTGCCTACATGGTGTATATCTTTGGACCAATTGTAGGGATAGCTTTTTTCATTCTGGGCGTTATGCTGTTGCTTCGTTTGCTCCATGCCATCAGACGAGTAAAAGATGTATACGGATCCTTGCTTTTATCCGGTATGGTTGTACTCTTTTTCACGCCGTTTTTCTGGGGTATTTTCATGACTGTCGGTCTGGCTCCCCCTATCACTGTGAATCTACCATTCGTTGGCTTTGGAATCGTGCATACCGTATTGCAAATGGCCTTGATAGGACTCGTCTTGAACATTTACCGACGAAAAGACATCCAGCCTTTGACCAAAGCCTCCTAATAGAAAAAGGGAGTAAAGCCCTCTGAGCTCTACTCCCTTTTTGCATTTTTATCAGACTGTCCCTTAAGCAGGAGCTACCGCAAGCATGCGCTCCAAGGAAGCGCGTGCCGCATCAGCAACATCCTTCGGAACAAAAATCTCCGGCTTCATATTCTCCAGCGCCTCGACGCACTTTTTCAGGTTGTTCACCTTCATATTCGGGCAAACGAGGTACTTGGAAGCGAAAATGAACGTTTTGTCCGGGCTGTCCTTTTCCAGCATGTAGCGTGTGCCGTCTTCCGTTCCGATAATAAACTCTTTATGCGAAGACTCGCGGCAGTATTTCAAAATTCCGGTCGTGGAACCAACGTAGTCAGCCAGGGATACCACTTCTGGGCGGCACTCCGGATGAACGACAACCACAGCCTCAGGGTGTTGCTGCTTCAACGTCATGATGTCTTCTACAGACAGTTGGTCATGCGTATTGCAGTACCCTTCCCAAATAATCATTTTCTTGTCCGTGAATTGGGATACATAGTGGCCGAGGTTTTTGTCCGGCACCCAAATGATCTCGTCACTGTCGATCGACTCGATCACGCGCTTCGCGTTGGACGACGTACAGCAGATGTAAGTTTCTGCTTTGACATCCGCAGAAGTATTGATGTAAGCCACTACTTTTGCATTTGGATGCTGTGCCTTGAGCTTGCGGAGCCCGTCTACGTTCACCATGTCCGCCATCGGACAGCCAGCCCGTTCATCGGGAATAATGACGGTCTTCTGGGGATTGAGAATTTTTGCACTTTCTCCCATAAAGTGAACGCCACAGAACAAAATCACATCGGCATCCGTTTCTTTCGCTTTTTGCGCCAATCCAAAGGAATCTCCAATGAAGTCAGCGACCTCCTGAATCTCGGGACGTTGGTAAAAGTGAGCAAGAATGATGGCATTACGCTCTTTCTTCAGCTGCAGCAGTCGTTCACGTAACTCAGCGTTGCGCTGGGCTTTTTTTTCTAACGCTAAAGCGTCCATGGAAAAAATCCCCCTACGGTGGTGTCATAATTTACGGTCATTGTAAGCGTATAACCTCACCTTGTCAACGTGGTACGTCTGAACGAGACTACTCCTCGTTGAACAACCATTGCAGTGCTTCTGGTACGTATTGCACACCCAAGTCAAACGAGTGGAAGTTGCTCTCATAAATTACCTGTCGGATCGAGTCCTCATGAAAACCATTTTGCAGCAAATATTGATAAACTCTTTTGCTATTTGGCACCATCCATTGCTGTCCGTTCGTTCGACCGGAGCCCTCCGCATGACCCAAATTCATGTAAAGGCGCTGGCCTGTATCACGAATGGTGAGCTGCTCGATCCAATCTACGATCCCCGGGAACCAGAAGGAGCCGGAAAAGCTGCCAACCCGTCCAAAAACATCGGGATAGCGTAACCCTATGTAGACGGAAATGAGTCCCCCAAAGGAAAAACCCATGATCCCGGTGTACTCTCGCTCCTGTAATGTGCGGTATTTGCTGTCGATGTACGGCTTCAATCCATTGGCGAGAAAATCGGCATAAACAGAAGCGTTTCCGCCAAACTGCTTGCCGGTCCCCGGCTCAAAAATATTCGGCGACACAAACGGCGTATACTCATCATTTCGGTCGAACGATTCAATACCGACAAATAACAAGCCTGGCAGTTGAGTTGTCGCGGTTAATTCTCTACTCTTCCGAAGAACATCACTATCTTTCGGGTCAATCAAATCACCGTCATCCTGCAAATAGACAACCGCGTAACGCTCTTCGCTTTGATAATAGCCCTTCAGGTAAATAGATTGTGAGCTTGCGGTTTTGGAACTGCTCCACGATAGGTTGCATTCTCCCTTCCTCCTCAAAAGCTTTCGTTGGTGGACATGTATTCGAGTACCCTATTCGTCGCATACTTGATCGCCAACGGTCCTTTCGTACTAATCGATACATCCAACGGGAATACATGCTTTTCTTTTACGGCTTTTAACGATTGCCATACTTTGCTTTGGTTTAACTCCGCCATCGTTGTATCCATTCTGTCCGCATGATCGACCACGAAAATATAATCTGGATTAAGAACCGTGACACCCTCCAGTGAAATCACATCGCCCTCCAGCTTGTACTGCCCCGGAGACTTCATTCCCAAGCCTGTTTCTTGGTCGTATGCATACGAAACGTCATTGTCGTCCAGTACATAAAAAGTGCTTCCATCACCTGCCGCCCGTAAAAACGTTACGGACTTGTCTTTATGCTGGCTTCAACGTTTCAAAAGTAGTCAGCATGCGGTCAGCAAGTGTAGACGCAATCGGTGGCGTTTCTAACGCAAAAAAGTATTCCATCATCCCGAAATGAGTCACGACAATGCGCTTCGGCTCTTTGGGAATCACTACTTCTTTTCCGAGTGCATCCACATACGTTCGCGGCCATTGTTGCTCTGTCGGTTGTGAAGTCGCCTCTGTCGCCGAAGTCGCAACGGGTGTAGCATGCTGCGTTCCACTACTTCCTGTCGTTGTACCTGAACATGCACTGAGTAACAAAGCAAGCCCCAGCACGAGCTTGTGCATTCTTCCTTTCACGTCTATTCCCCTATCCCTCTGAGAATAATTTTCAACAACAATCAGATTGTATGTTTCATTCGATAGGAAGACAAGTTCTGATCTTAGCCTTTTCATAGGATATTCTGAGCCTTCATCAACGTACAATGCTTGCTCCTTGAATTGTCCGGGAGTCAGACCCGTATATTTTTTGAAGGCTCTGATGAAATAGGAGAAATCCGTATACCCGACACCTTCCGCCACTTCCTGAAGAGTGGCATCCGTACGAACCAACAAGTCCTTTGCCTTTTCGAGTCTCACACCAATCATATAATCGATCGGACTATGACCCGTCTGACGCTTGAACTGCTTCGACAAGTACGGAATGCTGTAATTCAACGTCTGAGCGATTGCCTCCAGCGTGATTGGTTCCACATAGTGTTGATGGATGTATTGCTTCGCAAGGAAAACGAGATCATGTTGGGTAATCCCCTCTTCTTGCTCATCCATCTGATCAAGCAGCTCGCAAATAAACAGATGAAACCATCCTTTGGCCCGCAATTGTCTCAATTCATCCTCATCCCCGCTGTTCCAAACGGACCGTAGATGATC
Organism: Brevibacillus sp. HB1.1; assembly: GCF_013332445.1. Classification (NCBI taxonomy): domain Bacteria; kingdom Bacillati; phylum Bacillota; class Bacilli; order Caryophanales; family Paenibacillaceae; genus Brevibacillus; species Brevibacillus sp. HB1.1. The sequence continues at coordinate 86,234 of NZ_JABMIV010000016.1, read as the reverse complement.
CAACTTGTCCAACAGAGTGATAGGCTGCTGTGGCACAATAGAATAAGGAGACAAAAACCAGTTGCGGGATTTCAGGAGATTCATGATTTCCTGACGACTTGGCAACGGAATGATTGCTTTATAGAAAATGATGTAGGATTCCCATTCGTTATCCGTAACGCTTACGTTGAGAGTCAGCCCTTTGCCCCCATGAATCACATGAAATGTATGGACCGGGTACATCACATCATTGAGCTGCACGACTGCTCGACCTCGAACCGTAAACAAAAACACGCTGGCCGGGAGCTGATAAGCCGTTATTTTTTCACCTGGCTGCACGATCTGATGGCGTACATCCAATACTTTCACGGATGCATGGTTCCACAAAATCATAAGCTCTTTGCGCATCATCGTTGCAATCACTCTCCACTTGCCAGTATTTATATGACCAATATAATTGATAATAATTCTCAATAACAACGAGAAAAAAGCAGAAACCGGCCTGTACAGACGCAGTTTCTGCTTTTTCATTCTCTTACTCGCCTTTATCTCCGAGAACGCGCTCCCGAATAAATCGGGCAACGCCTTCCTCATTATGGTGTGGGGCGATATATTTGGCCACTTGCTTGATCTCGTCAGAAGCGTTTTCCATTGCGACGGAATATCCTGCGCCTGTTAATGCCTCACGATCGTTTTCTGCATCGCCAAATGCCATTACTTTCTCTGGGGAGATTCCCCATTTCTCACAGAAGTATTGAAGCCCTTCCCATTTGGAAACCCCTTGAGGAATCACTTCGACATTCTGCTTGCCAGATGAAGTGATCGTCACTTGCTCGCTCCAAGGCCTCAGTTGCTCTTTCACCCACTCAAGACGATCCGGGTCTTGATGCCAGATGAAGAACTTGACGATTTCTACTTCCCCGGACTCTACTTTTTCCAGCATCTCTGCCAATGGCTCTACGCGAGCGAGCCTGTAGTAAGGAAATTTCAAGATCGAGAAGCCTTCCACAGATGCGTCCTCACTCAGAGTCGCTTCCAAGCGTTCACGGTCTTCTTTGATCATCCAGCGATTGCTGTTGGTATCATGAAGCTCATAATATATCGTTTCTTGCCTCAATGCATGGATCGCACCGATTACCATCTCAGTAGGAAGGAGCCATTTACGGACCAACGTGCCATCCCCTTCGAAAACAGCACCCCCATTGCTACAGACATACCCGTCAAAAGGAAAGGATTCGATCGGAATTTGAGCGGAGCCATACATCCTGCCCGTAGACAAAACGAGTTTGCAGCCTTGCTGTTGTAATTGGCGAAGTGCTTCTTTGGTTCCTTCTGTCAGCTTTGATTCGTGAGTCAGTAAGGTTCCATCCATGTCAAATGCAGCCATACCCGGTGTAAGCAACATATCCAATCCCTCTCATTCGCTTTGGATTTGCCATTGAGTCAACATAGTGAAGGAGAAGAAAAAGCACAGTTCTCTTCGACTCTGACACGCCAGCAGGGGGGATTCACTGGCCGTCTCCACTTTAAAAAGGGGCCCGTCGAGCCAAAGCCACCCTACGGGCGGAGGTTTCTCAAAGAAGAAGTGTTCGACAAGCGTGGTCCCCTTTTTTAAGTTCCGACTAGGTAGGCGTTGTCAAGGTCTGCGAGCCCTGTGCTTTTTCTTCTCACCAGCTTTATTGGTTCATCGATACCTTTTAAAAAGGTAACCTAATACATTCCGATATTGCAAAAAAGGGCACCTGAGGCGCCCCTTATTGTTTCGGTTCTTCGTTTGTATCTTCTTGCTTTGGTTCTTCTTTTACTTCTTCTTTTACTTCTTCCAGCTTCGGTTGAATGTTCACGACCACATCTTTATTTGCGTCTGGATCGTTATCCATTTTACCTGTTTCGATCAATTGCTTGATCTGCTCAGCATCGAGAGTCTCTACACGGAGCAGCGTGTTCGCAATCAGATCGAGCTGATCACGGTGCGTCGTCAGCAATTCTGTACACTTTGCGTAGCACTCGTTGATAATATTTTGCATTTCTTGATCGATCTCGTATGCAATCTGATCGGAGTAGTTACGCTCATTGCCATAGTCGCGGCCCAGGAATACCTGTCCTTGACTCTTACCGAACTGCATCGGTCCGAGCTTGCTCATTCCGTATTCGGTAATCATGCTGCGAGCGATAGCAGTCGCGCGCTGGAAGTCATTATGTGCGCCGGTACTAATGTCCCCAAGCACTATTTCCTCCGCAACACGTCCACCCAACAGACCGACGATTTTGTCGAGCAGGTCCGTTTTGGTAGCAAAGAAACGGTCTTCTTTCGGCAGCATCACTGTGTATCCGCCAGCTTGGCCGCGCGGAATGATTGTTACCTTATGTACCATTTCTGCATTTCTCAGATGGTATCCGATGATTGTATGACCAGCTTCGTGGAAGGCTACTAGGCGTCGTTCGTCTTCGCTCACTACGCGAGACTTCTTCGCTGGACCAGCAATTACGCGGTCGATCGCTTCATCCACTTCTGTCATGGTAATTTGCTTTTTGTTTCTACGGGCAGTCAAGAGAGCTGCTTCATTCAACAAGTTCTCCAAATCTGCACCCGTGAAGCCCGATGTACCCCGAGCAATCACGTCCAGCTTCACGTCTTCACCAATCGGCTTGTTGCGGGCATGAACCTTGAGCACCGCTTCACGGCCTTTGATATCAGGACGATCTACTGTAATTTGACGGTCAAAACGTCCCGGACGCAAGAGAGCCGGGTCGAGAATGTCAGGTCGGTTGGTCGCAGCGATCATGATGATCCCTTCGTTTCCACCAAAACCGTCCATCTCTACGAGCAACTGGTTGAGAGTTTGCTCGCGCTCGTCGTGGCCGCCGCCGAGTCCAGCTCCGCGTTGACGACCCACAGCGTCAATCTCGTCAATAAAGATAATGCAAGGAGCATTTTTCTTCGCATTTTCAAACAGGTCACGTACGCGAGATGCACCCACCCCAACGAACATTTCCACGAAGTCAGAACCAGAGATACTGAAGAACGGTACACCAGCTTCGCCTGCAACAGCGCGAGCGAGCAAGGTTTTACCAGTACCTGGAGGTCCTACAAGCAGTACCCCTTTTGGAATACGAGCACCAACCGCGTTGAACTTACGGTTGTCTTTCAGGAAGTCAACGACTTCCTCCAGCTCAGCCTTTTCTTCGTCCGCTCCTGCTACGTCGTCAAAGGTAACGCGTTTCTTTTCTTCGTTGTAAAGCTTCGCGCGGCTTTTACCGAAGTTCATGACTCGGCTTCCGCCACCTTGGGCGTTGTTCAGAAGAAAGAAAAACAGGATGAAGATGATGACAAAAGGAATGATAGAGGTCAAGAACGTGAGCCAAATGCTGTTGCCCTCCGCAGGATTGAACGCTACATTCTTCACTTTTTGTGCATCGATTTTCTCTTCGACTAGCTTCACAACATCTGAATCATACAAAGGAACATTGGTAAAAAATTTGTTGCTTTCCTGTCCCGGAATAGCTTTTGCCAACGTACCCTCAACCCTGTAAGTACCATTCTCTGGTCGAAGCGCCAACTCAGTGACGTTGTCAGCTTTTAGCTGTATCCGGAATTCCTGATATGTAAGTTTCCCAACCTTATCAGTACCGGAGAGGATGAAATTCACGATCCCGACCGTGACAAGAAAAATCAGTAGGTAGAACCCGGTATTACGAAAAAAGCGATTCATTCCTTACCTCCTCTCACGAACAGACACTTTTCACATTTTATCATAGAAAGCACAGTCTCCACAACAAACCTACTTTGTGTAGACCTCAGGCTTCAATACACCGATATAAGGCAGATTACGGTAGTGCTCGTCATAGTCCAAGCCGTATCCCACAACGAATTCGTCTGGAACATCGTAACCCTTATAGTCTGGTGAAATATCCACCTTGCGACGCTCTGGTTTGTTCAAGAGAGTCACCACTTTTACGGAAGCAGCTTCCCGATGGCGCAACAGCTCTACCAAGCGGCTCAGCGTCAGCCCACTGTCCATGATGTCTTCTACAACCAGCACATGTCTGTTTTGCACAGATGTATCGAGATCCTTCAAGATTTTCACCATGCCGGAGGATTCTGTCCCGCTTCCGTAGCTGGAAACAGCCATGAAATCCATTTCGCACGGAATATCCATGTGACGGATCAGATCAGCCATGAAAACGACTGCACCTTTCAGCACGCAGATGACCAATGGATTTTTATCCTTGTATTCTGCAGCCAGCGTCTTGCCTAATTCTTGAACTTTTACCGCGATATCCTCTTCTGATAGCAAAATCTTCTCGATGTCTTGATTCATGAAAAAACCTCCCGCCAATCTTCTCCAAACTCTACCCGCACGTGTAGAAAACGCCTGGTCTGTCCACTGACAGGCGCTACGGCGGAACGGCGCACACCTGGTATCAAAATCACCTCATCGCCCGCCGTCAAAAGCGGAAGTTTGTCACGCCATGCTCGCGGAAATTTGGCATCAATCAATAAATCCTTTAGCTTCTTCTTTCCATCTGCTGAGCCAAACAGGGTGATGCGGTCTCCAGGTTTTCGGTTACGCAAATACAGCGATCCTGGCAACTGATCGGCATCAAAGACCGCTTCATTCGCCGGGAGTCGCTCCCAATCCATGGGACCTTCCAGGTAAGTAATATGTACCGTGGCCTTACTCTCGTCGATCCAGGTTACACCGGGAACGGCGAGCTCGTAACTATACGTATGTATGCGATCCTGTCGCTTTCTACGACGAAAAGTGATTCGCTCGTACACCCGGTCGACTACCAGGTCATTGGGCAAATGTAATTCCGCAGAAGGGCGACTTCCCCCTAGCATGTGCAAAACGGTCTCCACATGTTGCGAAGACCATTCGGTATGTTTTGAGAGATAACTTAATATTAGAGTAATCATTCTCCTTTGTAAAGCAACGTCACAAGTTTGAAACTTGTCATTGTCCATCAAAAATGCTTCGGGTTTTTTCTCAATCGTTACCTCGTCCAACTGCTCAATCGCCAGCCTCATTAAAAGCGCTTCGTCCTGCCGGATTGCCTCTGCGGTAGCCAAGATATGCTCCCGATACTTGTCATTCACTTTTTCCAATAAGGGCATGACATCCAGACGCAGCAGATTGCGCGTATACTTGCGCGATTGGTTGCTGCTATCCTCACGAGGGACAAGTTGATGTTCCCGACAGTAGCCTTCCAGTTCTTGACGCGTTTTATGCAAGAGCGGACGCACGAGCTCAATCGGGCAATCCGCAAGCATTCTTCGCTTCGGCATCCCTGTCAGTCCATGCAACCTGCTGCCTCGCACAAAACGAAAAAGAATCGTTTCCACCTGATCGTCAGCATGATGGGCCAATGCCAGCTTGGTCGCTCCTTGCGCCAGACCTACTTCTCGATACAGCCGATAGCGAATGTCGCGACTTGCTTCTTGCCCGCCCAGTCCCGTTTTTTCCATATAAGCGGGGACATCATACTCAAACAGGTGGAAAGCCACGCCGAGTTCACGACACAGCTCTTCTGCATAGAGTGCGTCCTGCCTTGCTTCTTCCCCACGAAAGCCGTGGTTCAGATGGACAGCATGCAGCTTCCAATTATACTGGTATTGTTGATTGAGAGAAGCCAATATATGCAACAGTGCGGTAGAATCGTTGCCACCGGAAACTCCGACAACAATGGTCTCACCTGGAAGCAAAAGCCCCTCGGACTCAATCTCATTGCGCACGCTTGCCAGCATAGCGGGCTCCTTTCCAAATCGTCAGAACCGAAATTCCAAATATAAGTCCAGAAGCAATCGCGCCAGCCACCATCAAAGTCTTGGTCGCCAGTGTAATCCCTCCGACATAATCGTTGTTCACAAAAGCAAGCATGGCTTTGTAAGCCAACGATCCTGGTACCAGTGGAATTATGCCCGCGACACTAAAATTCGTAGAAGGAACTCGCAGTATAATAGATAAGAGCTGACTGAGCAAAGAGACAGCCGCCGCCGAAACAAACGTCGACAACAATACCTCTGCACCGTAGATAGGAAGAATCGAGTAGACGAGAAAACCGACCACTCCAGCAAAACCACCCGCTACGATGGTTCGAACCGGCACATTGAACAGCACACACCACGCTACTGAAGAGGCGAAGCTAAGCGCCAATCCTTGTATCAACATCGTACTCACCTCGTAAACGAAAGAATAATGGCTGTGGCTACCGCTACGGAGACAGCTGTCAGCATGGCTTCTACTCCGCGTGAAACACCTGCAACCAAATCACCAGCCATCAAATCCCGAAGCGAGTTGGTGATGGCGATCCCCGGAAACAACGGAAGCATCGCACCAATAATAATGATGCTTAAATGCAACTGCGGAAAGATCGTCACGGTCAACAACGCGAAAAGTCCCCCTAGTAAAGCGGCAGAGAACTCCGTAAAAAACTTCATCCGGACAAACTGTTCTAAATATTCCTGGCTCAGATTCACAATCAACCCTGCCATCGCAGAAGGAATCAGACTACCCCAATCTCCCCCTGCAAGCATAGAAAAGGAGCCGCTGGCCGTAGCGGCTGCTAGATGCTGCAACCATTTCGGATAGATCTGCTTTTTTTGATCGATCTCACGCAGCGTCCGATAGGCTTGCTCCAAATTAATTTTCCCACCGACAAACTGTCGGGAAACATCATTCACCAGCGTAATTTTATTGAGATTGGTCGTACGTTTGGGGGTGCGAACCATTCTTGTATGATCCAGTCCACTGCAACGAAAGGACAAGATGATGCTCGTGGGCGTAGCAGAGCTGTTGACATCATCCATCCCCGCAGCCTTCGCAATCAATGCCATTGTCTCTTCCGTCCGATATGTCTCCCCACCGTTTTTCAAAATAATCGAGCCTGCCAACAAGCAAGTATCCATCACCAAATCTGAGGACACGAACCGTCACATCCTTCACATAAACCATGCGTAATACAAAGTGCCAGCCAATAGGAGTAACGAGGCGACAAAAAGACCGCTAATGCCCGCTCCTACATTCCCTTTCGTCCGCGCTTTCTTTTGCGTCTTTTGCGGTTTGGCGCCCATGCTATCTCGCAAGACTGCCAACAGCTCCGCTCGCATTTCTTTCGCGGTCGCAAACTTACCGTGAAACGCCTTCAATAAAGGCTCCCGGTAAGGGTACAGGCTGTCACTTTTTCGTATTATATCACAGAGCAATATCGTGTGACGTGGGTCACCAAGGCTGTTTTTCCACGTTTCCGTTCCAACCGTCAGACGCACCATCATCACGGCTGTCGAGAACAGATCATAGCTTACTTCAGCCCGTCTATCACCTGCGTGCCAAAAAGCTCGATCATACTCTTCTGTAAACTGCCGAACGGCGTTGCCCAGCTTGGTCACTCCACCGAAATCAATCAAGCGTACCTGCTTGTCCGTTTGGGTAACCATCACATTCTGTGGTTTCAAATCACCAAAAATATAGCCATGCTGATGCAAAACATCCAGTCGCGCCAGCAATTGAACCATCATCACGGCCACCCAGTCCGTACCCTCTTGCTTGATATATTCATCCAATTGCAAGCCTTGAAGATACTCCATAGCATAAAACGTACAGGCCTTCCCGTTTACAACGAGATCGTCCACGTCGCACAGGAGCGGTCCCACTTTGGAATCCCGCCCCTGCTGTGTGCTTTTCAACACATTCACTTCCATTAAAATGTCTATGCCTTCCACACCGATCTTAACCGCGCGCTGTACGCCACCTTGGGATACCAAGTACACGGTCCCGTTTGCACCACGCCCCAACTCCCGTAAGACGTGATACGATTTTTTGTTCCATTTGCCAGTAAAGTGCTTGGGCAGGTCGGGGGTGGCTGCCTTAAAAGACATGGTCACGCAGCATTCCGTTCGAGTCGTCCTCTTCGTCTTGGTCGATGTAACGCTCTTGCAGCGAGCGTGGGAGCTTGTCCTGCTCAAACAGGGCAATTGCCTCTACGATGGCGGGGCCAGTAGGAGTAGTTCCGCTCATCGCCAAATCACTCGTAATTTGATGAGCCTGCTCGACCTTTTCTGTCCACGGAATGCGGATATCGAGATGCTTTTGTTTCCCCGGAAATGAACCGACCGCCATTCTGCTTTGTCCACTCCGCGAATGCAGACTGATACTGAAATCGTGTATCGCTTGCTGAACAGCCGACAGCTTTGGCTTCATACTTCCTGAGGTATCCACCAGCATCACGACGTTCAAGCTGCTTTTTTCACCCAACTCGTCAACCATTCCGGCCACCTGCACTCTTTTATCAGGTGCCAGCTCCTCTATTCCGGAATCGCCCAAAATCTCTTTTAATTCTTTATTGACCACTTGATGAATAGTGCGCGTCATTGCTTTTCGCGTCAGCATTTGTACCGTTTGCGCAAGCTGTTGGGGGAACACGATGTCGCAGAGTCCACCACCTGCTTCCGCAATATCCCTGATTTCCTTCTCCCCTTTTTCACCCAACTCACTCTTGTCGATTACACCAATGACATTGACTGTAATCCCTTGCTCCCGTGCCAATGCCGCTGCAGCAACGGGACTCATTCCCGAGTTGGAGCAGCCGTCTGTCACTACCAGTATTTGACGAAGTGTCGCTTCTTTCACAATAATCTCCCCATTCGATCTGTTTTTATTGCCTCAACTATTGTTGAGGTTCCCTGCTCCGCGCAGCGACCATACATCCACTTCACTTCGCAGGATATTTTTAGCAACAGTATCGACGGGTAATAGAGAAAACATACTCCTAACTCACAATCCGTGGACGCTCGAGCTTCTCCATCCCATGCACTGCGATGGCAGCCCACTGTGGTACAAAGCGGTCAATTCGCGCCACCAACACGGTCATGTCATCGACAATTTGTCCGGAATGCTGGCGAATGACTTTTTCCAATAGTAAATCAGCAACCTCCTGCGGATCATTCGTCTCCAGTTCGCTGATGATTCGCTTCATCCACGCTTGCCTATTCTCAATATGACGTGGCGCCTCATAGATGCCATCGGACATCATTACGAGCAAATCACCTGGCTTGAGCATACGAGATACGACATCCACCTCGATTTCTTCCAAAATCCCTACTGGCAGGTTGTTTGCGGTGATTGTGATGACGTCTTTATTTCTTTTGACAAAGCTCGGGGTGGAGCCGATTTTTACAAAACGCGTATGAGCAGTTTGCAAATCGATCAGAGCCAAGTCCACCGTCGCGAACATTTCCTCCTTGGAGCGCAGGGCGAGCACGGAATTAACGGTTTTGATCGAAATTTTTTCGTCCATACCAGATCGCAGAAGCTGCTGGAGCATATCGAGGGCGGATTGACTCTCTATGGATGCCCGCTCGCCATTTCCCATTCCATCGCTGATCGCCAGCGCCATTTTTCCATTACCCAAATCCATCGTGCGGAAGCTGTCACCGGATAATAGCTTACCGTCTTTGGCCGCACCTGCGACCCCGATATCGATTTCATACGTTTTGGCGGAAGCAAGGCACATCGTGCATGAGCCGTCTTTTTGCGCTTCACAATGCCGCTCGCGAACCACAATGTTTTCTCCCAAAATCTCCGTGAGCATGGGAGCCACGATCTTCGCGCATTCGTCGCGGCCATAGCAAGTCGGCTGACTGATTTCGATATCGACCTTGCCTTCTTCCAAGCTGTGTATTTCTACGCGGCGTACCGACAGACCCAAACCCTCCAATGCTTGTGAGACCTGCTTTTCCTGAAAGCTCAGCTCCATGCCCTCTCGTTGTATTTCCCGGGCAAAATCACTCATGACACGAGAAACTCCCGATAGCTGGTCAGCTACAAGCATCCGGCTTTCCTTTACCTGCTTTTTCAGTTGGTCAAACGACTGCTGGCGATCGTATTCTTGCTCCATTACAGTCATGACCTTTTCGGTTTTGACGCATTTGCGCTCCCAATCACGCGGCGGAGTAACACCTGCCAAGGTACCGTGCTCATACACTTTTTCCCTTAAAAAGCGCATTCCCTCATAGGTCGATTGCGTATCTTTTTCCCAGCATTGTTCTTTTTTCCAGCATTTCTGGCAGGTGAATTCAGATACGCGGCTGAGAAAAGCATCGGCCTGTTCTTCTATTTCTTCAGGATCGGCTGTCTGGGCAAAGCTATGGGAGAGTTGCGTAAACAAATCGGAGAATTGCTGGATTTTGCCCGCAGTCACATCGCGGACTCTGCGCATGTATTCTTGATGGGATTGTAGATTCTCGGGGGTCCCAGGGATAAATCGAGCCACTTTTTTCCAAAGAGCAGCAGGGGTCAGAATGAAGAGCACAATGGCCAGAGAGGTTTCAATCAAGGAGTAGTAGAGTGTCTCTTCTGCTCCACCGTAAATCGCAAGAATAGCCGTACCAATCAACAAGCCTGCGGATACGCCGACTTTGCCGCCTTCCTTCAGCAAGCCTGCCAAAAGACCAGAAAAAGCGAGCAGATTGATTTGTAAAAGAGCACTCACATTAGCCAGACTGAGGATGAGACCTGTGACCACACCAACAGCCGCACCGATCGTGCCACCACCGACAAAAGCAAAGACGAGCAACAAATAGCGTGTAAGTACATGCTCCATCGAAATGCCTTCGACCATCCAGTCCACAGTACCCGTCATCAAGGAAGCCAGTAATATGACTAACGAAACGATCTCTTCATTTTTGAGAGGTTCGTAAGGCTTCGCCAAATGAATGATTGATAAGGACTGGATGAAGATGAGCGTCAGTACAAAGCCAAGAATCGCTTCCACTGCTACCATCACAAGCTCGTAGGTCGTTACCTGATTGGTCAGAACCGCATACAACAGACGACTGATGAAAATCGTCCCGACGACCAGCAAAGGCGTCCGTGAAAAATCTTTCTTGCGCATTTTATTCATCAATTTGCAGGCAAACAAGGCAAGTATCACGCTCAACGCTGTTTCCAGTCCAACAGGCACCGACTGGGTAAAAGCGCCGATAATAAGAGCCATCCCCGTGACAAGCAAGCAATCTCGGCGAATATAAAACATGACAATGAAATACGGTATAGCAAAGGGGGTTAGCTCTTCCACGATCAGAGCTCGTCCTAATAAGAAGCCCATGAGAATGGGGAGAACATTCCACTTTTCTATGAAATCTGCTACTTTTTCTCCCCACGTCTGGGCAGTGGTACCCATTCGATCGGACACTTGCCGCGTCCAAGCTTGTCCGGCCTGTGTTACGTTTTTGTTCGCAATCATTTCGCTCCACCCCGTTCTTGGTCAATGTGTTTCTCCATTATACGGAGGGGGCATTGTAAAATTTGTCAAAAATCCAATGAATATTCACAGAATCGTGCGACAAATTCAGTAACGAAAACGGACAAAAAAAACCGACGTTATGGCGGATAACGTCGGCTGACAGGTGATTCGCGCTTTGCGAAACGGGCTTAGGATACTTTATTCGTCAAGACTTTGAAATGACCTTCCTATTTTTACAGTCAAAATGCGCTTTTCACAAAGAAAGAAAAGTCACAATTTTCCGAATCAAAAAGACCGACCGCGGCCCTTTTTCTCTACGCTTTTCTTCAAGGAGGACTGCCTGTCTTCACTTTCTTTCAAAAAGCGGTTCAGCTTTTCTTCAAAACCTTCACTTCGCTCCCGCTGATAGCGGGGTGGCCGTTCCTTTTCCATTGTTTTTTTGATAGAAAGCCCGATCTTGCCCTCACGGAGGCTGAGGACTTTTACCTTTACCGTGTCTCCCATTTTTAAAAATTGATGGATGTCCCGGACGTAGACGTCAGCAATTTCACTAATATGCACCAGTCCGGTCACATCGCCCGGCAGTTGAACAAACGCTCCGAATTTGGTGATACCCGTGACTTTCCCTTCCAGTATGCTCCCGACCTCGATCTCCATGACGTGGAATGCCTCCCTCTCGTTGAAGATCAGATGTATACTCAATCTGGAATGATATAGATGCTTTCGCCCTGCTTGGTAAACAAAATTCGCTTACGGACCAGCTCTGCCAAGTACTCCTGATCGTTTAGCCGGCTTGCTTCATAGGTCAGATCTTCTTGCTTTTGCTGCAAGATCGCTGATTCTTGCTTCAGGGCTTCCAGCTCTGTCTCCTTCTTGGACAACTCGCCACTTTGCAAAAACAAGGTATAGCTAGTCCAGACGAAAAAGCACAGGATCACAAAGAAAAAGAGACGCATTCTCCTTCTTTGCCCTTTTCGGTTAATGGAAGAGGTTCTTGCTTCCTTCATCAGTACGCCACCTCGAATCTACTCCCGCTTTCTCTTTGAGTGAAACCAATTCTTCCAATTGGTCCAAATTCCTGTTGTTTTTCCGTACATTTTTTTCCACAAATGTTGACCCCATCTGGCAAAAGGGGAGGTGACAAAACGCGTCACTTTCCACAAAAAGCCGAGGATCGCGAGCAACACGGAATACAAAAATGTCAGCACCATGATGATCACTCGGAAAAGAAAGAGCACAGGACGTACAAGCAGGATGTCTATAATTTTTATGACCGTACGGTAAAACCACTGACAGAATTTTATCACGCGATGCAAGAAAAGGATATACTTCTTACTACCTAATAAGAAGTAAAGCCACGCGCCAAATAGCATTCCAAAAAATATCGGAAACCGAATAATCCCGTCGTTCACTTTCACCAAAATCAAGAAGACAGCGCCCATACTGCCCACCCAAAAAAGGATATCAAAGAAAAAGACTAACCAGAGTGGCAGTCTGGCCTTGCCCTTAAATACATGGTACGTATCGAATCCCATACCCATCAGTGCACCACACGTCGACATGGCCAATACCGTCTGTAACTGGATGGCGATGTTCACTTGAATAACTTGCCGAAGAATCCTCTCGACCGATCGCCGGCCTGCCCTTGCTCCAGATAGGCCATCTCGTGAACGAGCCCCTCGATCGCTACTTCTCCGGTTTCCAGACTCAAATTTTTCATATGCAGGTTTTGGCCTCGTATGGTTAAAAAGCCGCCGTCCGTCTCCAAGAGGAATTCTTCGCTATCAAAGCTTTCGACGTTTTTTACTCCCGATATAGCTAAGCTGCGACGATTAATCATCACGACTTCATGACGTGGCCGTCTCGTGTGATCGTTCATGATTACTCCCTCCTCACGTACCCTTCTTGTACTATCATATGGGGAGGGATGTCCTGATAGAACAAAAACGGTCAATACCGTTTTTGTTGACTGCAAGCGGCCGCATTAACTCTAATGAATAACATTTCGATGTTTTCTACAAAAAAAACCCCGTATGAATACGGGGTTTTTGCCAGACTGTCCTTACTTGTAAACGGTGTAGTTCCCGTTCACATAGATGATTTTGTAACCGGTACGCTCCGTGATGGTTTTAAGAGGCAGAGTAGGAACGTTGTTTTTCAGCTGAACCGCTGCAGGCAGCGTTACATTTTTGCCATTGATGGTCGCTACGTTTGAACCGACCTTGAATTGCATGACCGTATTGCCGCTCACGACTTTGGCAGTCGTTTTGGTGTAGCTGATCGAAAACCCGAGTGCATCACGGAAAAACGTAGTTGGCATCAGCGTGTTGCCATTTACGGTATACGGTGCCACTGCGAGTCCGGTTGTTTTACCAGCCTTCGTAAAGGAAGCGACGTTCTGCTTGAAGCTGACGCCATTTAGAGACACGATGGTCGCTGGACGAGAGAAGAGTAAGCCCCTCTCCTCGGAGTTGTAGACACCAATGTTGTACACACCTGGAGTAGCCGGATTCACAATACCAGCTGTCTCGGCGATATTGACCTGAGCTGCTGTTTTTGCCGGAATATCCTGGGCAGGAATAATAATCAGATTTTGTCCGCGCACACCAACAAAGCTAGCGGCCACACCGTTCACCGTTACTGTGTTTGCTGGCAAATAGGCTGGAACACGGAAGCCAACAGGGAGTACGACTTCAATGAATCCCTGATTGCGAACAATCGGAGCACCCATGGCTTTGATACCGATTGAAATTCCAGCAGGAGTAGAGGCAGTCGCTCTCGTCAGCCCAACCGTTGCCAATGCGTTGTCCACGGCGACTGGTGGCGTCGTTCCTGTAATTTGGAATTCCTTCGACTTATAGGACTTGTTGTCGATCTTGGCCGCCACGGTATATGTTCCCGCTGTTTTCGGAGCGGTCAAGTAGCCTTCGAATGCAAACTTGATGCTCGCGCGATTTGTGCCATTGAATCCGTATGGCGTGCGGAAATAAACCTTATTCCCCAACACGCTTACATTCGTCACTTGAGAACCATTGACGGTGACGCTATTGCTGGTAAGAATCGGCGGAACAGTTACCTCACTTGGGAATTCAACTTCGATTTCTGCGTTCGACCCCAGCTTGGAGGAAAGATCCACTTCAAACGTATAGCTCGTGCGCGCCCCAGCTGCACTGTCCGACAAAGAAACGGTGAATGGCGTATTACTTATGCCTGTAATTTCAACATCTTTTGACTTGTATTTCTTGCTGTCATATTCAATTTCATACGAATAGTACTTGTCTGCTTTGGATGGGTTTACAATCCCCGCTGAGGACGTAAACTCCAGCTTTATGTAGCTATCGCCGTCTGCACCACTCGGAACCTCAATCCGAATCGAGTCGTTGTCAACGATCGTGACGTATTCTGCTTTGTACCCGTTTACAGTCACATCAGACTTGCTGATGCTCTTTGGCAGCATGTCTTTGGAAGGGAAATCGACATAAATGTACTTGCCATCTTTCAGCTTGCTCTTCGAGGAAAGATTAAATTTTCCGAGCGTTAAGGAGATTCCGTCCTCGGCATTTTTACTGCTATGGGAGGCCTCGAAGTCGCCCTTGCTGCTACTACTGCTACTGCTCGAAGATTTGCCGATGGTGATTTTTTTACCCTTGTAGCTGTTTTCCTCACTCGTTTTTACTTCGATCTCATAGCTGCCCTTGTCTTCCGGGTTGGTGATGTTATCAATAGTCAATGTGAGAACAGTGCCTTTTTTGATCTTTTCATCGACTTCAATCTCCACTACATTTTTGCTGACGGATACGCTGTCGATCGAGATCTCATCATCATCGTCATCTTCAAGCGTGATGTCTGATGTTCTCAGCTTTTTATCTACCGAATAATCTGAAGGGAATCTAACGTAAATACTATCCCCTGCTGTTAATTCCTTATTGATTTCAAACTCAATCGTATATTCTGTTTCCTCGTCTGCATCTGTATCGTCTGCAGAAACATCCTCAATAGAGAGAGCATAAGCCGCTTTTGGCTCGAGCATCAGTGGACTTGCCAAAACCGCAGTGGCCAGCAGCACTGAGATCCCTTTGTTTACGCTTTTTTTCAACGGTAACGCCTCCTTCTCTACAATTTCCTTACTATGATAGGAAATGTTCGGCAAGAAAGGGTTACAGACTGGTAACGAATGATTTAACCCACAGTTTGGAAAAGTCGATCCATCCAAACGAATCGACCGCAATTTCTGGGGATCGTAGGCGTTATCCTCACCCGCTCGATCGTGTTGCAAATGGATTCCAAAGAACGTTTACTTCCCCACACAAAAGAAGCTGCCCGATGACACAGGCAGCTTCTTCTTTTGTAATGTCTACTGGTTCGACAGGCTCTCCAGGATGGCATCGCCTCTCTCACCAATTTTCACAATAGCGTATTTGGCATTCCGCTCGACTTCAAGTCCGGTTCCTTCTGGGACAAAATAGCTTTCTATGCCGTATTCCACCTGATTGCCACCGATTGAACTTCCATTAATCACCACATCCGATGACTGAGGATCGTAGGCTCGATTCCATCGACCATCGATCTCATAATAGCCACTGTAGCTGTGCAAGCCATCCGCTTGTTGGCGGAGTACGACTCGAATCTTATCCCCTGAGTCAACCTGTTCCTGGTCCAGTGTAGAAATGGTGTAGCCAAGTCTGACGTAATCACCTTGCAGTAACGAACGCGGATCGATTGGAACCAGCTCCAGCTTCACCGTTTTTCCGTTGGCCAGGATCGTCTCACTGCTCCATACTTGATAGCCAATCAAAACAAATTGCAGCAAAATGACAGGAAGCAACACAAACGCTTTTCTCACAAAAAGGGAAGGCTCGCTTCTCGGCCACTCAATTTTCGACCTTCGATCCCACCACAGGGTAGCGATGAAAAACACCAGGCTGAGCAAAAGCAGGCTCAGTGACTTGTGCAGCAAGCTCCATAGCATGTCGTAGTACTTCATGAGGAGAAAGGCAAACCAGAAACCGAGTACAATACCGAATCTCACCTTATTTTGCTGATGCAATGTCCGATACAACAAATACGTGCTGACTGCGAAAAAAGCCAGATTCACTACCACATTCATGGAGCCCGATTGAAACCCTTCCTCTGTCAGGATCAAAAGCGAGAGTAAGGCGTACACCAACGAGCTGTTTTGCAAAACGACTGGCAATTGCTTTACGTAATGCATCGCCAACTGCGTAGCAAATATGATCAAGAGTACATATTCAAAGGAAGGCAGGTACTCATCCAGCTTCGTAGCCAGGACGACTAAAAAAGTCAACTGTGTCAAAAGCCGCGCCGGAATGGCAGGAACAGCTTTCCATACGTATAACAGTACCAACAGGAAAACGATCCAGTAAGCTCCTTCTAAAAACAGAACAGAACCGACACCCAATATATACCCCATTGTGAGCAGCGTATATCGTACCGTTGCATTCATCCCGCTCATAAACACCACAGGGCCAATAAAGCCAATTAAGGAAAGGAAAAACAGCAAATCAATAACCGTTTCCTCTTGAATGATCAGAAAAAGCAGACCTGCTATCGAAATAGCTCCAATAGATGCGGCAATGGTCGTAACGAGAACCGTAAATGCCTCTTGAAAAAACACAACCCATTTGCTTTTTTGATACGCTGATTCCTTGCGCAGCCAATTAATCCCTGCAACTGCTCCCCAAATAATGAGTACGGTCAGCAGCAGCATCAAAATAAAGAAGCCTTCTGAATAATACATCACCATGTAGGATATGAATTTAACGAGCACAAACAGCGAGAGCAGCGAGGCTGTCACAATCAGAAGCCCGCGACTCGGCACCCACTTTAAAAACGTGACAAACAGGATGCCCCCGGTAAGGACATATAAAAGCTCAGGAAACGAACCGTATACATCCGTGAAAGCTGACCAGAAAAGACTGACGGAAAAGGTCAGAAAAGATAAGTAGTAAATCGGTTTAGAATGTAACCTTCCTGTCGTAGTTAGCCAGAACAAGACCATATTTCCCAAAGCAATCAACCAAAAAATCATGAACCACCACTCGTCTTCGCGCGCTACATGAATGACTGATGGATGGAGAAAGAAGTAAATGGCCAAATGAGCGAGGACATAGCTGATGACATAGAACGGCTGATAGCGCGTGAAAATCGCAAATAACAAATTCGGAATGAGCCATACGACGAACAGCATGTAGCTATCGGCGTGACTATTGTATATTTGCCCCAACAAAGCCACGCTGATGCCAAAGGCCAAGCCACCAGCCACCAGAAGCCAATTGCTCAAAAACGTATGACGTTTGATGAAACGCAGTCCATAGGATAACAAATAAAAAAGAACGAGGATTGCCACACTGACGCCGATCTTTTGCTCCCTGACCATAAGCGGCCAGTTCGAGGCAAAAAAGTACAGGATAGATGATAACAGAAGCGAAATAGACAAAAAGTAGCCCGTTCGAACTCCGTTTTGTTGCACACAGCACACATCCCTTCGGAAATGCCTTCAGGTACTCTCATTATATCCTTTGCTTGGAAAAAAAGCCTAAAAAAAGACTGCCATCTCGGCAGTCTCTTTTCGTTGTACATTACCCTTTGAGGTAGGCGTCTTCTTCTTTTTCATCACGCGGAACGGGAACTTCGCCAATGACTGTATACAGCGAAGCCGCTTCTTCCTTGCGCGGGTTTTCCTTAATGTCCTCTACTTTTACTGACACGATTTTTTGTCCGAAACGGATCGCCAGCTTGTCGCCGATTTTTACGTTACTGGACGCCTTTGCAGGGCGATCGTTGATTTCCACACGCTGTTTGTCGCACACTTCTTTTGCGAGCGTGCGCCGCTTGATCAGTCGAGACACTTTCAAATATTTATCGAGTCTCATGTTTGGCTTCCTCCCACCATTTGTCCATCTCTTGCAGGTCTGTCTGCTCGAAGGTACGACCCGCCTCTTGCAGCTTGCCTTCAATATAGGAAAAGCGCTTCTTGAACTTGTTGTTGGTCAACGCGAGGGCTGCTTCCGGATCGAGCCCCAGGAAGCGCGCCAGATTGACTACCGCAAATAGCAAATCACCCAGCTCGCCAGCGCGTTCTTCTTCTGATGCTTCTTGCAGCTCGCGGTACTCCTCTTCTACCTTTTTGTACACGTCTGCAATATCATCCCAGTCAAAGCCGACTTGGGCTGCTTTTTTCTGCAGCTTGTAACCATACATCAGTGCTGGCAAATCACGTGGTATTCCCGCCAACTGTGATTGAACCGTTACATCGATACCTTTTGCTGCTTTTTCCTGTGCTTTGATCTCCTGCCAATTCGCCAGTGCTTCCTCGGAATCATTCGCGCTCTTTTCCCCGAATACGTGCGGGTGGCGGCGAACTAGCTTTTCATTCAATGTCGCGACAACATCATCTACCGAAAAATATCCGTCTTCGGCTGCCATCTGCGAATGCAGCATGATTTGCATCAACAAATCACCTAGCTCCTCACACATCGCATCTGGATCATCGTCGTCGATCGTCTCCAAAACCTCGTACGTCTCTTCAATCAAGTTTTTGCGGATGCTTTGATGTGTTTGCTCGCGATCCCACGGGCATCCATCCGGACTGCGCAGGATCGCAACGATCTCCTTCAAGTAGGAGAATTGGCGGTACGATACCTTCTCATCCTTCGTCGGCGGTACATACACCAGGGACAAATTCCCGAAATGATCGAGTCTGTCCAGTTCATACAACGGCACTGTCTCAATGATTTCTTGCCCCGCTACCCCTACGGCAGTCGCTACCGTCACCTCGTAATCGTCCGGCAGCACTTCCATCAAGGTCAGCTTCACATCAGAAGCCACAAAGGCATCGTACACTTGCGCGATAATCGTATGCAGACCCGGAGATACTTGATGAGCAGCGAGCGCCGTCCCATCTAGCAAAGAGAATCCCTCGATCGGGTCGATATGTAGGCGGGCAAACAACGGATCGATAAAGCTCTGTCCACCGCCAATTTCGATCTCTACTCCACGTTTTGGTCCCTCTGCCAACAACAGCTGCACAGTACGTTCCGCCACCAAAGGATGGCCAGGCACGGCATAGACAAGACTGCCTGCTTCGTTTACCTGTGAAAAAAGTCGCTCCACAATATCGGTGTACACATCGGAAAACGTATCGTGCTGCTCATATACAGCATCAAAGGACTCAATCGCGATGCCTTCTGCGATCAGATCGGCTACGACCGGATGCTCTTTCGTGCGCAAATACAGCTGTTTGGCAGCTTTGAGTGTACGATAGATGCCATAAGGGAGCTGGTCCAAATCTCCGGCACCAAGACCGACCACGGTAATGGTCTTATTCTTCATTTCCACTCGTCACGCCTCCTTTTCGTTCATTCTCGCTTTCTCCGCTGGGAGGAGCTTATATTTCGTTAACAGCGAAGCAATTCGCTTTCCTTTTGGCAAAAATTGAATATCATTTCTCGTAAGTCCACCCGTTTTCAAAAGTGCCAGCAAATAGACCAATGCTCCTGAACCGACAGCAATCAAGCCTACCAGCGTATGGAACAAGCGATTTGAAAGTCCGGTACTGCCGAGCACTGTATTAGCGAGCCACTCGACAAGCAACACGACAATCGACATCACCACGACGGAGATGAATGGCTTTTTCACCGTTTGGCGGAATCCGATTTGTGCCCCCGTGTATTTGCTTACCGCAAGAACGTTCAGTCCCATGGCGACCAAATAAGCTAAAACGGTGGACACTGCTGCACCAGAGATGCCCCAGAACGGAACGAGCGCCAGATTGAGGATGAGCTTCACCAATACACCAATAAACAAGTTGCGGGCAGGTCGCATTACACGTCCCAAGCCTTGCAAAATCCCCGCGCTGGCAATACTCACCGTGGCGAAAATAATCGTGAAGGACTGTACAGCGAGGGCCTCGGTACCGTTGCTGTCTCCGTAGAGCATGACGTTGATCGGCTCCGCCAACAGAGCAAGTCCAAAGGAAGCAGGCAATCCTAACAGGAAGGTCAGTCGAATCGCTACTTCGGAACGATGAGAGATCAATTGATGCTGGCGCTGGGCAACAGCTTCACTGATCGCAGGCACTAATGCCAGAGACAAGGACGTGGCGAAAAACGTACCAAACTGAATGAGTGGCTGACCACGGTCAAATGCACCCTTCAAAAGCTTGGCTAAGTCCTCCGGGGTCCCGCTCCATTGCAGCATATTGACGACGGTCATCGAGTCTACAAGCGGAACAAGCGGCAAAACCAGTGCCCCCATACAAATCGGAACGGCATAGGTCAAGAGATGACGTAATATCTGGCGATTGGTCCACGAATTCGCGGTTGATTGCTGCACTTGATTGATGGTCGTTAGCCCCATCTGCTTGTCTTTTCTCCAATACCAAAGCAAGACGAGAATAGCAGCAATGGCACCTGGAAAAGCAGCAAAAACGGCACCTGTACCAGCCATGTACGGGTCCTGATACATGTTCATCGCCCAGAATGCAGCGACCAGGATGAAAATCACGCGAATGAACTGCTCAGCAACCTGAGAGACGCCAGTCGGCATCATATTTTGATGCCCCTGAAAATAGCCGCGCAAGATCGCAACCATCGGCACCAACGGGAGTGACCACGCTACTGCTCGGAGCGGGGTAATCAAATGCTCATCACCCATCATACGGGCAATCATAGGTGCCCCTCCATATAACAGGAAGAAGAAAAAGATCCCGAGAACAACCAGCGATATACTGGCTACTCGAAACGCCCTGCGCGCCCCGATCGCATCCCCGACAGCGACGCGCTCTGAGACGATCTTGGAGATGGCGATGGGAAAACCCGCCGTCGCCAGAATCAACAACGTGGTGTACAGCGGGTATACTTGCATATATACGTACAAGCCGATATCTCCGGCAATGTTTTGGTATGGGATGCGGTATACAGCGCCTAACAGCTTGGAGACAAGACCGGCAATTCCAAGTATCGCCGCGCCTTTCACAAATTGAACGGAAGCCTTTTCTTGAGCCATGTGCGTGAAATTTCTCCTCTCCAACCTAAAACTTCGTTCATTATACCACAAGGCCATAGGCACAAGAAAAACAGCCCCGGGGTACGAGGCTGTTTTTGCTGATCCTATCCTACTGCTCCATCTGCTTTGCCAGGAAACCGGCCGCTGTTTCCGACATTTTGATCTCCAAATCACTCATCTTGGTTGACTCGTTTTTGTTGAGGAGGATCACGGACCCGATTGGATCGCCTCCTGCCACAATGGGTGCAACGACGAACGATCCATATGTTTCGTTCATATCACGACAAATTTCATAAGAGCCTACGTTTTTCTCCAGTCGGGTTTTTCTTTCCTCCAAGCATTTCTCAACAATACTACCAATGGGTTTCTCCAAGTATTCCTTTTTGGAGGCACCTGCCACAGCAATGACAGTATCCCTGTCTGAAATCAGTACGGTATGATTCATGCTTTCATACAAAGAGTCGGCGTACTCTTTTGCAAAATCACCCAATTCTCCAATTGGTGAATACTTTTTGAGAATGACTTCTCCGTCACGATCCACAAAAATCTCAAGCGGGTCGCCCTCACGAATGCGCAGTGTACGACGAATCTCCTTAGGAATCACGACCCTACCGAGGTCGTCAATTCGACGAACGATACCAGTTGCTTTCATGTCTTGTTGCCTCGCTTTCCCTGAGAAGTGGGTAGTGAATAGATGGTGGTTGGTTAGTTGTATTTTTTCCTCAAATTCTAATTTTAACTATGGGTGATGGTATCAATTTTTACCAGTTACCTCAATTACTCTCCCCCGGGTGGTAGCGAGTGATAATAGTATTTGCCCATGTTTGAAGAATATGCGAGAAAACGAAAAAACAGGGAAACGAATTCCCTGTTTTTCTTCGGACTTCTTATTTCTTCGCCGGAGCGTCGTTTTTGGACTGCGGGATGTTGAATTTCGTAATGAGCTTGTCCAGCTCGTTCTTGGCGAAAGCATCGTAGGCTTTCTCCAAAGAACTCGCGCGGAGCTGTTCTTTCATCTCATCAAAGGTCTTTTCTTTGCGATTCTCGACCTTAATAATATGGTAACCAAAATCAGTTTTTACTGGCGGGCCAACTTCACCGACTTTTTGTGTCAGGGATGCTTCTTTAAATTCTGGTACCCATTGCGTTACATCCGCATTTTCGTACAAGCCGCCAGACTCCTTACTGCCTGGGTCATCTGTAAACTCTTTTGCCAGCTTCGCGAAGTCTTCACCCTTTTTCAGGCGCGCTACCAAGTCGTTGGAGATTTTCAACGCCTCTTCTGGTGTGCGCTTTTCGGTAGAGATCAGGATGTGGCGAACAGAAGCAACGGTACGGGAAGCTTTGTCCATTTGATCATAGGTTTGCTTCATCGTAGCATCGTCGATATTCTTTTTCATCACATTGATGGACTGGTTGATCAGGTTCATCTGATTGACGATCATGTCCTTCGTTACGCCTTGACCTTCCAAGAGCTTGGTGAACTGAGCTTCATCCTTGCCCAAAAAGCCCATGTACTGCGTTTTGATTTTCTCGAAGGTTTTCTCAGCGAGTTCTTTGGCCTCTTTTTTCATGGCATCGTCAGAACGGCTAGCCAAAACCTTGGTAGCTGTATACTCACGCGCAAAAGCTTTCAGTGAGTTGCTATCTGCCATTTCAATCATGGTACCTTGTTGTGGGTTCATGAAGTTAATGACACGCAGGAACTCTTCGAACTCATTTCCTGTTACAGTTCCTCCTTGATACTCCACAATGACCGCTTTCGGGTCTGCTGCGTAAGGCAGAGTGAGTTTAGGGAATTGTACCAAAGGATCATTAGCAGCTTGATTGCTGCCATCTGTCTGATTCGCTGGAGTTTTTGATTCTTGTTTCGCTTCTTCTGCTTTTCCGCCGCAACCAGTCATGAGTGCAACGACCAGAACAGCCGAAGATAGAATCGCTACAGAACGTTTCATAAATAAGGTTCTCCCTTCCCGGGCAAGCCCATTTTGTCAGTTAAGACACGGGGCTTTCCGTACCGGTGTCTCTTCGCACCTGGTGAAATTGACGCAGCAGCTTTTCAACCAACTGCACGCCCTCATCTTCTTTTAACCCCTTTACTTTAACAGCAATCGTGATCTGTTGTCCACCCGACAGCCCAACCCTCTTGCTCCAGTTACTGGTAAGTGCAAACAAGGCTCCACCATCGATGTTGTTGTTCTGACTAGGGTGCAGGAACAATTTAATCTCGTCTGGATTCTTTTGGCTAATTTCGGTGATGTGATGCTTCAGGGCATACACACGCAAACGGGAAATGGTCAACAGATTATCAACCGGCTTCGGAACTGGTCCAAAACGGTCTAGCAGCTCCTCTGCCAAATCGTCGACGTCTTCCAATGTAGACACCGCGACAAACTTTTTGTACATCTCGATTTTTTGTCGGCTGTCCGTAATGTACATCGACGGAATATAGGCATCCAGTTGCAGATTGATCTCCACAGGTGTGACAATTTCGTGTTTGACTTCGCCCTTTAGCTCATCAATGGCCTCTTTCAGCATCTGGCTGTACAAGTCGAATCCGACCGTATTAATAAAACCATGCTGCTCCGCGCCCAGCAAATTACCGGCTCCACGAATGGACAAGTCTCGCATCGCGATCTTGAAACCAGAGCCGAGCTCGGTAAATTCCTTGATGGCTTGCAGACGTTTTTCCGCTACCTCTGTCAGCACCTTGTCCCGTTGATACGTAAAGTAAGCGTACGCAATTCGGTTGGAACGACCTACACGTCCACGCAGCTGATACAGCTGGGACAAGCCCATTTTATCTGCATTGTAAATAATCAGCGTATTGACGTTCGGGATGTCCACCCCGGTCTCAATGATCGTCGTGCTGACCAATACGTCAAAATTCCCTTCCAAAAAGTCGAGAATGACGCCCTCCAGCTCACTTTCGTTCATCTGCCCATGCGCCACAGCGATGCGCGCGTCAGGAACGAGCATAGAAATCTGCTCCGCCATCTGTTCGATTCCTTGTACTTGGTTGTAGAGGAAGAACACTTGACCATCACGAGCCATCTCACGCTCAATCGCTTCGCGAACCAAAGCAGGACTGTAATCCATCACATACGTCTGCACCGGAAAACGATTTTCTGGCGGAGTTTCGATAACAGACAAATCACGCACACCGAGCATCGACATGTGCAAGGTACGTGGAATCGGCGTAGCGGTCAGTGTCATGACATCCACATTCGTTTTGATCTGCTTGAGCTTTTCCTTGTGGCTCACACCGAAGCGCTGCTCCTCGTCTACGATTAACAGACCGAGCTCGCGGAATGTCAGGTCTTTGGAAAGGAGACGGTGCGTACCGATGACGACATCGACTGTGCCTTCCTTCAGTCCTTTTAACGTGGCATTCTGCTCTTTGCGCGAACGGAATCGACTCAATACCTCCACGCGGATCGGATATTCCGCAAAACGCTCACGGAACGTCTCGTAATGCTGCTGAGCCAGAATCGTAGTTGGAACCAAAACGGCTACCTGTTTTCCGTCCATGACAGACTTGAAGGCAGCACGAATCGCAACCTCTGTCTTCCCGTAACCCACGTCCCCACAAACGAGGCGATCCATCGGACGTTTGCGCTCCATGTCCGCTTTGACTTCAGAAATCGCGCGGAGCTGGTCTTGTGTTTCCTGATACGGGAACATCGCCTCAAATTCACGCTGCTCTGTCGTGTCGGGAGAGAATGTATGACCGACAGCCGCTTCGCGTGCTGCGTACAGCTTGATCAAATCTTCAGCGATATCCTTTACAGACGACTGGACTTTATTTTTGACCCGTTTCCACTCGCTGCCGCCCAAGCTGTAAATCTTCGGCTGTGCCTCTTCGCTCGCCACGTACTTCTGCACATGGTCGATTTGATCAATCGGAACAAACAGACTGTCTCCTGCTGCGTATTGAATATGAAGGTAATCTTTATGAATTCCGAGAATTTCCTTGGTTTCAATTCCGAGGTATTTCCCAATCCCGTGATTGACGTGGACGACGAAATCACCGGGCTTGAGCTCAAGGTAGTTTTTGATACGCTCGGCGTTGTTCATCGTCTGTTGAACTTTGCGTGCCTTGCGCTGTTTTGCTGTAAAAACTTCGCCTTCCGTAATAACGACCAGCTTGTTTAATGGCAGCTCAAAGCCTGTCTGGAGATTTCCTAAAATGATCGTAGGACGCCCCGGAGGCACCGTTTCCACTGCATCAGTTAAAACATCCGCTTCCATTTCGTAGTCATGCAGGACACGCTCCAGTCGCTTTGCACGCTCCAAATCAGCTGCGACAAAGACGATCTGATCCTGGGACTTCTTCCAACGAGCCAGTTCTGTTTTCAGTACGTTCATCTGTCCATGGAAGTTTTGCATGGTACGACAAGTCAGATTCACGATGTTTTGCGGCTGAGTCTTTGGTGATTGTCTCAAAAATAGGGAGAGGTAAACGATCTGGCGCTTTTTCGTCGACACGATCTCGTCGTACGTGCGCGACAGGCTGAGATTGGACATGTATTCGCCCTGGATGATGCGTCCTGTCAGCCATTCCCCTTCTTCTTTTTGCAATTGCGCTGCCGTATCCAACACACGGGAAGGCTCATCAACAATCAGCAAGGTATCGGAAGGCATATAGGACAATAAGGTATCACCCGTCGGGTAAATGACAGAGATGTACGAATACAGCTGTGCAAAACGCTGTCCTTGCTTCATTCTCTCTGCATCAGAGCCGATTCGCTCCATGACTTTTTCCTTGGCAGCCCCATCCTTCAAATTGGCGATGGTTTCTCCCAGCTTTTGTTCCAAGCGAACAGCCGATTCCTGCAATAACGGAGTCGAAGCGATCATTTCTTTTGCCGGACCGAGAATATAAGTCTGGACGGATTCCAGTGACCGTTGGGAGAGCATGTCAAACGTACGGATCGAGTCGATCTCCACATCAAACAGCTCAATCCGCACCGGCCACTCCGAATCGATCGGATACAAATCGATAATTCCACCGCGAATACTCATTTCTCCCTTGCGCTCGACCATGTCCACTCTCTCATAGCCAAGCTCAATACATCGGAGTAAAAAGGAATCAATATCGAGCTCATCACCGACAGATAACTGAATTTGTGCTTCCTTCCATACTTGCGGGGGAACGACTAAGCGACGCAAGCCAGCAAAAGGTGCAACCAAAAAACCCGTAAAGCCTTGGGCCAGACGGTTGAATACATGAATTCGCTGCGCCAGCATTTCAGGGCTGGCAATGGCAAGCTCAGAGCCAATCAGCTCATTACCGGGATAAAGCAACACCTGATCAGAGGGAACCAACTCGATCAAATCTTCGTATACTTTTTGTGCTTGGTACATGTTATGCGTCACTACGCAGACCGGACGATCTGACATTTGTTGCAATGACGCCATCAATACTTGCCGGGCGGAACCAGCTAAGCCAGAGACAAGCTGCTCATGAAGCCCCTTCTCCAAACCAGCCACGATTGTCCCGACATTCGTGTCCTGTTTCATCGGGTTAATGATGACTTGCATTCACTAATCCCCTCTCTAATTCTTCTGTCAACTAAAAGCAGAGCCTCGCTCACGTTCACAATAACCGCAGGTCAGCCATGCGAAAAGAAGCCTTAGCTCCCCAAGCTAAGGCCTTGTCAGTGCAAGCCTTCCTAATGCGTATCCACTTATTGAAGTGGGTTTCCGACTAGCGAAAGCTCTGGATGCTGAATCAGCGCTTCACGGCAATAGTCGCACGTGATGCTGACGACCGTATCTCCACTTTGTTCTCTCGATATTATAAGAGCACGTTCCTCCGGGGTCAAGGAATCAAACCCGAGCTGCGCTTCTGTTACTTGCGATTCGTCAAATTCTGCAATCTTCATGCCGCAGCAACGACATGTATAGCGTATGCTCATGCACATACCACCCCCATACTGTTCCTATCGGTTAGTATGGACGATTGGGTGGGAAATCATACTACTTCTTCAAGCTGTTGTAATGGTTCATGACCTTTAAAAACGACTCTCTTGTCCACATGGCGCATGCTTCAGCAGCCACGCTCACCGCTTCTTGAATGTCGGCTCTTTCCGCCACTGGAAACGTATTCAAAACATAGTCGCTGACGCTCCGCCCTGGTTCAGGACGACTGATACCTACCTTGATTCGTTTAAACTCCTGTGTGCCCAAATGCTGAATCATCGACTTGATGCCGTTGTGCCCACCAGCGCTGCCTTTTTCTCGCAGACGAAGATGTCCGGTCGGCAAATCAAGATCGTCGTAGATGACAACGAGATCGTCTGGAATCAGTTTGTAAAACTTGAGGACTTCCGCTACCGATTCACCAGAGAGATTCATGTACGTCTGCGGCTTCACCAGCAGCACCTTCTCGCCTTCGATTCGGCCTTCGCCAACTAGTGCACGAAACTTGTTTTGCGTAACAGGAATTCCCCATTTGTCGCTAATCTTATCTATGGCCATAAAGCCAGCATTATGTCTGGTGTCTTCATATTTTTTGCCGGGATTACCCAATCCAATTATGACTTTCACGCTTATTCCCTCCCACTCTCTCCCCATTGTACTCGAATGGTTACGTGAACAAAAGTAGAAGGGCAGAGATGAAATCACCTCGCCCTTCTTTTTTTAAGCCATGATTTTATTCGTTAGCGGTTCCTGCTTTTTCGGCCACTGCCTCTGCTTCTTGCTCCGCATCAATCGATTCTTCGGACTTGACCTTAACTGGCAGGACACTGATCAGCACTTCCGTGGAATCAAGCCCTAGCTCCACTCCTGGCGGGACTGTCAGATCCGCTACCAAAACGACATCCCCGATGTTGAACCCGTCTACATCGACTAGGAACGATTCTGGTATATTACCTGGCAAGCAAGTCACTTCCACACTATGGCGGACAAGAGTAGCCACACCCAACTCCGGATCTCCTGTCATGAGGACAGGTACGGACGTGTGTATTTTTTCATTCATATTGATCTTCTTAAAATCTGCATGCAAAATGTTTCCCTGCAAAGGATGCCGTTGCAGCTCATAAACCATGACATCGTGCGTGTCCCCGTCTACACTCAACCGAAATGGCTTATTCGTCGTCTGATGACGCAGGGCCGCATCCAGTTCTCTTCCTTTGAGCTGAATCGGCTTATTGCCCACTTCGCTGCCGTACATAATACCGGGAACCCAGCCTTCCTTGCGCAGTACCTTTACAGCATTGCCTGTCTTTTTTTCACGAGACTGTGCCTGTAATTGTTCCACAAAAAAACCTCCTTCGGACTGCTAGTAAAAGTTTCCTCACTAGCTTGTCCATCGGAGGTTTAGTTCAATCCCCTACAGGGGATTGTATATTAATCGAACAACTTGCTTACGGAAAGCTCTTCGTGAACACGAATGATTGCTTCACCAATGATTGGCGCTACGGAAAGAACGGTAATCTTATCGATAATTTGTTCTTCTGTCAGCGGGATCGAGTTGGTCACAATCAGTTCCTTGATCGTCGAGTTAGCAATACGCTCGATAGCAGGACCAGACAGAACTGGGTGCGTGCAGCATGCATATACTTCACGTGCGCCTGCTTCTACAAGTGCACTTGCAGCCAGTGTGATCGTTCCAGCGGTATCGATAATATCGTCGATGATGATCGCTGTTTTGCCTTCGATGTTACCTACGATGTTCATTACTTCGGCTACGTTTGGTTCTGGGCGGCGTTTGTCAATAATGGCAATAGGCGCTTCCAGACGTTCTGCCAATTTACGAGCACGAGTCACTCCACCGTGGTCTGGAGATACGACAACGATATCTTTCAGACCTTTTTCAGAGAAGTGTTTACCCAAGATAGGCACACCCAGCAGATGATCAACTGGAATATCGAAGAAGCCTTGGATTTGTGTTGCGTGCAGATCCATCGTAATCACACGTTGTGCACCTGCAGTCTCGATCAGGTTAGCAACCAGCTTGGCTGTGATTGGATCACGTGCACGTGCTTTGCGATCTTGACGAGCGTAGCCGTAGTAAGGAATTACCACGTTAATACTCTTAGCCGAAGCGCGCTTCAATGCATCGACCATGACCAAAAGCTCCATCAGATGCTCATTAACGGGAGCAGATGTTGGCTGAATGACAAATACGTCACAACCGCGAACGCTTTCATTGAGTTTGAGTTGGCATTCGCCATCACTAAAGCGCACTACTTGTGCGTTTCCGAGTGGTACACCGATGTGTTCGGCGATTTCTTTTGCCAGTTCCGGGTTTGCGTTGCACGTAAATACCTTCAGTTTTGGGTCGCGGTAGTTAGCCATGATCTTCTCAAGAACCTCCCGTTTATGATTGCTTTTTGCCCTTGCGAGGCATTTTGTTCGCGTAATCGATCTTATTGACTTGACGCTCACGTGCGATCGCAAGCGCATTATCCGGCACATCTTGGTTAATGGTCGAGCCAGCAGCTACATAAGCACTTTGTCCAACTGTAACGGGCGCCACCAGATTGCTGTTGCAACCGATGAATGCGCCGTCTTTTACTGTCGTTTTATGCTTTACTGCCCCATCGTAGTTGACGGTAATCGTTCCACAGCCAATATTGACTCCGTCTCCGATCTCCGCATCTCCTACATAGCTGAGATGAGGAACCTTCGTACCGTCACCAATTTTCGCATTTTTCAATTCCACGAAATCACCGATTTTAGCATTGCTTCCAATCTGTGTTCCTGGTCGAACATAAGCAAATGGCCCAACAGAAGACTCGCTTTCCACACTCGAATCAACCATTACCGAGTAAGAAATGGTCACGCCACTCGCTACTTCCACATTCGTCAGATCCGCTTGAGGTCCGATTACACAATCAGCTCCCACGGTTGTTTGTCCACGCAGGAAAGAACCTGGGTGGATCACGGTATCTGCCTCAATCTTCACATCAGTTTCGATGTACGTAGAAGCTGGATCGATGATTGTCACACCATTTCGCATGTGACCAATCATAATACGTTTTTTCATGTAGGCTTCTGCTTCGGATAGCTGTACACGATCGTTCACACCCATCGTTTCCTCCGGGTCAACCGCTTCGTACCCAACTACCTTTTCACCTGCCTCACGCAAAATACCGACAACGTCTGTTACATAGTATTCGCCTTGTGCGTTGTCATTTTTCACTTCCGCCAAGGCTTTCCATAATTTTCGGTTGTCATAGCAGTATATGCCCGTATTAATTTCTCTGATCGCCCGTTCCGCTTCTGTAGCGTCCTTATGTTCCACGATTCGCAATACTTCGCCCGCCTCATTGCGCACGATACGCCCATAACCTGTTGCATCAGGTAATACGGCGGTTAATACAGTTGCAGCCGCTTGCTGCTCCTCGTGATAGGTCAGCAAGGCCGACAACGTAGTCGCTGACAAGAGGGGAACGTCGCCATATAAAAGAAACGTAGTTCCTTCTTTATCCTGTAAAAACGGCGCTGCCTGCGAAACGGCATGTGCCGTTCCCAACTGTTCTTCTTGCAGTGCATAAGTGATATCCTCGCCTAGCTTGGCGCGGACAGCGTCAGCACCATGACCTACGACGACAACGATATCCTGAACCTGCATGGACGCCATCGTATCGACTACATGCTGAACCATAGGCTTTCCGCACACAGGGTGCAGGACTTTGTACAGCTTCGATTTCATCCGTGTACCCTGACCAGCAGCCAGAACCACGGCATGGATCTTAGACATGTCAACCCTCCATCGTAGAAGTTCCACAATGACTATATCCTAATTCATATGTGAATTTCAAGACAATCGATACAGGATTATCCCCGATTCCTTGCATTGCCAGTAGTTAGACACAAGGCAGACAACATTTAATTTTCTGACAGAAATGTGATATATTGTTGGGCGAAAGGGGTTATTTTGAAGGAGGTAGGATTAGATGAGCGCAGAGGTATACTTGCTGACTGGGTATTTAGGAAGCGGAAAAACCACCCTTTTGCAACAATGGCTGACTCATTTGCGCATCACAGACCAGAAAGTAGTCGTCTTGATGAATGAAATGGGGGAGGAAGATATTGACGGGGAACAATTGCAAGGCTTCGGCTTTCCTGTCAAAAAAATGCTCGATGGCTGCATCTGCTGCTCGATCAAGGGCGAGCTGACGGAGGGTTTGAAAGATATTATGAACGCCATTGCGCCAGACCGAATCCTCATCGAGACTACTGGCGTAGCCGATCCACTTGATGTCATCGATACGATTACCCATCCAGAGCTGTATGATCGACTGGAGTTAAAAGGGACCATTAGTGTTGTCGACGCCTCTCGCTTTCTGGACCTCAACTCCCGATTCTCCTCGACTGGCACTCTGGTCAAAACGATTCGAAACCAAGTGCGTTACGCAGACTTGCTTCTTTTGAACAAAACCGATTTGACCAGTCCTGATGTCATAGAGCGGGTTCGTCAAAAGCTCAGTGAAATCAATCCCACTGCACCCATACATGCTACTGTTAAGGCGGAAATTGAAGTCTCCCGGCTTTTGTCTGTCAAACGCACCGTTCATGAGCGACCGCTCGACAACGAGACAAACCGCCCTATTGCCGTACAGAAAAGCATCGGCCGAATGTCCACGATGGACAGGCTCAAGCAATCCCTTGGCCTAAAAACAAGCCAGCCCTCTCTCTACAATAGTATCGAAACATTTTCCTATGTATTCACCGGACCAGTAGACGCGAAAAAATTCGAGGACTTCCTATACGATCTCCCCAAAAACGTCTATCGGGCAAAAGGTTACGTCCAGTTTCACGGAAAGCCCGAGCTGATCTCGTTTCAACATACCGATAATCAGGTGCTCCTGTTCCCTTTTGAAAATTTCGGACCAAAAATGGTGGCTGTTTTCATCGGGGAAGGCATGGACCGAGAAATTATTTTGAACGACCTAAAAAAATGTTATGGTTAACGGACGCCGAAGCACCCTGCCGCAAGTGACAGGGTGCTTTGTGTGTTTTAAGCACCAGCTTCGATAGTGCTTTCTTCCTCTTGACCTACGCGGTCGTATTCTGTGAGAACTGCTGCCTGGATTTTTTCACGGGTAGTCGAAGAAATCGGATGGGCAATATCACGGAATTCTCCATCTGGTGTACGCTTGCTCGGCATAGCTACAAACATACCATTGTTTCCGTCAATGACACGGATATCATGAACCACAAACTCATGGTCAATTGTAATGGATGCAATCGCTTTCATCCTACCATCCGTATTCACTCGGCGCAGCCTTACGTCTGTTACTTCCATCTAGTTCACTCCCTTTATCTATGTAACGCGTTTAGGATTATTTCCACTCGCTGGGTAAATATTCCTGCTTACCATTATGCAATATTTGAAAAAATATATAAATATGTTTATATGTCATTTTTTGGAAATTTTCTACAATCACACAAAAAAATAGCCTAACGCGCGTGGCATCAGGCTATTTTCCAATTTTTTCTATTCGATATAAGCTACAATTTCGATCTCGACTTTTACGTCGCGTGGCAGACGTGCCACTTCCACAGTGGAACGAGCTGGCTTGTGATCGCCGAAATAGTGGCCGTACACTTCATTCAGTTGGCCAAAATCATTCATGTCTTTGATGAATACAGTCGCCTTCACTACGTTCGTCAGGTTGCCACCGGCTTCTGCTAGTACTGCTTGAATGTTGGAAAAAACCTGATGGGTTTGCTCCACGACGTCACCTTCTACCAAAGTGCCGTCAGCACGCAGCGGAATTTGACCCGATGCAAAAAGAAATGGACCTACCTTCGCAGCTTGGCTGTAAGGACCAATAGCGGCAGGAGCCTTGTCAGTTGAAACAAAAGAGATTGCCATACCTATCTACTCCCCTCTATTTTCAAAAAAACTGCCTAGCTCTATTTCAATTTGCTTGCCCTTGAAGTCTACATCCTGCAGTTTTGCAAGCGATACATATTCATCTACCAAACGCTCAGAAACATCTGCTGTTGTTTCTACCAGTACGCCGCACCCTACTACGGTTGCACGGAATTCCTGCAACAGATCAATCATGCCCCGCAATGTCCCGCCAGCTTTCATAAAGTCATCCACAATGAGGACGCGAGACTGCTCGGCCAAACCGCGGCGAGCGAGTGACATGGTTTGAATTCGTTTACTGGAACCCGATACATAGTTAATGCTCACTACTGAACCTTCCGTCACCTTGTTGTCACGGCGCACAATCACAACAGGCACATTCAAAAACATAGCCGTCGCATACGCAAGTGGAATCCCCTTTGTTTCCACCGTCATAACGACATCCACATTTTTATCCGCATAAGCGGTTGCAAAGAGCTTTCCGATCTTCGCCATCGTTTGTGGATTCCCGAGAATGTCGGACATGTACAAGTATCCACCTGGCAAAAGTCTCTCTGGATTAGCGAGTTGACCGATCAGTTCGCGCATGAAGTGAAGGGCCTCTTCCGTTTTGACCTGTGGAATATACTTCACTCCGCCTGCCGCTCCCGCCACCGTTTTCAACAAGCCTACCCCTTGGACTTCAAAAGCCTCTTTGATGATAGACAAGTCTTCACTGATGGATGATTTCGCTGCGCCGTATTGTTCCGCGAACAGAGTGAGAGGAGTCAGCGTATGGGGATGGGCGAGCAAGTGCTGCGTCATATCAACCAGACGTGCACTTCTGCGCAATTTCTTCATGGCTCTTCCTCCAAAACCGAATATTATGCTGATAATGTATCATTTCCATACGGGTTTATGCAAGTATTTCCCCATCTTGAGAGCCTAACATTCGGACAACAAACACATCTTTGACAAAACCTCGCAACGCGTTGTAGATCCGATGTACTTTCGCTTCCTTTTGCACAAGAGCAAACACAGTAGGACCACTACCAGACATCAGGACACCATCTGCCCCCGAAGCGACCATGAGATCCTTGATCTGTCTTACTTGTGGATGGAGCGATAGCGTGACGTTCTCCAACACATTCCCAAGAGATTGGCACATGAGTGAAAAGTCTTGAGTCGCGATGGCTTGCAGCATTTGTTGGGTATCGGGATGATTATCGATCTGGGCCACACGCAGGTTTCCGTATACATCCGGGGTAGATACTCCGATAGGCGGCTTGGCTAGAATGACCCAGCACGGTGCAGGCGCACCCAGATGCGCAATCTGTTCGCCACGCCCTGTCGCCAGCGCTGTTCCTCCATAAACGCAAAATGGCACATCAGAGCCAATTTCTGCTCCGATTTTGGCCAGCTCATCTCTGGTCAACCCGAGATTCCACAATTGGTTCAAGCCGCGTAGTGTTGCTGCTGCATCACTACTGCCACCTGCCAGTCCAGCCGCAACCGGAATTTGCTTGTCGATATACAAGTGTACGCCCTGGCGTACTTGAAATTTTTCTTTCATGAGCGTTGCCGCTTTATATGCGTGGTTACGGATATCATCCGGTACGAAGCTGGCAGAACAGTCCAGCGTAATCTCACCATCTTCGCGTAGAGTCATGTCCACACGATCTGCCAAGTCTACGGTTGTCATCACCATTTCCACTTCGTGATAACCGTCCGGCCGTTTGGCAAGCACGTCGAGAGTCAAATTAATTTTGGCCGGAGCTTTGACCGAGATACGCACGTAATTCACCTCTGCCTACTTTCTAAATTTCCTAGTCTCTTATTGTAGCATAGGCAAACTCTCCCATGCCACTTGATCAATTAAAAAGAATAGGATCGAGATCATTATGGGTATTTCGAAAATTCAGCTCTCTTTACAGAAAAAAAACCGGGTTGCCCCGGCCTTGTCAACGAGTGTTTATATGGTGAGAAACGTCCGTACGATCAAACCAAATGCTACAATCGCTTAGCGGCTAATGCTTCCTCAGCAAGCTGAACAGCACGCTTGACCATGTTACCCGCATCCCGTGTCGTGATGCCTCCCCAACCCTCGGCTTTTACTGTATCGTAAAACCCAAGCTCTTTGGCCAGTTCCATCTTAAACTGCTCTGACATCAGTCCTCGTCTGCGACCCATAGCACCCTCCTTCTCGTTGACAGGCTTAGTGTGCTCTATGCTGCTCTTTTTATTGCCTCAACCAAATGTTCAGAGCTTTTCGATATAAAAAACAAAACAGTAGAACCCAAAAGGGCTCTACTGTTGTACAAATGTGATGCGGATGTGCTCGTTTTCGCGGCACACCGTCAATTCTACTGTTTCCGTCAAGATGTCAGCATAGCTGTAAGATACCCGCTCAAAGAGTTGGTCGTCATCCAGCTTTACCACAAACACAGATGGGTAAGTTTCTTCGAGGATGCCACTACGTTCAACGGTTTTGCGGCGACCGCCATTAGCCTTCAGCAGGATGCGCTCACCGATGTGTCCGTCTAAACTGCGTTTAATGTCAAGTAACGCGTTTCTTGCCATTGTTCCATCCACCTCGCTTACATCTATTATAACAGCTCACTTATATTTTGTCAAAGAAATAAAAAATTATAGCAACCCTGTAGATATTTTGTCAACGGGGTTTTTTTCATAAAAAACGTAGATATTTGTCAAAAGATATGCATAAAGGGCATAAATACACAAAAACCCCCATTCTTGGGTGATCTCGCCCAAAAACAAGGGGGTCGTCTACACGATTTATGTAATCAGTCCGCGGCGCATACCTTCGTTCGCTAGGCGGGCAAATTCGTCCAAACTGAGTGTTTCACCACGTCGAGTCGGATTGATCCCGATGTCAGTGAGCATCTGTATTACTTCATCCTTTTGGGTTTTAGGAAACAGTCCGTTCATTAGGTTGTTCAACAACGTCTTACGGCGCTGCGCAAACGAGCTGCGTACCACCCGGAAAAACACATCCTGGTCGTCTACTTCCACTGGAGGACGATCCCTTACCTTTAAGCGAATCACTGCCGAGTCGACATTCGGACGCGGAATGAACACACTTGCAGGCACAATCATCGCTACTTCTGTTTCTGCATAGAATTGAGCTGCGACTGAAAGAGAGCCATAGTCTTTCGTTCCTGGTTTGGCTGCAATTCTCTCTGCCACTTCCTTTTGAATCATGACCACGATGTTTTCGAGGGGCAATCTCTCTTCCAACAGCTTCATCAGGATGGGGGTCGTCACATAGTAAGGCAGATTCGCCACTACGCTCAGCTTTTCCACTCCTGTCATCTTTTCTTCTATTAACTTCTTCAGATCCAGCTCCAGTACGTCCCCATGAACGACTTCAATATTTTCATAGGGTGACAGCGTGTCCTGCAAAATAGGCAAAAGACGCTGGTCGATTTCGATCGCCATTACTTTTTTGGCTGCTCGTCCCAATTGCTCCGTCAGCGCACCGATACCGGGCCCAATTTCAATCGCTCCCTTTTCCTTGGTAAGGTCTGCCTCTGAAACAATGTTATGTAAAATGTTGGTGTCTATCAGGAAGTTCTGGCCCAGACTCTTCTTAAAAGAAAAGCCGTACTTCTCCAATATTTCTTTTGTACGCGTAGGTGTCGCAATATCCTTGCCCGCTATTTGGGTCATGGCTTACTCCCTCTCTTTGTTGATAGCCGTAATGGCCGCTTCGAATTCTGCTCGACTGATTTGGAAGGCATTGAGCCGCTGCAGCATTTGCTTGGCGTTGGCGTATCCGATCCCCAATGCTTCTCCCAGCTTAATTCTGCGATCTTTAGCATCTACTCCGGACGTAAGGCCATTTGCCAACAGATCGTCTGAGGTAATCTCTCCAGCCGTTTCCGCCATTTCGGTACGTACCTCTGAAAGCGCACGAATAATCACGTCAGGTGACGCGTTCTCAACGCCGATGTCGCCCTTTTTGGTCCCGTCCTCCTGGGTAATAAATGCGTGCTTGCAGCCTGGAACCGACTTGCTGATAATTTTTCGGATGCGCTCCCCTTGATAATCAGGGTCTGTAAAAATAATAACACCGCGTTTTTGTTGCGCCAGCCTGATTTTTTCAATCGTTCTTTTATGAATGGCAGAACCACCAGTTTCAATCGTATCGGCATTAACCGCACGCTTGATTGCTGCGGTATCGTCTCGTCCTTCCACCACGATGACTTCCTTGATCTTCATCATGTGCTCCCACTTTCGTACAAAGTCGGTACGATACTAGTGTTCCAAAAAAAACCGTACCCAAAGCCAAAAATACATGTAACATTTGGTAAAAAGGATCGTCTAACTAACAAACAGCTTATCACAATAACCATGTAGGAAACAGAAGAACAGGAGCAATCGCTCCTGTCCTAAGGCTTCTGTGGTCCAATGATATATACAGTTTTGTTTCGCTTGCGACCGAATTTCCTCGCCTCGGATTCCGTGCCTACGAATACGTCGATTTTGCCACCTTTCATGGCACCACCCGTATCTTCAGCTCGACGATACCCAACACCTTCAATGTACACCCACCATCCATACGGAATGACTTTAGGATCTACAGCGATTGTGTGACCTGTCTTGGCTTTTACCCCTGTCGATGTGCGTCCATATCCCGGAGAGCTTGGGTGTTTGCCACCTCCCGAAGGAGTATAAGCAGTCAGGGTAACCCCGTTCAGTACTTTTTTCGGCCTAAACACTTTTCCACCACGTGATACCGGACCCGCTGCTGAAGCAACCAGGACCCGATCTGGTTGACCCTTTTTCTGCAACGTTGGGACTGCGGTACCCACGGCTACGACATTATCTTTCTTCGGTACAAGTACATCTTTTTTGACCAGATCACGGGAGACTTCTTTTCCATCTTCCATGACTAGCTTATAGTGTGCAATTGCCTTACCTTCTTGCCCGCTCTGTAATACGCGGGTCTTACCTTTTTCCAGCGCTGGATCATTTTTGCGTATTTCTTGAAAGGTGACTCGCTCATCGACTTTTACCATTTTCTCAACAACCCGCTTTACGCTGATCGAGGAGTCCTTGGTAAGTGTAGCGGTCAATACCGGTTCTACCCGGTCCTTCTCACCTAGCACGATGCCGCCGTCCTTCAACGCACCAGCAACATCACGACTAAGTGTCTCTATCGTTTTTTTCTGCCCGTCAACCTGGATTGGTATGGACCAGGTTGTATATAAAGTAATGAGTGCTCCGTCTTTTAGCTTCGTCTCGGGGGTCGGTTGAAGGGAATCCTTTTCCGTTACCGTAATGTTTCGCTCGGTTAAGAACTGCTCAACGGTCTTGGCTTTTGTAGCGACCGTCTTGCTTTCTCCGTCCAACGAAAAAGTGACCTGTTTTGGCTGAGTAGCCTGGGCAGAGAAATAGCCAATCATGGGAACGAGCACAAGAGCAAGGCAGCCAAACATGACTAGCCCACGATTCTTATACCTTTCCCATATCGCGCGTAACTCCATTTCCCACACTCCTTTTCCTAGAAAAGCGCAAGGCTCTTCTTGTCTAGCCAGGTAAGGGTCGATGTAATTGCACTAATATTCTGGAAGTGGCCGGTACTTCACAAGGTCGGCTTTGATTGTATTTCACTTTCCCGGCTTTGTCAAATTTACCCTCCCTTTTGGCTGAAGCGATAATGGTACCAGACTAGCAAAATAGGCATGGCGAATGGTAGCAGAAACCTGTCGAGAAGCCATGTCGGATGGACAATAATCGTTCGACACATTGTTCATCGTATGCGTCGACAAAATAGAGTAGAACCCGGTTACATAACACAAAAAAAACGGGAAATCACGTAATCAATCGTGATTTCCCGTTTTTATTAACCATTCATGCGAAAAAGACGTCTGGCGTTGTCTGCGGTAATTTGTGCCATTTCCTCGTAAGACAAACCATGAATGTTCGCCATTTCCTCACAGACGTAGCGCACATATCCACTCTCATTTCGCTTCCCGCGGAAAGGATGCGGAGTGAGATACGGGCAATCTGTCTCTATCAACAGCTTGTCTAGCGGTACCTTCGCTGCTACTTCTTTTGGCTGCTTGGCATTTTTGAATGTAAGCGGACCACCGAACGAAATATAAAAATTCATATCGAGTGCCTGCTTCGCTGTTTCCCAGCTGCCAGAGAAGCAGTGCATGATGCCGCCAACATCTGCTGCCTTCTCTTCCTTCAGGATCGTTAAAACGTCTTGGTGCGCATCGCGATTGTGGATGATGATCGGCATGTCGAGCTTGCGAGCCAGACGAATCTGCTTGCGAAACACCTCTGCCTGCACATCACGTGGCGACGTATCCCAGTAGTAGTCCAAGCCCATTTCACCCAATCCCACTACTTTCGGATCACGACTGAGCTCCTCGATCCATTCTAGGTGTTCGTCTGTCATGTCCTTGGCGTCTTGTGGATGCCAACCGATGACGGCGTAAATAAAGTCATACGCATGAGCCAAATCCATGCAAGTTGGAATTGTTTCAGCGTTGAATCCGATGTTCACAATTGTACTGACGCCATTTTCTTGCGCACGAGCAATGACCTCTGCACGATCTTCATCGAATTCCTTCGCATTTAGATGAGCATGGGTTTCAAATAACAAGATGGGTCCTTCCTTTCCTTGCCCTCGTTACTTCACGATTGCTCCATTTGGCATACTTGGGTCAACAGTCGCAAGTGTCAACTGATCTCCTGCCGATGCTGCCAAGATCATCCCTTGAGACAGCTCGCCGCGAAGCTTCACTGGCTTCAGGTTAGCTACGAGGATCACTTTTTTGCCGACCATATCTTCTGGGGAGTAGTATTTCGCGATACCAGAAACAACCTGGCGCTTCTCGTAGCCAAGATCCAATTGCAGAACCAACAGTTTGTCAGCATTTGGATGCTTGGCACATTCCACTACCTGTGCGACGCGCAGCTCTACTTTTCCAAAATCGTCGATGCTAATTTCTTCTTTTGCATCAGCTGGTTTGTCCGTTGCTGCTTCTGTTTGGTTAGTGTTTGTCTCACTCACAGGTGCTTCCCCTTTCAAAGCTGCTTGCTTTTTCTTGTTTTCCTCTGCTTGGCGACGTGCCTCTGCTGTCGAATCGTCGATGAAAGCCAGTTCTGCTTGAACATCCAGACGAGGGAAGAGCAGTTCCTTGCGGCTAACGGTGCTTCCAGCAGGCAATCCACCCCATACACTTGCAGATTCCCAGCTTGTTGCTTCTTCATTGCCCAAAATACCCAGTTGGTCCCAAATTTTCGCTGGTGCTTTGGTCATGAACGGTTGGATCAGCACGGAGCTAATGCGGATGCTTTCCACCAAATTGTACATAACGGTTGCCAGACGACCTTTGGTTTCTTCGGTTTTTGCCAAATTCCAAGGCATGGTCTCGTCGATGTATTTGTTTGTACGTCCCACCAGTTCCCAGATGTGAGCCAGTGCATTGGAGAAGCGCATTTCTTCTATGTGCTCTTCCACCAGCGCTTTCGTTTTCATCGCGAGGCCGATCAAGCTGTCATCCGGCTCTCCTGCATCCTGTGGCGCTGGAACGATACCATCGAAATATTTCTCAATCATCGTAGCGGTACGGCTCAGCAGGTTTCCGATGTCATTAGCCAAGTCGTAGTTCAGGCGCTGTACGAACGATTCTGGCGTGAAGATGCCATCCTGACCGAAGTTGATTTCACGAAGCAGGAAGTAGCGAACGCCGTCAGAACCGTAACGGTCGATCAAAACCTTCGGATCAATGACATTGCCCTTGGATTTTGACATTTTTCCATCTGGCATCAGAAGCCAGCCATGACCAAAAATTTGTTTTGGCAACGGGATATCCAGTGCCATCAACAGGATTGGCCAGTAGATCGTATGGAAGCGCAAAATGTCTTTTCCAACCATATGAACATTGGCAGGCCAGAAGTTACGATATTTGCTGTCATCCTCGGACAAATAGCCGAGAGCAGAGATATAGTTCGTCAATGCATCGATCCATACGTAAATGACGTGCTCTGGATCGCTTGGCACCTTGATTCCCCAGTCAAATGTACTACGGGATACAGACAAATCCTGGAGACCTGGCTTCAGGAAGTTGTTGATCATTTCGTTGCGGCGGCTCTCCGGCTGAATAAATTCAGGGTTTGCTTCGATGTGCGCAAGCAGTCTGTCCTGATACTTGGACATGCGGAAGAAGTAGTTTTTCTCCTTCACTTTTTTCACTTCGCGACCACAGTCTGGGCAAGCATACCCGTTGTCCGTTTTCGCTTGGGTTTCTGTCCAGAAAGCCTCGCAAGGTACACAGTAGAAGCCCTCATACTCGCCCAAATAAATATCACCTTGGTCGAGCAGGCGCTGGAACACTTTTTGTACAACCTCTTTATGACGAGGCTCTGTGGTACGGATGAAATCGTCATAAGAGATGTCGAGCTTTTGCCACAGGTCCTTTACCCAATCGACAATCGGGTCGATGAATTCCAGCGGTTGTTTGCCATCCTCGGCAGCACGCTCTTGGAGCTTTTGACCATGCTCATCTGTCCCTGTCAGGTAATACACATCATAGCCGCGCAAACGCTTATAACGAGCCATAGCATCACACGCGATTGTGGTGTAGGCGTTACCGATGTGGAGTTTGTTACTCGGATAGTAGATCGGTGTTGTGATGTAATAAGTAGGTTTCATTGCAACTATTCCCCTCCTGTTTACGTTTATTAAAATAAGGAAAAGCCCACCCCAAAAAAATTGGGGCGAGCTCTATCTCGCGGTACCACCCAAACACTCCGTCCCCTCACGGAGAACAGACTTGGTGAGTCAAAACATGACTCTACCCGTAACGTGGGCATACGTCACAGACTACTAGGTACGGTCAATGCCGTCACTGTTCATCTGCAAGACTCAGGGTCCATGTTCAGCTTGCTCACTTATACCGGTTTTCAGCTACCCCGGCTCTCTGAAATAAGGAGGATCGGCTTACTCTTCCCATCATGGTCGTTTGGTATCATTTGCTGCATTTATCCTCTATTGTACACGACCAACCTGTTTTGTAAACATCCTCGGCAAGCCCATTTTCCTAAGGAATTTTATCGCTTGCTTCATACCAGCTTTACAAATTACAAGAAGAAAAGAGAAAACTTGGAGTTTTTGTCGAATCGCCTTGATGTGTTTCGACATTCATCGACTTATTCGACACCCAATAATCCCAGTAA
Organism: Brevibacillus sp. HB1.1; assembly: GCF_013332445.1. NCBI lineage: Bacteria > Bacillati > Bacillota > Bacilli > Caryophanales > Paenibacillaceae > Brevibacillus > Brevibacillus sp. HB1.1. The sequence continues at coordinate 43,951 of NZ_JABMIV010000016.1, read as the reverse complement.
ATTTTATCCATAAAAATTTCCATATCGCTTCCAATGCTTTGATAAACACTGATTTAACGGCATTTTCGTTTTGAAAAAACATTTTGCTTTTCAAGGAATTGTCAAAATCATGTTGACACCTTTGGGAATGGCTGGTATGATTATCCCAACAGAAAATGTCGAATATTGACGATAAATGATGAGTGTATAACAATAGCATCGACATATACAGTTTTTGGGAGGAGATTTTAACTATGATGAAATCAACCGGTATCGTTCGCAAAGTAGATGAATTGGGTCGTGTTGTTATTCCAATCGAATTGCGCCGCACTCTGGGTATCGCTGAGAAAGATGCTTTGGAAATCTACGTTGACGGAGAGCGCATCATCCTGAAAAAGTATGAGCCTGCATGTATCTTCTGTGGAAACGCTGACAAAGTATCTCACTTTAAAGGTAAAATCGTGTGCCAAGATTGCCTGACAGAAATGCCTGTTAAACGCTAATATCATTTGATTACATAAACATGCCTTTGTGGGACGAGCCTCACAAAGGCTTTTTGTTTGCTATTTTTTCTTCAACAGCGCTCGGAAGAAGAACAGCCTAGGCGCATACAAATCAGAATAGACCACATCAGCCGGCATTTCAAAGGATACATCGCTAGAAAACTGTAGCCCAACCTCCGCCAAAACTTGCTGTAGTCGCGCTAAATTGATCAGCGGGTAATCAAAAGTGAGTACAAGCTGCCCATCGTCTTTTAGCACTCTGTGAAATTCGCGGAATGCTTGCACCATAATCGGGTCTTCGAGATGCTCGAGAACAGAAATACAAAAAACCGTATCAAACTTTTGATTCGGGTACGGCAAGTAGGTCAAATTGGCTCGACAATAATGAATACCGTCAAAATAATGCGCAGGCAAGCTGTCTGCTACTCTTTTCCCAAATACGTCCACAATATCTTGATAGATCGCTTCCTTAGACAGAATCCGATTCTCAAGATCACAAGCGTGTACTTCTCGACAATGATCAGCCAAATAAAATTTGAATGGATGGCATATCCCGCATGCCGAATCAAGCACAACATCATTCGGATTGGCAAATTGCTTGGCCCAGGCATATTCGTACGGTCTACTGTTCCATGTAACCGGCAGTGTAAATATGAAGTGATCGTCTTTTTCATCTGTATTCACAATAAAACGAGAATCACGTATACTCACTGCTGATTCCCCCTTCCTTTCCTTCCGAAAACACCGTCAACGCTCATTACCATCGTATTCACGTACACCGTCGACATGACGAAAAGAAAAAAAGCCGACCGTATCGGCCAGCTTTGCTCACTCATTGCCTTCTATTCACGATGATATTCGTTGTAAACATCTCGTTTGGATACGTTTCGATCATCGGCTGCTTGCTTGATGGCTTCCTTTTTCCCCATACCTTGTGCGCAGTAATGATCCACGTGCTCCACGATACTCAGCGATTGCCACCATGTATCATCGACTTCCGCTTCCAGTGGGCCGGTGTTCCCTTCGACAATGACACAAAACTCACCGCGCACCTCGCCGCTTCTGAGCCATTCCAGCAGCTCGTCCAACGTCCCACGCACAAATTCCTCGTAGCGCTTTGTCAGTTCTCTTGCCAGGACAGCTCTCCGATTCCCCCACGCCTCCTGCATGGCAGCAAGCGTCTTTTCCACTCGATGGGGAGCTTCATAAAAAATGAGCGTTTCTGGATATCGCTTCAATCGTTCCAGCTCTTCGCGTCTTTCTTTGTTTTCGCGGCCTATAAATCCGCAAAATACGAAGCGATCAGTAGGAAGACCGGAAGCAATCAAAGCTGTCAACGCCGCATTGGCACCTGGAACGGGGATAACAGGAAATCCCGCTGCGGTCGCATCTCGTACCAGCTCCGCACCCGGGTCGGAAATAGCCGGCAAGCCAGCGTCGCTTACCAAGGCAATCTTCTTGCCCTCGGCAAGCCACTGCAACAGCCCATTTCCACTTGCTTCCTTATTATGCTCGTGATAGCTGACCGTACGTTTTTCGATTTGAAAATGATTCAGCAGCTTTCTTGTCTGGCGCGTATCTTCACACGCGATGACATCGACTTCACGCAACGTATTTAGACACCGCACCGTGATATCATCGAGATTGCCGATAGGTGTAGCCACCAAATAAAGGACTCCTGCTTCTTCTGACGCAAAACTGCGTTGCACATTCATTCGGAAGCCCCTCCAATCAATTCTTCTTTTTTCTTGCGCGTTAATCGTTTGATGCTCTCTTCACGCTTGAGACCCCAGGAACGGTCTGCTCCTTCTTCCCAATAGAGCAGCTTCACTGGCCCGCGGCCTCTCGTATACTTGGCACCTTTTCCTTCATTATGAGCAGTCAAGCGGCGGATCAGCTCTGTCGTATATCCAGTGTAGAGTGTCCCATCCGCACAAGACAGGATGTAGACATAGTGACTCTTACTCGAGGGAATCTCGTCTGCCATAATAGATTTCCTGTAGTTCTTCACAGTATTGCTCTCCATTTTCATACACAATCAGCGGCGGCTGAATTCTCAGCTCCGGCTTTCCACCCCTTATTCCCTCGATCAGAACCATATTCGGCTCTGCTTCCTTGCGCGGGTAAACCAGACGCATCCGTTTCGGCTCGATGCCGTATTGGCGCATAAGCGAAATGATGTCGATCAAACGTGTGGATCGATGCACGAGCGCCAGCTTTCCACCGTTTTTTAGCAACTGACTCCCCACGCGAATGACATCCTCCAAGGACAGCATAATCTCATGCCGGGCGATCGCAAAGTGCTCGCTGATGTTTTTCTCCCCGCTCGTCGCAGGCATATACGGCGGATTGCACGTGATCAAATCGAAGTTCCCGTGCCCGAACAACGACACCGCATCCTTCACATCGCCATGATGCATCGTAATTCGTTCGTTCAAACCATTCAACGTCACATTGCGGCTTGCCATGCTGAACAAACGCTCTTGAATTTCGATTCCATCAAAACTGGCTTCTGGCGTACGCGTGGTCATAATGAGTGGTATCGCCCCATTGCCCGTGCACATATCCAATACTTTTCCGCGCTTTGGCACCGATGCGAATCGCGCTAAAAGAACCGCGTCCATCGAAAAGCAAAACACTTCGTGGCTCTGGATTATTTTCATTTCATGTGTCAATAAATCATCGATGCGCTCTGTTTCGTAAAGCGGCACGTTGGTGACAGGTTCCATCTACGGCTCGTACTCCCTTTTGTTCTTGTCTTATTATTCCTATCCGGAAAAAAGCGACCTGACACGTGGCCCAGGTCGCTTTTTCATGTGGTGCTGGTTACTCACCGCTTATTTTTGAGGGCCGCCGCTCAGGAATGAGAGACAGAACAGGCAATCCCCTTCTTTTCGCAGGCTGCCGAAATGCACATTGCAAATATGAAATCCTTCCGCGTACAAACGGGCGAGGTTGTCATATCCTTCTCCGACCACTGCCTTTTTGGCTTTTTCCTTCGCGACAGGGCTTGTTCCCTTTTGTTTTGCTTGGGCGCCGGTCTTTTTCCTGTCTAGTCGGTTGCGAAGGTGCTGGTTTTCAACGAGTAATTGGGCGTTTTCCTCCATCAAAACAACGATGACGTCTTTCAGTTCACCAATTTCTTTATAAAGGTCACCAATACGTTCTTCAATGCTCGCCATCTTGACGAAGATTTCCCGTTTGTCCACTAGCTCACCTCTCCCCTACCCCCACGCTTTATTCAAAGGTGGGGAGACCTATCGCAATCTCATCCAATCCAAATTCGGTGACACGCTTGTCGATTGAAAGCTCTACTTGGACAGATTGATCAAGTACGTTTACGGAAACGACTCGTCCATTTCCCATCGGGGTGGTGACCATTTTGCCAATGTCCGGCATCTCATCCTTCGAGCTTTCATAGTTGTCGTTCTCGTATTTTAAACAGCACATCAACCGGCCGCATAGACCAGAGATTTTGGCTGGATTCAACGAAAGATTTTGGTCCTTGGCCATTTTGATCGAGACAGGCTCGAAATCGCCGAGGAACGTCGAACAGCAAAGCAACCTGCCACAAGGCCCGATCCCGCCAAGCATTTTGGCTTCGTCACGCACACCGATCTGGCGAAGCTCAATTCGGGTACGGAATACGGAGGCGAGGTCTTTTACCAGCTCACGGAAATCAACCCTGCCGTCAGCGGTAAAATAAAAGATAATCTTGTTGCGGTCAAACGTGTATTCCACATCGACCAGCTTCATATCGAGCTTGTGCTCTTTGATCTTCGTCTGACATACAGCAAAAGCATTCTTGGCGGCTTGCTTGTTTTCATCCACCTGTTTTGCATCTCGCTCGTCTGCCATCCGAATGACCTTTTTCAGCGGCAATACGACATCAGACTCAGCTACTTCTTTTTTGCCAATGACGACCTTACCAAACTCGACCCCTCGCGCCGTTTCAACGATGACGGTGCAATCTTGCTCAATCGGCAGTCGGTCAGGGTCGAAGTAATATATTTTGCCCGCTTTTTTAAAGCGGACCCCAACAACCTCGTACAAGGGTTATCCCTCCTGGAATTGAAGAACCAACCGCTCAAGAGCCAACTGTGTGTTGGCATTTCGCTCTATCCGATTTTTCGTCTCCATGACCAAATCTATCCCACGCAAGAGCTCAGCTTTTGTCCATACCAGTGCTTGTCCTTGCAGCACATCCTGTTGGTCGCTGTTAATGAGATGGGCATGCCTGCCTACTTGCAAATACAGGATATCGCGCAGCCAAAGGATGAGCAAATCTAAAAAGAGGGGTAGTTCCTCTTTACTTTTGTCGCTCTTTTGCAACATATCATGGATCGTTAAGAGTGCAGATGAATTGCGCTGTTTGCACTCCTGCACCAATTGTATCACTAGATTTCTTAGCTGTGCAAACGATTCTGATTGGCTGAGTGTCATGGCTTCTTCCACATTTGTCGTAATGTGGGAAGCAACCTGCGCCATTCCCGCTAAAACGCCCTCTGCACGCAACTTTTCCGCAATCAATTCTGCAGAAAGTGGTGAAAATTGAACGATTTGGCATCGAGATAAAATCGTAGGAAGAATCGCATGGCTGTGCTCTGTCAAAAGTAGTGCCAGTACACCGGCGGGCGGTTCCTCCAGAAACTTGAGCAGACTGTTGGCAGCCTGTGTCGTCATTTTATCGACGTGCTCAATGATATATACCTTGCGTGACGACTCGACAGCGCGCATCGCCATTTCTTTTTGCAATGAACGGATCTGGTCGATTTTAATCGAAGCCCCATCAGGCGTAATAAACAACACATCCGGGTGATTGCCACCCTCTATGCGCCTGCATGTAACACAGGCCCCGCAGGCGTCTGCCTCCCTTTCCGAACAAAAAAGGGACTTCGCCAGATGCAGGGCCATCTGCTTTTTACCTGAACCTTTGGGACCCGCCAGCAAGTAGGCGTGTGCCAGTCGTTCGTTGCGCAAACTATGATACAGCAGTTCCTGTGCTCGTGGCTGCTGAGAAAATCGGGTCCATGTCATGATGGTTTCACACCCACTAAAAATACAAATTGATCAACATGCCGCGGATTTCGCCAATCCTGGCTAACAAATCAATCGTTGGTGCCTGCTCGCTCAAGAGCTCATCTGTCAGTTTGAGCAGCTCTGCATCCACCTCTTTGACGATTTTGTACAGCCTGCTACGGCCACGCCGATTCATTCCTCGTCTATCGTCCAAGGCAATGCCAAACTTCACAGCCTCTTCCATGAACTGCTTGACGAGATTTTTATAAGCATAGAAGTCACGAACGGCGCGGGAACGAGCAAGAATCTGTCCCTGCCTGTCTATGTCTGTCAGTAGCCGGGTAAGCTTCTCCTGAGACATACGTTCGTCTTCTCCTTGAATCATCGTGCCAAAATTCAGCTTTTCCAGTTGAGGATTCTTACGTGAATCCGTCGTTTTAATCAAGTCCAGTTTAGGCCGTAACCCATCACTGATTTTCATATCGCCACCTCCGTCGCCCGATCCAATACAGGGTTTATCCCCGTGAGATCAAGTATATACGAAAGTTGCAAAAAAAGAGAGAAGGAACCACTAAAATGAGTGGAACTCTCCGACATCCAATACGAATACTGCCGCACCACCCACCTGTACTTCCAGCGGATATGGCATGAACGAGTCTACAGCATTACTGAGTGGAGAGACGGGAGTGACCATTTGTTTGCGGGATTTGCAATTATGCGCAATGATGTCGATTACTTCCGGCACGCTTTCGTCAGACGTACCGATCAAAAAAGTTGTGTTACCGGCGCGTAAAAAGCTACCCGTACTAGCCAGCTTCGTAGCACGAAAACCTTTTTTCACCAATTGTTGAGACAGACGACCACTGTCTTTATCTTGGACGACCGCAACTACCATTTTCATCGGCTATCACCCTTTCTCCCATGATCCATTCCCAATTTGACTTCTTCATTGTATGAAAAACACGTAGGCTTGGTACGTTATTTCGCTTAAACATATTATACAGCATGTACATCATCCTGCGGTACAGGGAACCTTACAGCTTGATCAAAAGACGACTTTTTGAACAACCATTTATAACCTGTCTAGCAGTGCCTGTAGGGCAGATTGATATACATGTTCCATCGGCTGCTCGGCATCAATCACGACAAAACGTTCTGGGTCGCGTTCCATAACCAGCTGATACCCTTCCCGAACAAGCTCATGGAAACGCATCCCTTCCAGATCGAGACGATTCACTTCGCGTCCACGGGAGGCATTAATCCGCGCCAATCCGATTTCAGGCTGTACATCAAAGAACAAGGTCAATTCCGGCATGCAATCACCAACAGCAAATCGGTTAATCTGGTAGACAGCATCAATGCCCAATCCCCGCGCATGTCCTTGATAGGCAAGACTACTGTCGATAAAACGGTCGCACAGTACCAGCTTGCCCTCTGCCAAAGCAGGTAACACCTTTTCCGCTAAATGCTGGCCACGGGCTGCCGCATACAAGAGAGCCTCGGTTCTTTCATCCATCTGTGTGTGGGCCGGATTCAAAATAATTTCCCGGATTTTTTCGGCGATATCAATTCCACCGGGCTCACGAGTCAAAAGTACATCGACTCCACGCGCCTTCAGCTCTTCGTACAGCTTGGCGATGACGGTGGATTTTCCGGCCCCTTCTCCGCCTTCTATCGTAATAAATCGGCCTTTCTTTCCTGTTGCCACTTCCATACTCCTTCCACCCCTGTTGTAGCAGGCCAGTTGCTTAGATTATCGTAAAACCTGTATCGTTTGTAGCTGGTCGTCCTGTACGCCATGGAATCGCGTTTGTCCTCTCGCCAATTCCTTCAGCATGATCAGACTTTCTTCATCGATCCGCTCGCCTGGCACCAACACTGGAATCCCTGGCGGATATGGAATCACCATCTCTGCCACAACGCGTCCCAGAGCCTGCCCCAAAAGAATCGACTCCCTTGGGCAGTCAACGGCTTCATGCATCGGCAATGCCTGCTCGCGCAAATAATGGGAAGACACAACTCCCGTCAAAAGAACGCGTTCCTCCCCTGGTTTTACTTGTGGCGCCATCGATTCAAAAAGTCTCCACAAAGCGTCCAAGTCACGGGAGGATGTCCCTGTCGAGGCTGCAAGGAGTACATGAGAGTCATCCGCCAGCTCCGAGAAAATCCCGTGCTTTTCCATCCACTTCTGCAACTCAAATCCACTGAATTGGGCCGTTCGCAAATGGAAAAATAGCTTCAACGGGTCAAGCGTAGCGTATACGCTATTCGTGGACAACCGCGGCCAATCCAGCCAGTCCAGTCGATCGAGTCGCTCTCGAAACTTGTCCAAAAGTGGCAACAACCTGTTCCACTCTTCGGTCGCCGCAAGCGCCATATGACGTCTGGCTAAATCGAGTGAAGCCATCAGCACATACGACGGGCTGGAAGACTGAAGCATAGCGAGATGACGGAACAACCGTTCACGATCAATCCGCTCCCCCTGAATATGCAACATCGAGGACATCGTCATCGCTGTTCCCATTTTGTGTGTCGATTGGACCGAAGCATCCGCACCTTCTTGCATAGCAGAACGCGGAAAGGCAGGATGAAACCCGTAGTGGGCACCGTGAGCTTCGTCTATCAAGAGCGGTACATCAAACCGATGAACCGTAGCCGCCATTTTCGCCAAATCGATACCCATTCCATAGTAGGTAGGATTCGTCAAAAACACTGCCTTGGCATCGGGGTGTGTAAGCAACGCACGCTCTACATCTTCGCGCCTTACACCCGCAGCGACTCCTGTTGCCAGATCGACAGCAGGTACTAAAAAGATCGGGGTTGCTCTTGCCATCATAATGCCGTTGAATACAGACTTATGGCAATTGCGTTGTACGAGAATCTTGTCGCCCGGTCTGCATACCGTCATGATGAGAGCGATATTTCCTACTGTACTTCCCCCGATCAAAAACTTGGTCTGTTCCGCATGGAAGGCTTGCGCCGCCAAATCCTGCGCTTCTGCAATGACACCTTGTGGCTGATGCAGGTCATCTGTCCCGCTAATTTCCGTTACATCCAGCTCCAATATGTCTTGAAAGCGATTTTTGGCATGGTTGTCAAAGCTGTGGCCCATTTTATGTCCTGGCACATGAAACGGATGCGGCCGATGCTTGGCGTGCCGTTCAAGCTGTTCATAAAGGGGCGCACGCTTTTGTCGCTCCCGAAATTCAACATCTCTCTCCAACACGCGCGACTCACGTCCTTTATTTTTATTCCCCTATTTTAGCATGATTTGGACACGCATGAGGCCAGCAAAAAAAAGACACCGGAATGCACCGATGCCTTCTTTCTTCACGCATCTTTTCGCAACCAAATGCGTCTCATCTGATGAATAAAAAATGGATACTTTTCATCCTGTACATCGGTATTGACCATTTCCTGTTCGCACCGTTGACAGATAAACTGCTCACAAATGGCGATTCCGTCATTCTGCTCCTGTTCACAGACGATACATCGCTGAGCAACTTTTTCCATAGTGAAAACGCCTGCCCTTTTCCTCAATATATCAACCATTATACCCTATTATAATCAGCATCATTCCCAAACGTTCGTGTTTTCGCCGATAGCTCGGTAGGCTTGGAAGTAGGACTGGGCTTCCTGCACAGGGAAGCAAGCTGCCGCATCAATGACGTAGGACTGCCTCATCGCGTCAACCAGCTCGGGTAACGGCAGCTCTGCAATGGTCGTTCCCGCGGCATTTCCGATCACGAGCAAATCCGCATCCTTTACAGCATCCTGCCACGAATCGTATAGCGTCCAACCCATCATCCTTTTGTTCGGAATTGGCTTGTCCTCTCCGGTGTACACCGCAACGTCTTTTTCAGCCAACCAGTCAGAAGACATATGCTCCCATAGCCAGTCCTCTCCCCAAAGTACGATCCGCTGTATATTCACTTTTTGTAGAACGAGCCTGCATTCTTTTTCAAGCCATCGAACGATGAAGGAAGAGTCTTGACGGGAAGGGTAGAGCCAGCCCTGACCGATTCGTTTGTCCATACCGAGCGCGCGACTAACTTGTAGCAGAGAAATTCCTTTCTCATCGCAACTGGCACCAAGTTCGATGTAGAACTGCTCCTTCCACGCCAAATAGCGCGGTAATTGCCGAAGCACTTCATCCACCTCACGCATCCCGCATACCATCGATACCAGTGAGTAGCGAGCGAGGTGTTTACAGAGAAACCGCATCCATCTCCCATTGGGTTCCCCTCCAAGCAAAGCACGCTCGTGAGTAAATAACGCCATGCGAATGACCTCATGCTCCCCGGTGTGCTCGTATTGGGCATGTAAAGTATTCGCCCAGTCGTATGGCACGTCGCTTCCGTAGACAAGTGTGAGCCATGGCCCCGTTCCCAGCTGTTGCGTCCTTTCCTGCAAAAGCTTGCCATCAGTCTCTTTTGTCAGTAAAAACCCATCAGCGACTTCATCTGAGGAATCTGTTTGGTAAACAGACAACTCAATCCCACACGCTCCGAACTCATTGCCGAATCTGTTTACGACCTCCTCTGAAATGACCCATAGCCTCACGCTTTCCTTCCCTCCTCATCACACCCTACCGAATCAGTTTCCATATCGTTCCTTTTATCCTACCCATAACAAAAAGCCGTCAGTCCAGTCATGCTAGACAAACGGCTTGTTTCATTCCTTGTATGAGCTTTCTCAAGATTTGCGACTGTGCGATAATGGAAACGCAGACTTTCATTCATCCAGACCGCTTTAAAAGGAAGTGACTTCTCATGAAGGAAACCGCCGCCCATACGATCTATAGCTACAAGCTACTCCATCGTTTTCGCTGGCGATTCGTCGGCTACCTTTTTCAACTGTTGTTACTAGGCTTGTCCCTTATTTCGCACTCTTTCATACTACAAGTACCCGCTTATACGCTGATTGTGACGTTAGCGATTCTACCTGTAATACCGATCTGTCATTTGGTTTTATTTCGACTGTATGCCCTTCTACGCGGCCATAAGCCAAAGACAACTGCCGATATGCTCGTCTCTCCGTGGTGGGGTGCAGGCTATCCACTTCCCATCCCGCTATCTGTCTATCGGGGCAGTGAGCTCACGGTAATCGTGGGAAGTATGGCGATAGCAGCCGGGGCTTATGTGTGGCTTTCGAAAGGATACGCGCTCACCTTGATCACCGGAACGTTGATCGTTGCGCTGCCACGCCTCCTCGCCCTCCTTGCTTCCTTTCGTCAGCCAGGTCGTAGCCGGGTGAAATACGAGGATCGCGGCGTTGCTTTTTTGCTTACCGATGGATAAGCGAATCGATACACCTTTACATAACCCATAGCTTGATGACAATCAACGCCGCCAATCCAGGCAAGCGGAGAAGTCCGACGAGCAGAGCCGTCACCGGGTTGATCGGGATGTGGAAGTTAGCCAACTCTCCAACCAGATTGGTGAAAAACAGCAATAGTGCGCCAATTACGACTTGCATGATCCCAAATCCAATCCACCTGATTGGGCCCGTGACAGATTTGCTGGCGGCAATCACCAGCAAAATCCCAACTACAATCAGTGCTATAACCCACCCTGTAGTCATCGGCTTTTCCTCCTATGCCTGTTGGCGATTCCTCTCGCGCTTTGCTTGCGCGAGCAAATACATATACCGCTTTTCGGTCACATGCAAATAATAAATGACATCATCCAAACCGCCATCCGGTTCACTGATCTCCACAAGATGGCGAGCATGCTGCCAGTCCATTCGCGCCTGATTGACTGCCACATCCAAGCTCGCTTCATTCCATTCCACCACGAACCGCGCTTTTTTTCTCCACCTACTCACCTGCAAGCTTCCCCCTCAGTGAAAGTAGTAAAGTACTCCTGTCATATTGTTCACTGCATGCAACAAAACAGCTCCCCAAATTGATTGGTACCGATGTCGAACGAATCCGAGTAGAAGTCCAATGACAAAAAGCGGAGCGAACAGAGCGATATCCATATGAAGGAGCCCAAACCAGAAACTGCTCAGGAAGATACCCATAATGGGCCCGATTCTCCGAACCAGATAAGTCTGAATCACGCCGCGAAACAAAATCTCTTCCGCAATCGGAACCAATATGCCAATGACCAGAAGTGAGGTGAGCGCCGCCAAAATATCCGTTTCTTTCGCCTGCACAATCTCTTTTTCGATCAGCTGCTCTCGCTCTGATGACAGAGACAGTCCAAACCAGTCCGCAATTGGGTTCGTCACCACCGCATCCAGCACCAGTGCAATCAAAAGAAACAGAGCAGCGAGCATCAACAGCATCCGGCCTAGTCGTACAGGTCGGCGAACGCCGATTTCCCCCAGTCTTCCACGAAACCACAGCGGAATCAAAATCAACAGGAACAGTTGAAAAATAGCTGATTCCAATATCCCTCCGATCGTACCGGTGGAAAAGAAGGTACCTTCCAGTAAAAACCCATACAACAGTAGTACGCCTGTTTGAAACACATGCAGCCAAGCAACAATATGCAGTACATCATTCCCTGTGAGTTCGTCATATTGCCATAGCCATGACGTCTTCTGCCGTCTTTCTCGGAGCAAGCTCACAATAAAACCAACGGTCGCAATGAAGCTAAATACCGTCACTGCAAATGCAAGTAATCCTAGCCATACCTCCGGTTGCCCGATGGTGGTAGCGACCCACTTTCCGTCTTCCCCCTTGTGAAAACGTATCATGGATAGCTCCGCAGCAAACATGAGCCAATACCCAATAAACAGCATGATCGCCCATGGAGTGGACTTTTGTCGCCGTATCCCACTCGCAAGCGACAGTCCTGGTCCTGTCAGCATCTCCTCACGCTCCTATTTCACTGTATGTCTCGTCCATTCAAAAAAGTCCGGCATTTCTATCAGGATTGCAAAGCTTTTATCTGTGCTTCTGCTACTTGCTTGAGATATTCATTGCGCGTCCGCAAAAACCGCGTCATATACGCCTCCAAGAACAACCAATCCGCGAGCTTCCCCAAAATACCCAGCGGAGATGTGTAGTCAAAAATATCGATCATCCTCGTCTGATTCTCCGTTATCGGAATGAACTCATGCGTGTGATGAAACCGTTTGAATGCGCCAGAAACCATCTCATCCACGAAATAGCGCGGTTCCTCCATCTCTGTGATTTTCACCGTCAAATTCTGCTTGATACCGAAGTGAATGGCTTCCCAGGTAACCGTCTCCCCCAGGTTTATCAGTCCGCTCGTTACTCCCCCAATCGCTTTCTCCTTTGTGCTGGCGGTCGATTCCATATGCAAATCAATGCTTCTGGCAGCATCGAAGCAGTCCTGTCGCGGAGCATCTATCAAAAACTCCATACGAATAACCGGCATACTGCATCCTCCTCTCGAAACGAAAAAAAGACAGGCAGCCCCCGTCTTCTTTTCGTTTCGACTTTTTCAATTTCCTTACAGGTCGCGTCTGCCTTCCAATGCTTTGGTCAGCGTGACTTCATCGGCGTACTCCAAATCTCCACCGACTGGCAAGCCGTGCGCGATACGCGTCACGCGAATGCCAAAAGGTTTAATCAGCCGGGAAATGTACATCGCTGTCGCTTCCCCTTCGATATTCGGATTGGTCGCCAAAATGACTTCCTTCACCTGCTCGTCACCGAGGCGCTTCAACAGGTCGGGAATGCGAATATCCTCCGGACCGATCCCATCCATAGGAGAAATCGCCCCGTGCAAAACGTGATAATACCCTTCAAACTCTCTCGTCTTCTCCATCGCTACGACGTCTCGCGGCTCTTGCACCACACAGATGACTGAGCCGTCACGACGTTTGTCCCGACAAATATGGCATGGATCGAGATCGGTAATATTGTTGCAGACCGAGCAGTAATGAAGCTGACGCTTGGCATTAACCAATGCTTTTGCCAGATCAAGCACGTCGTCCTCTTTCATATTGAGCACAAAAAAGGCAAGCCGCCCAGCCGTTTTTGGACCAATGCCGGGCAATTTCATAAAACCATCAATGAGCTTTGAGACCGGTTCTGGATAAAACATCGCCTACTCCTCTTTTCCTGCCCAATTTTTAGAACAGGCCTGGGATGTTCATGCCTCCGGTAAATTTACCCATTTCCTTACCTACCATTTCATCTGCTTTGCGCAGTGCATCGTTCACAGCAGTGAGCACCAGGTCTTGCAGCATTTCTACATCTTCAGGGTCTACTACTTCTGGCTTGATCACGATGTCTTTAATTTGCTTATGTCCATCGATTTTCACAGTGATAGCACCGCCACCAGCAGAGCCTTCCACGATTCTCTCTTTCAAGCCTTCTTGCGCTTTTTGCATATCTTCCTGCATTTTTTTCACTTGCTTCATCATTTGTTGCATTTGCTGCATGTTTTTCATTGAGGTATCCTCCCTAAATGGTTATGAGTGTATGATTTAGTCTTTGACTTCAACAAGACCTTCTCCGACGAGCTTGATGGCTTCCGCCAAAAACGGGTCCTCTTCCGGCTCATCAGAAGCGTCTTTTTGACCAACCTGCTGGTCTACACTTTGCCACTCTTCCTCCATGACAGACAAGAGCTGCAGGGGCTTGCCCAGCACCGTAGACATAACGCGCTCGATCACGCTCCGAAGCTCTGCCTCCATCGTCTTATCGCAATGGATGGCACTGTTGAAGGTTACGACAACAGCATCATTGCCGGCAGCTACTGGTTGACCATTGACTAGCCAAGCCTGGTACTGGATCTTGATCTTTTTCAGTTCAGTCAAAATTTGACTCCACTGCCCGCGCACCTGTCTCGCCAAATTCTCATCCATGGCCTTCGCGACTTCCCTGACTCTATTCATCGGGGTTCGTGAACCACCAGAAGCCGCGGCTATGCGCCTTGGCTCGTTCTTGCGCGTTTCTTCGGCCTTTTGTTGGCCGGGAATGCTCACCTGACCTTGCATCACTTGAACCAAACGCTCTTCCAAAACGCGGATGCGATTGGACATCGCGGTCAGTTCCTCGCTGTTAACGGGTGAGGCTCCCATAGATTCCGTCGCATTCGCATTCGCATTAGGCTGACACATTTTGGCGAGGGTCAGTTCAACCAACACCCTTGCATAGGTCGACCATTTTAATTGCGACAAAGCCTGGTTGCAGGTCTCAATCGCTGCGTAAAGCACCGGAAACGAGTACAGCTTTGCAACCTCTGCAAACTGATCATCAATCATGGTCCGCTCGACAATCTCTTCCAACTGCGGCGCTGTCTTCAATAACAGCATATCGCGGTAATAGTAGAGGAAATCGTGCAGGAACTGCTCTGGGTCCTTCCCTTGCACCATGACTTTATCAAATTGCTCCATGACCTGTGCAACATCGTTTTCGGCAATATGTCGCGCAAGCACAGAAAAGTAAGATTGGGCAACTGTGCCCGTAATCTGCATAATATCACTAGCACGAACCTCGTCCTTGCTATAGCTAATCGCTTGGTCCAACAAGCTAAGAGCATCACGGGCTCCACCTTCAGCCATCTTCGCTACGAGCTGCAGGGCCTGCTCCTCCACCTGCACCCCTTGTGATTGGCAAATCTTTTGCAAAAGATCGACCATCACTCTCAGTGGAATTCGGTGAAAATCAAAGCGCTGGCAACGAGAGATAATCGTCGCTGGCAGCTTGTGCGGCTCTGTTGTCGCCAAAATAAAAATGACGTGGGACGGCGGCTCTTCGAGGGTTTTTAACAAAGCGTTAAATGCCTCTGTCGTCAGCATATGCACCTCATCGATGATGTACACTTTATACCTGACGTCGCTCGGGGCAAATTTCACTTTGTCGCGAATGTCGCGGATCTCTTCAACACCACGGTTGGATGCCGCGTCGATTTCCAGCACATCCGTTACAGAACCGTTGGAGATGGCTCTACACGTATCGCATTGATTGCATGGTTCGCCATCTATGGGCTGCTCGCAGTTCACTGCTTTCGCCATAATTTTGGCTGCACTTGTTTTTCCCGTACCTCGGGGACCGTTGAATAAATAGGCATGGGACAGCCTATTTTCGCGTAAAGCATTACGCAAGGTTGTCGTAACATGCTCTTGTCCGACTACGTCTTGAAAAGTCTGCGGTCGGTATACGCGGTATAGCGCGGTATAAGCCATGTTCGTGTGACACTCCCCATCTGCACAGTCCTCTTCTATATCCTATTCAGTATACACGATTGCCACCGTTCGTACAAAGTGAACGGACATGTCTCACAGAAAAACGCCCCGTTCACAATTGTGCGGGACGCATTCTGCTCCTAATACGGTAGCATGATATGGAAGGTCGTCCCAAACCCTTTGGAGGAGACACGGATTTGACCGCCAATATCGTGAATGATTTTTTGGCAGACAGACAATCCGAGCCCTGTCCCTTCCTCTTTTGTCGTAAAAAACGGATCAAAAATCTTATCAATAATGTAAAGCGGGATGCCCGGACCTGTATCGTGAATATCGATACTCACTTTGTCGCCATCCTGATCGAAATGATGGGAAATCCGAAGCGACCCTTGCTCTCCCATTGCTTCTATTCCATTTTTGCATATATTAATGAACACTTGCTTCAATAGCTCGGTATCCCCGACGACCATCGGAAGCTTACCCCGAGAGGCAAACTGGACATCAATTCCGTACAGATTCGCCTGTGACTCGACGATCGGCAAAATTTCCTCAAAAACAGTATTTAAGTCGACCATAGAATATTGAATATTACGCGGCTTGCTCAATAGTAGGAATTCACTGACTAAAGAATTGATGCGATTGATTTCGGTGAGCATGATTTCGGTGTACGTTTTCTCCCTGTCCATGCCGCTGTCACCGAATAACCTGAGGAACATTTGCAGAAATCCTTTGATTGAGGTAAGCGGATTGCGAATCTCGTGTGCTGTACCAGCAGCAATTTGCCCGATCATCGCCAAGCGTTCATTCCGCTCGAGCTTTTGAGCGAAGGATCGAAGGTTTGTTATGTCTTTGAAAAGAATAAACGCCCCTACTGTTTTCCCTGACTCGTCTTGGAGCGTATTTGCGTCGACAATCAGCTCATAGCGTTGGTTGTCATTGGTCCAGGAAGTCGCGACATTTTGCAGCTTTACGCCTTCCAACAGTTCTTTTTTAATGAACCGATGCGGTTCGGGGATGCCGCTAAATACTTGATCAACGTGTTTATTGATGACGTCCAGTCTCTCCATACCCAGTAGCTTGCACGCCGTCTGACTGGCTTCGATAATGATCGATTTCTCGTCGAGGATAAACAAGCCCATGCTTGTATCATAGGTCAGTTTGGTCAGCAATCGTTGCGACAAAAGCTGGTCGCTTTCTTTTGCGAGTTGGGGAAAATGGATCATGTACAGAAGTTCTTCTGCTTGCTGTGCCATGATCATGACAGATGTGCTCCTGCATCCCCCCTGTTTATCACACCATTCCAGTTCGACCTCGCCTTTGGTTCCCACTTCTTCTTCCTTTCGCAAATATTCCTCATACAGGTGCTCCATGGAACCTCGATGGGGAAGAAGAGAGCTGATAGGCTGATTGATAAGTTGATCGCGTGAATATCCGGTTACACGAAGCAGTTGTTCGTTGACCTCCACGATACTACCCGCTTGATTCACCAATAAAACGGCAGTAGGCAGTTGATGCATGAACCGCTGCAATCGACCGGACGAGCCAACGAGATGTAACGAAGAAAGAGCACTCATAGCTTGTCCCTCCTGGCCTATGACGTATTTTGAAAGGAAAGAAACCAAATCCTTTCCGCCTATTATGAAAATTCGTGAAAATACTCATAAAACCTTCATTCTATCCACTTGAAAAGCACGGAAATGTTTCGCTAGTTATCGTCAATTTCCAACAAAAAATAATTGGATCGCAAAATAAAAATAGCATGCTTCCCTTCGGAAACATGCTATCTGTACATGCGTGATAAGTACCGTGCACCTATCTTCGATAATCCTTATCCGAGCGTTACTTATGGTAGCAGCTCAGAGCAGGCTACCCTGCGGCACACGCGATGATCCACTTATGGCTGCTTCCTTCCGGACCTGACCAGGTTCATGGGTTCGCGTTGCACAGGACCCGCTCCTCAACACCGCCGCCATAAGGCAGCCTCACATAAGAAAACCTAGGATAGGAATTCAACCCTGCTATTGCGGATTGCAGGTTACAGGGCACCGCAACCTCCCCGTCTAGCACGGTAGAACTAGAATACCAAAGTTAGTAACCGATAGCAAGGAGTAAACCTATCCAGTGCTAGGAAATCTCTCTATCCTTACTAACTCTTCCCTTACAATCCGCCGATTGTATAATCTGAATAGCTCCATCCTCAAAAGCCATCTTAAAAATCGAAACAATGGAGGGGTCGAACTGAGTTCCTTCACATCGCAGAATTTCTTCGTATGCCTCTTCTGCTGACGTGGCTTTGCGATAGGAACGCGTAGAAGTCATGGCATCAAATGTATCTGCTACGGCCAGAATACGGCCAATCAGTGGAATTTCTCCCCCTTTGAGCTGATCAGGGTAACCTTTTCCATCCCAGCGCTCATGATGATGCCTTACCCCTGAACTGATATGTGACAGATTTTCTATCTGCTCCACAATTTCTCCACTGATGATGGAATGAGTTTTCATGCATTCATACTCGTCAGGTGATAGCTTTCCTGTTTTTAAAAGGACGTGATCAGGAATGGCTACTTTTCCGATATCATGCATTAAGCCAGCATAACGTAAATCATCTCGTGAAAAGGCAAGCTGCTCCTGTTGCTGTAAATAATCGTAAATGATAAGGGCATAGTGCGTAACTCGTTCTGTATGTCCTGCTGTATAAGGGTCCTTCATCTCTACGGCTAAATAAAAGCTGCGAACGATTTGATCCAAGCTCTGTTGGGAATACTCCCGCTCTCGAGTAATTAATGCATGCATCTGTTCTGCCATCGTGTTGAACTTATTCTCCAGTAACGTTATTTCTTTCATCCCCTGTATCGGGACGCGTATGGAAAAATCACCTTTCAACATCGAGTCCGTGGCGGATACCAAGCTATAGATCGGCTCACCAATCCATTTTGATAAACGATGAGCCACATAACAGGCAAATAAAACAACAATAAAAAGGGTGAAACAAAAGATGAGGTTCAATCGTTGTAATCGTTCGTTTATCCCCTCTCTCGGCAACCATTCAAAATAAGCACCACCGCTTTTTTCTGATACTTGACGGTATACGTAAATGTCCTTGCCTTGGATGAGCAACGAAAAGAGGCCATTTTCATTGGATTGTTCCCACTGACTGCGTGCCATTTCATAATGAGGAAGCGCCGAAACATGATTTCCAATCATAGCTTTATCGGTGTGAATCATAATGGTTCGGGAGGGGGAAAGGACCATCATGCCATACTCTTTTGGAACCACATAGGTACGGATCCAGTCAGTCAGTTTATCCAGATTGATTTCCACCAATAAAAGTCCCGTAGCTTTTGGATTCGAACTCTCCAGGCGCTTCTCGAGAAAAAATGATCTTGGGCGCTCCTCTTGCTCCCTTTTGGTAAGAAAATCCACCCTGTTTTCTCCGGCTCCCCATTGCTCTCGTTCCATAAATTGATTATCCGCACTCCAGCTCTTATCTTCGTGTAATGAGAAAACCCTTCCATCCTCACCGAGAAAAACAATATTTCCTACCACGTTTTGGTTGCGGGAGAAACGCTCGAATAGATTTTGGACTTGTTCCTCCGATGTCCACTCACGCCGAAAGCCATTCTTCTTTCCTTCGTCAAAAGATGGTTCCTCTGTGATACGCATGGCCAGTCTATTCGCCAATTCATCGGTATCCTTTTGGATAGACTGAAAAAGGGACAAAAGCCGTTCATCGACGAGCCCTATATTCGCATCCATGTTCGTCTTGTATAGTTCAAACACTGCCTCTGTGGACTGATCATAAAAAAGGAAGCAAACAAGAATAGTTGGTCCTAGAATCAACAATAAAAATGTAGAAAATAATCGATCCCTCCACTTCTGGTACACAAGCCTCCCCCTTTTATCTAAGCTGTTCACCAAGTCAATAGCTACACCATTTATAGTGGGTACGATTATATAGTGTCATTTCACTATTTCCCGCTGGGATCAAACATAAACCTTTGTTCGAACTAAAAATGGAATCTTCTTCATCCATAGACAAACGGACGCTGTCGTAATATCCTAGCTAAGAATTATTATCGTATGTGAGGAGATGCATCAGATGAGATACATCCTCCTGGTTTTTCTCGGAGCATGTAGTTACGGCATACTATCAACCATCGTAAAGCTTGCCTACAAGCAAGGCTATTCGCCCGCAGAAGTAATTGGTGGGCAAATGTTTTTGGGTTTTGTGCTGACTTGGATACCCGCTCTTTTCTTCCTGCGGACCAAGCCTCCCCTCCGCCAGTTGTTTTTATTGGTCGCCGTAGGTCTGTCTGTCGGCTCCACGGGAATTATGTACTACAATGCCCTGCAATATATCCCTGCCTCGATCGCCATCGTCCTTTTGTTTCAGTTCACATGGATGGGCGTACTGGTTGAAGCTGTGATGACTCGCCGAATGCCGGGGAAGGAGACGATTTTTTCCCTCCTATTGCTGCTGACAGGAACCCTTCTTTCAGGAGGAATTTTTGAGAGCGGCGGTTTGGCCCAATTTCATATCCTTGGTGTCGTCTTCGGTCTACTCTCAGCCGTTTCTTTTACATTGTTTATTTTGTTCAGCGGGAAAATTGCCATTGCAATTAATCCGTGGATTCGTAGTTCCAGCATGGCGACTGGCTCTTTTCTGTTGGCCAGCCTGATTTACCCACCCGCTTTTCTATTCAACGGAGCATTGTTGGACGGGTTGTTTCCATACGTATTTTTGCTCGCCTTCTTCGGTATTTTTATCCCGACCGTTTTTTTCAATTATGGTATGCCCCATATAGGGCCGGGGATGGGAGCTATATTAGGAGCAGCTGAGCTACCTATGGCTGTACTCTCCTCCTATGTCATTCTGAATGAATCTGTCTCTCTACTCCAAGTGAGCGGTGTCGTGATCATTTTACTCGGAATCATCTTGCCGGAATGGCTGCGCCAGCGAAACATTCGAAGAAACAAGGCTACCTCTTAATCGTTGTCCAAAGCCCCTCCATTGTGCCACTGCCGCACATACGGACGGGGTTTTTTTATGATAAAAAACAAAAAAACCTCTGCTCCACGCAGAGGGTTCGTTATGATTACATTCAGATTACTCTTGCCGATCACGATCGATCATCAGAGGCTGTGGTGCAGCTGCGATGCTTTTTTGTTTTTTCCAAACAGTAAATCCATAATAAGTAGCAGCAATGAGAACCAGTACACCTAAGACAGAGAAAATCACGGTTCGATTATTCAACAAGGCCACATAAGAAGTAAGCATCTCCACCTTATTTCCCATGAAATGACCAAGCAAAAACAAGATCAACGTCCATACAAAGCCGATGGTATACGAAAACAGGGCGTACCGTGGAAACGTCATTTTCCCGATCCCGACCAAGTAAGGAACCACATGTCTGACGACAGGAAAGAAATAGCTGATACATAGAGCGTAGCTTCCGTAACGATCGAGCAGCGACTGTGCTTGATCTACGTACTTGTTCATTCCTTTTTTGCGACTAATCCAGTTCAGTGCAGGTGCACCTAGCCATCTCCCGAGCACATATCCCAATGACAGCCCAGACACGACACCCAAATAGGTCGCAATAAATGCAGGAACAACATGCAGAATTCCCATCGAGGTCAGCACTCCTGCAGACAGCACGATCACCTCGTCAGGAATCGGCATACCAACAATCCCTAGCCATAACATAAAGAAAAGAGCAAAATAGCCAAACTGACCCACAGACTCGGACAGCATATCGACAATCATGTAGAAATCCTCCTAGCCGACACCCTTGCTATCATCCTTCCGGCAAATGTAGACAAAGGCAGGTGGCAGATTCAATGGAACCATCTTCACCGATACTTGCTCAAATACAGAGGAAAGCTGCTTTTTCATTTGCAGCGAATATTGAAAGGCGACAAATACTCCACCTGGTTTTAGCGCATGATATACCTGATCCATAATTTGATCACGCAGCTCTTGTGGGAAGTTGGCAAATGGCAGTCCTGACAAAATACAGTCGGCTTTGCCCAATCCCGCGTCCGAAAGAACCCGATTCAAATCTACCGCATCTTCGTGGAATCGTACATCGGGAAATAGTGGTTCCAACCTTTTGCGCATCTTGGTCTCCTTTTCAAAAGATACCAGTACGGCTTCCGGTTTTTTCTTTTGCTCGATCCACTTCGTAAAAATCCCCGTTCCTGCTCCTAATTCTACAATTGTATGTGCGTGCTCCCAGTCGATGGGCGCAACCATTTGTTTACAAAGCGCACGGGAGCTAGGAGTAATACTGCCTACCTGGCCAGGTGACCGCAAAAAATTATAGAAGAACATCATCCGATCCTTCATGCTGGACGGATGATGACAATCGATCATCATGTCTATATGCTCCCTTCTCAGTTCTTGCTTATCCATTTATCATATCCAAAAAACATTACGAATTATCTACCAAAAACGAAAGATTTTCTTACTACTATAACAGTAAACGAATGGAAATAAAAATTCCTCCGTCTATAGTCGGATCAAATAATCACGCTTATGATGGTTTTTTGAGTGATATCCATACGTTACAATGACAGTAGATCAAGTTTTACATCTAATCAAGGAGGACTTATTTATGGATTATAAAGGTGTAAAAGTCATAACGCACGCTAGCACATTTTTTGCACCGATCCTTGTGCCCATTCTTGTCTGGCTGCTCGTACAAAATCGTGACGCCAAAAATATGGCGCTGCAAGCTTTGTTCTTCCACATCATTATGACGGTGCTCATCGCTATTTCCTGGTTCTTCACCTTCTTGTTGATTGGGATTCCGTTCCTGATTGTGTTTGGACTGATGGCGATCTACTACCCGATCAAAGGTATCATCTATTCCTTAAATGGACGCCCGTTTTCCTACCCATTCGTCGGTTGGATTGGCAGATAATCTCGATACACAACAAAGACCAGCTATCCTTTTGTAGGAAGCTGGTCTTTTTGTTAAGGAGCCTAATTCCATTCGAGATTAGGAGCCTACTGTGAAGCGCTCATTGCGATGCTTCGGATTTTCGATTTCATCGAGCATGGCTACAGCATAATCGGGATAGCTCACATAGCTCTGTCCGCTAGCGTTCACTAACAGATGGTCTTTTCCGAGTCGGTACGCGCCTGTTCTCTCCCCTGCTGGGTCAAAAAAGGCAGATGGACTGATATACGTCCATTGAATGCCGTTTGACTCTTCCAATACATGCAAGTACTCTCCATGCTTTTGCGCAGTTGCCAAGTAAGCCTTAGGGAAATCAGGAGTTTCTACGAGACGCAGTGTTTTGGCTTCGTCTACAAACAGACTACCTGCACCACCTACAACGAGCAAACGTGTAGAAGGAGCACCCTTCAAGGCTTCAATCAAAGCCTTCCCTGATTCTACGTGCAGATGTTCTTGACCTGCTGGTGCTCCAAAGGCATTCACGACTACGTCAAAGCCGTTCAAATCTGCCGCTGTCAGGTCAAACACATCTTTCTGAATCACAGCTACGTCGGCTTGCTCGATTTTGGATGCATCACGCACAATCGCTGTCACTTGATGGCCACGATCCAGCGCTTCTTTCATAATTACCTTACCTGCTTTACCGCTTGCTGCTACAATTGCAATCTTCATGATGATATTCCTCCATTTTGTATGTTGTAGATGTAACCGAATTAGTTACAACTCTTTCAAAAAGAATAGGCGCTTACCGCATCGCCTTGTTGTAATCATTGTAGTTACAACGAAACGAAATGTCAACCCTGTTTTTTATCGCATGAAAAAAGCACCCAGGTATTCAAACATACACCAGGTGCTAGCTGTTATTTCTTTTTCGTCGGACCACTCCAAGTAATGAACCCGCCTTGTAGATGGGCCATCTGAGGAATGCCGTGTTTCTTTAAAATTTTTGCTGCCTGCTTACTACGCATCCCGCTCCGGCAGTATAGCAATATATCGTTTTTGCTGGAAATTTCCTTTGCACGATGATCGAGCTGAGACAAAGGGATGTTCACCGCTGATGGAATGTGACCCGCTTTATATTCGTGCGGCTCGCGTACGTCGATGAGCAGCACCCTGCTTTTTTGGTTGACCCGTTCCTTGAACTGATCTGTTTTGAGATTTTCTAATCCTTTCACAGGAAGGAAGCGAGAGACCAAATACCAAATGATGATCGCGTAGGCTAACAGCAAAAGAATCGTAGTGAAACTCATAGGAAGCTCCTCTCCAAAATCGGTTTAACGGCTCTTGACCAAAAGCTCTACGGCTTCTTTCACCAGCTTGCTCGTGTCTCCTCCAGCAGCCTGCTCTTCTAACAAACAGCGTTGCAGGTTTTCCGCTACAATCTGGGCAATAGCCTTATCTGAAGCGTTGCGAACAGCGGAGAGCTGCGCTACTACGTCTTTGCAGTTTTTCTGCTCGTCCATCATTTTCAGCACACCGCGGACTTGTCCTTCGATTCGTTTTAAACGTCTTTTGATATCGTCACTGTAGTTGTAATCCATATGAATTCCTCCTGTTTCACGACAAGGCATACGTATCAATCTTGGAACTACCTTACATACAGGTATCTTATGCGAAATCCAGGTAATGTCAAGCAAGCTGCCTACGCGTGCTGTTTAAATGAATAGGTTTACTTTTGCCTGTGTCGCATCCCCCAAATAAGCGGCCACACCTGCATACTCCATTCCGTCGAGCAATTCCTCCTGTTTGAGACCGAGCAAGTCCATCGTCATCGTACAAGCGACCAGCTTCACTCCCTGCTCCTGAGCCAGCTCGATGAGTTGTGGAAGCGTCAGGGCATTGTGCTTTTTCATGACATGCTTGATCATCTCTGGCCCCATGCCCATCATATTCATTTTAGACAGTCCGAGCTTCTTGGCGCCTCTTGGCATCATCCAACCGAACGCTTTTTCAAGCCACCCCTTTTCTACTTTCACGATCTCGTCCTTGCGCATGGTATTCAGTCCCCAGAAGGTGAAGAAAATCGTGACATCATGATCATAGGCCGCAGCTCCGTTCGCAATAATAAAGGCTGCAATCGCTTTATCCAAGTCACCGCTGAACAACACAATCGTCGTTTTTTCTTTTTGTTGTTTTTCCATGTAAGAACACCTCTCCTATATACTTATACTTGTATGGGTATAGAAATAAACGAAAGAAGCTTTTGCAACGAAAAGCATCTTTCCTTATAGAATGTCACTCCAAATCTTGATGGCCGTTCCACAAATCAGCACAATTAGGCCATAGCGCAAATATTTCACATCGCTCTTGGCGCTGATCATACTGCCCACCGGTGCACCCAAAACACTTCCGATGACCGTATACAAAACGGGCAAGAGCGGAATTTGCCCACCCGACAGCTTCCCGATCACACCACCTATTGCGGAGATGAATACAATAGCCAAAGATGAGGCAATCGTCACCCGCGTGGGTATTTTCAACACGGTCAGCATAATCGGAATGAGGATGAACGCTCCCCCTGCACCGACAATCCCGGATACGATTCCTACGGCAAACGCAGCACCAGCAGCAATGAAGCGGTTATATGCGACCTCCCCTGCTGCCGCTTCTGTCCCCCTATTTTTCACGAGCATCAAAATCACGGCGATTATCGCCAGTATCCCGTACACCACATTGATGTTTTCATTCGACAAGTATCGGGAGAGAGCCGCACCAATCAGGCTGCCCGCCAAGATGCTTACCCCCATATCTCTGACGAGTCCTTTATGAATCAGGGGCGAGTTTTTTCCGTTTCTTTTGCGGAAAGCCAGTACGCCAGACAGCGACGCGAAAAATACTTGAAACATCGATATCACCGAAACTTCCTGGGCGGAAAACTGCGCCACACCTAGTGCCGGTGGTATAAACAGGAGCATCGGGTAGCTGATGATCGCTCCGCCGATCCCGAGCAATCCGGAAAAAAAGGAGCCGACAAAACCGAGAGAGACCATGAGCAGAAGCAGTAAAACGTCCATATATCCTCCTCGCATTCCTACCTAACACATCGGAATGCTCAACCCTCTTTTCAAATGAACCTTCTTCAAGTAAAATTAATTCCAAGTAAATAACTGTGAATAAGGTGATTTAAATGGTCCGCTTTTTCAAATCCATTTTTCAGCATCGGTGCCCCACCTGCCAAGAACCTTTGCGCTCACACAAAAATGCCTTGTTCAGTGAAAAGCAATGCCCCAATGGCCACTACAAAGAAGAAATCTATACGCACCTTGGCGTACGTATCGTTTATGAAAATCAGGAGTAAGCGAGCACTACAAAAACGGTCAAAAGTGCTCGCTTCTGTCTCCTTACAGCTTTTTCACTAAAAATTTGTACACACCGTTCTCAACCTCATGGGAAACCAGCTCATTCCCTGTTTGTTTGACCCAAGCAGTGAAGTCGTTCAGAGAGCCTTTGTCCGTCGAGAGTACTTCCATGGTTTGACCGGATTGCATTCCGTCCATGGCTTTTTTTGCTTTGACGATTGGCATCGGGCAAGCCAGACCTTTTGTATCTACCACAATATCCGCCATTTTTCATTCCTCCTGTTATATAGATGAATATAAATGAGTGTTCAAAAAGTCGGCTTTTCAGCACCGAGAAAGTGGCGAGAACCTGAAAAAGGAGGAGCGGAGTGTAGGGGACCTACATGAGCACCGGACTTTGAAGGTGAACGCCAATTTCGATGCCGATTCAACTTTTCAGGACTACTTCGTGATCAAAAGACGATTTTTTTGAACAACCTTTTCGTTATTTATCGTGAATGGCGCAGCGATTTGGCCCTACTTCCATCTCTTGTTGTTCCTCTTCGCTCGGTTTTAATTTCCCCATATTCACTTGACGAATCTCTTGATACGCATTCGGCTGCGGCGGCAAATGATGCGTAACGATATGCCGGAATTCACTTTCATCCGCAATCGTTAGTCCTGGATTGTTGCGATACAGGTCACCCAAACGGGCAGATACGGCACCCATTGGCCCCATCTCCATGTAGCTGCCAAAATGAGCAGGCAACACGACTAAATGCTCGGGAAGCTCTTTATATCGATTATACAAGGTGTTGTGCAGGTCTCCCACCCAATCTTCTGCTTTCCCAGCCAAATCCGGGCGTCCGATCGAAGCGACGAACAGACTGTCTCCCGTGAGAAAATACGTATCATCAACAATCAGTGACGTACTCCCGATGGTATGTCCAGGGGAATAGATCGGCAGGATCACAATTTTGGTGGTACCCACTTGGATTTCTTGCCCTTCCTCTAGCTTACGATAGGAATACGTAACTTCTTCCGCATCTTTTTCTGGGAGCCAATACGATGCATCGAGCCGATCTGCCAGCTTCTTTCCACCGGAAATATGGTCGGCATGCAGATGAGTATCGATGGTGTGCTTGATCGTCCACTGATGCTTTGCTGCAAATGCTTCGTACACATCCGTCATCCGCAACGTATCGACGACAGCCGCCTCCCCTCCTGATACGATCATGTAAGACAAGCAGCCTTTTCCAATGCGGACAAACTGATAAATCGCTCCGCCATCACGGAGGTCTCCCACCTTCACTGGCTCCAGATGCTCACTCCACGTCTTCATTCCTCCTTGCAGGTAAGAAACATCCGTAAAGCCCGCTTCTGCTAGCATCTCTGCGACAAAAATGGAAGAGCCCTCTTTTGCACAGACGACCAACACCTTCTGTTTTACAGGGATTTTCTCAAGAACAGCCTCCACCCCATCCAGCAAATCAAAGTAAGGGATGTTCATGCTCACTACTCGATGCCCTTCGATTTGCCAAGCCTCATAATCGCTCGTATTGCGAACGTCGAGAATAAACAATTCCTCCTGCGCAAAAAGAAGCTGCGTTAGCTCGTGTGCTGTCATCGCCTTCACACTTGTTTGTTGTTCCATCATCTTTCTCTCCCCCTTATTGTTTTTCTGCCGGGCCATTCCAGCCAGACATACCCGGTACTACATTGGTGATTTTGGTAAAACCTTTTTCGGCCAGCAACTGACAAGCCATGTCGCTGCGTTTGCCGGATCGGCAGATGATGTAGATGTCGTCATCGGGCTGTAGCTCATCCAAGCGCTGCTCTAATACTCCCAGGGGTATTGAAATGGCTACAGGAATGCGGTGAAAAGCGTATTCTGCCGGCTCTCGCACATCAATGAGTGTCAGCTTCTCGTTGGCTTCCAGCCTTTTTTGCAGTTCTTCATTGGAAATGGTCCGTAGGAAGTTCGTCTCCTCCTTCACCTCATGGGTACTCGCTTTTCGCAGGAAATGCTTGAATACTTCCCCCTCCTGAATCGTGCCCAGAAATTCATGCCCGGTATTGTTTGCCCAGCTTTTCAAATCGGCCATTGAGCCTTTATCAGTCGCTTGTACCTCCATCACTTGACCCGGTAACATCTCTTCCATCGTTTTTTTTGTGCGTACGACAGGCATTGGACATGCCAAGCCTTTGCAATCTAACGTTTTATCAGCGTTAAAATTCGGTTGTGCAGACATTTTGTCTACCTCCTATGTTTTGAGTGGAAATGTGATTGATCAACTTTATACGTATACCCCTATGGGTATTATAATATGCGCCTCGTTTTTCTTTGTCAATAGGTGAGACGTGACCGACTCACTCATTCATACGTATTTTCTTAGAAATGATCTTGTGTCAACATGGAGGCGCCCAATGAAACTAGCTGATCGGATGAAGGAGAAGAACACGAAGACAACAGAGCTGTCTATTTGGGGACCGTACTTACGGGAAGAATGGGAGAAGCATTTTGCGAGCCATCTGACCGAAGAAGATAAAGAGAGGATTTTTCTCAAAAATAAAGACGGCTACCAGGGGTATCTGTGGCATTTATTCAGCAATAAGCTGAGGGATTGTCTTGAACGCGAGGAAGCGGATGAAGCCTTTCAGAAAGTTGCCCATGAGTCGTACTATGTGTTTTACCAGCTTTCCAATGAAGTGTTGATCTTGGAAAATGCTGCGGTGTTTTCTGTCGCGGACTTGGAAACGGAATACGATGTGTATGTCGTGGATAAGGATTTTACGTGGACGTATGTGAAGACCCATGAAACCCAATGGTGTGGGCCTTATTTTTGTAGGAAGTAGGATGGGGAAAACAAAAAGAGGAAGCATCCGGATACCTTTAGGGGTATGCCGCGATGCTTCCTTTTTTGATGGAGTGACCAATCATTCTAAACGGCTCTAATGGGGTAAATTTCGATTTTTCAATGACTATCCAATCCCTTCCACCTACACCTAGAATAAAAACGCATAAAAGGGCCTTTGTAGCTCGTTTGGTAAGGGGTCTAAACATAACCGGTAGCAAAGGAATTTGGCCTGATCAAGATGTTGATCGGGCTATTCGTGTTGGGTTTAGCCTTCACAATCGTCTATCTTCTTCGAGAATAACCGCCGTATACCGAAAGGTACGTACGGTGTTGTAGAAAGTCGGCTATCCATTAGTTGGATAGCCGACTTTCCGATTCTCTGAACTTTATTTTGAAAAATTCACTTCAACATCCATTGGATCAACCAAATGTCCAGGTGTCTTCTTATAGAATCTATAAAGTTCTACTGGAGTCCCTTTATCAATTCGTTTATAAATCTCATGATTAGGGAAACCATCGTGTCTTCCGTTAAAACTTACACGTCCAGTTTTTCTATCAACAGAAATGTTGTACTCCCAGTCAATCGCAGGGGAAAGTTCCGGCAAAGCAGAATTTCCAGCCGAACCTTTGATATATAGGGACGCAGTCGTTGGGGTTAAAACTGTATTCTTATATGTGATATCCTTGTCGCTTGTCAACGGATATTCTTTAATATATTCCTTTCCGGTTGCCCTATTTTCAATTTTCGTTCTAGTTGGTCCCACCGCTTTGTATACGTCAATTGTGGAAGTATTCCAATTAATCACAATGTGTTGAGCCATTTTAAATAGCTTATTCTGATTTTCCGTCCAGTAGGTAAAATCACGGTTGTTTCCTTCACCATAATAATTGTTATAAGGATCAGCAGTAACTAATAACCATTCATCAGGGATAAACGCTGCTACACGCAATTCTACAATGTTTGCCATTTATATCCATCTCCTATAGGAATTGTAAGATGAATGATAAGGGCGCATAACATAAAGGTCGCCCAACCTTCATGCTATGTTGATATCAATCACCTTCACCCATATAGGTAATCAGGATTGGTTTTCTACAACCGAACGTTAAACTTTTTGATAAAGGTCCTTCAATTAAAGGAATCTCGGTCATTTATGCCACGACATCGAAAATCTCAGAATAGGTCAAATCTACTGGGCCAAGTAATTAACATTCAAGCATAAGTAGCGAAAAACGCTTAAATAACAAAGAGATCGCGATCCACTAATGAAGTGCATTTGATAATATGTGGAATTTATTGATAAATAATAATAATATTGAAACTAATTCAATTGGGGGAGGGAGCGACCATTTGTATTAAAGTGCGCTCTACGTTAGTAGGTCTTATTTACGGTTTGGTGACTATGTTTTTTTTGAGTTTTATCATTTCTTTTCTCGGGGATTTCGCAGCTGGTGGCATGTCGGTTGGGGGAGCATCGTTTGGGGGATGGTTATGGTTTTTTGTGACATCCCTATTTCCTGTATCTGTTATTTCTGGTATTTCAGGTTACTTCCAGGCATTCAGGAACATTCGCCTATGGGTATATTGGGTTTTATGTGCTTTTCTAGGTTTTATAATCCCCCTTTTCATGGGGTCAGTTGGTGCTACGCTGATGCTTATTTTAGAGTATGGCTTTGAGCGTGTAATGACCCCGTCAACAGAGATTACAGCGAATGATATCATGCATGACTATTTTAAATTAGCACCCCTATATGCCCTGATAGTACTACCAGTTACGACACCCTTTTTGGCTCTTTGGCTTAAAGGAATGCAAGCTTTTCTAACCTATGTTGAAAATAAGCGGAAAAAGGAGACCTTGTGATCTGTAAGGATCGAATCTCCTTCGAACCGACCAGATCATTATGAGCGTCAATAGGCTAGTAAATGGGGTACCGCCAGCAAAGTAACCAGAAACCCACGTTAAGGGAAAAAATGGCTTATTTGTCATTTGGTTGGCGGTCGCCCAAACAAGAGCCTCAACTTTTTAGTTGGGGCTCTTGTTATAAATTAGAGCGTGATCGGGTTCTTTTTTGATGGAGTGACCAATCATCTGAACGGTTCTAATGGGGTAAATTTCGATTTTTCAATGACTAGCCAACCTTACACCTAGAATAAAAACGCATAAAAGGGCCTTTGTAGCTCGTTTGGTAAGGTGTTTAAACATGACCGGTAGCAAAGGGATTTAGCCTAATCAAGACGTTGATCGGGCTATTCGTGTTATAAAAAATTTTAAAAAAACCCTCCATTTGGGAGGGCCTACGACTTAACTGCTTGCAGGTTAGACTCTAATTTTTTTCGAAGTATCCCTAAATATTTCCGTTTGTATTTGTTTACGCCTTGTTGAGATATGCCTAAATGCTGTGCAACTATTTCTTCTGCAACTCCATTGATCACTACTTGCTCAATAACAAATCTTGCTTTATCCGGAAGGGAGTTCAACATTTCTTCTAAGTGTAACTTAGAATCTACAGAAGACATTTGATTCTGCCCACAGATATTTTCTATGATCGGAAGCTCTCGGGTGGAAATCTTCTTTGCTTGATACTGCAACCGCCAAGCGATCCTTCTTAAAACTCTTCTACACTCCTCTATTAATAACTCATCGTTCATGCTTTTCACCGTCCTACCTTATAGGTAAAAAAAGAAGGTAAAAAACAACCGTTTTTTATAAATTATTCCATTCGTTTTTGCACAATTTCATTGCGTTTTCGTATCATATTAAGATTTTTTTTGGGGGCATTGGTTGTAAAAAAACCTCATTTTTCTTCTATATGTATGAAAGCGACAAAGTGACCCATTTCGAAGTTGCTTTTAAAAAACATATCGGAGCTAATATTATATGGCACCATTCCATGAACCTGGTCGTAAAAATCTTCTCGTTGTGTTGCATTGTGAAATACAATCTTGAGGCTAAATTGTGTTGCGTAAAGCTCTAAAAAGAGTAAGATTCACCCTCATGGATACAACATAATTGGTCTTGTGCTGCATGCCTTATTGTGGTTAAAATCGGCGTTTTTAGCTGTCCGCATCCCCTTAACGTTGTTAATCCGCGTTTAACTTAACTAGTCAGAATGGGTGACTTTACAGTATTCAATGTAGAGTTACCCATTCTTTTTATTTCTTTAAATACTTGATATCTATATTTGGTTTTATAGTATTCATAGTACATTGAGTTAGGTTAGGGGTACAGCCAACGAAATGACATAAAACCCGCGCTAAGTTATTCATACAGCCGCCGCAGCTTTTTCATGTTGACACATCGATAATTTGCGATATTATAATGTGTATGGAACCGATTGAAATCTTTAAAGCACTGTCCAACGAGTCGCGATTGCAAATTTTGCATTGGTTGAAAGAGCCTGAAAAACATTTTACGCCCCACGAAGGGATTGATATGAGGAAAGTCGGGGTATGTGTTTGTCAAGTCACGGAAACGCTGAAGATGACACAGTCTACAACTTCCCAGTATTTATCGATACTCCAACGGGCAGGTCTGGTCACAGCGGAACGGATCGGTAAGTATACGTACTTCAAAAGAAACGAGGAAGCGATCCGCGAAATCGGTTCATTTTTCAATAACGAGATTTAATGACAACAAGCTGAATGCTCTCTTGAGGATTCGGTTTGTTTCAAGCTTACATATCGATATATTGAGATGTGTAGATTTTTAATGCGAAACACATCGATAATTCATTATATATAGATGCGAAAAAATTAGGAGTGGTGAAATTGAAGGGGAGTACTTGGAAGGTTTATTTTTTGGCGATTGTCAGTTTTTTGGTTGGGACATCCGAGTATGTCATTTCAGGTATTTTAGACAAGATCTCGGATACGCTTGGGATCTCCATTACTTCGGCAGGGCAGTTTGTGACCGTTTTTTCCTTTGTATATGCTATTTGCACCCCCATATTGATGGCTTTGACGGCAAAAATTGAAAGGCAAAAGCTGCTCGTTGGTGCACTGGGACTTTTCGTGTTTGCCAACATTTTGTCTTTTGTACTGCCGGGATTCGGACTTTTTGTGCTTGCGCGCGTGTTAATGGCTTTAGGCGCTGGAATGGTTGTTGTTACCGCCTTGGATATAGCAGCGAAAATCGCGCCAGAAGGTAAACAGGCGAGTTCAATTGCAACCGTAGTGATGGGGTTTACTACATCATTAATTATCGGGGTTCCTCTCGGACGCATGATCGCTGAGGCATACGGCTGGAAATCAGTATTCGGTTTCATTGCCATAATGGGTCTTCTTGCCATCTTTGTTCTGTATAAAACGATCCCGCAAGTAAAGGGGGATGCCCCCGTACCTTTAGCCAAGCAACTTGCTCTCCTCAAAAGCAGAAAAGTGGCTCTTGGACTCTCGATCACTTTCTTTTGGCTCGGTGGCTACTCTATAGCATATACCTACATTTCTCCTTATCTACTCAAGGTTGCGG
Source organism: Brevibacillus sp. HB1.1 (assembly GCF_013332445.1). NCBI lineage: Bacteria > Bacillati > Bacillota > Bacilli > Caryophanales > Paenibacillaceae > Brevibacillus > Brevibacillus sp. HB1.1. The sequence goes on along the minus strand of NZ_JABMIV010000016.1, from coordinate 10,767 downwards.
GCTTAAATGAAGAAGTGCTCAGCGGAGTATTGTTGGCGTTCGGCGTGGCCAGCTTAATTGGTTCCAAATTCGGCGGCTACAGTACGGATAAATGGGGGGTAGCCCCCACCTTGACTTGGAGTATGTTGCTGCATATCGCCGCCTTGATTTTACTCACGGTTGCCGTCATATTCACGCATTCATGGTTGCCGGTTGTAGCCATCCTTATGCTGTGGTCGTTCGCCGCCTGGTCTAGCGGTCCTACACAGCAGTATAATTTGGTACGGATCGAACCCAATTATTCAGGCATTATGCTTAGTCTCAATCAGTCCACGATGCAATTATCGATGGCAGCAGGAGCGGGAATCGGCGGCCTCGCCGTGGATCGGATATCCTTGTCATCCATCCCGTGGTTCGGGACGATCGGTGTGGCAATTGCAGTCGCGGCCTCGTTATTATTATTTTCATGGATAAGACAAGAGGCAAAAAAAGAAGGCATGCCGCAAGAACAGGCTTTGTCAGACTGATTCAGGTGCTACCTCCTAGTCTACAACTTTATTTTCTTTAAACAGCACTAGCTACAAAGGAATCAAAATAACAAACCCTTAATTAAACTTAACAACCTCGATTTCCTGTACGCTAAGGAAATCGAGGTTGTTATTGCATCCAAATCCTTAATGTGGGTATTATGTCATTTGGTTGACGGTACACCGGTTATTAGATGGGGGGTGTAGCCCGAGCGAAGGCGCGGGTAGCAATCTTTGGCTTGGTCTACGAAAAGTTCTGAGATAATTAAACTAATTTAAAACTACTTTGAATACATGTAAACAATGTGACAACCATGATTTAATAGTGATTGTCACATTGGAGTTAAGATAACCACGTTTTGCTGGCGGTACCCGTTATTAGACGCAAAATTAAAATTTGCTTACAGTTTTTGTGATATAAAAAAAGAAGCACACCTCTGCCACACTGGCAAAAATATGCTTCATTCTCTTCGATCCGAAAAATCTAAGCGGAGAGAGTGGGATTCGAACCCACGCACGCCTCACGACGCCTAACGCATTTCGAGTGCGTCCCCTTATGACCACTTGGGTATCTCTCCATATTTAGTTTGTCAGAAACATTATTTACTATAGCAAAATACAGTCAAAAATGCAAGACTCATTCCTTTGCATTCCCCTTGATTTGCGCGGCTCATTAGGCCAAACTAATAACAGCACACACGATTGTATCCGATCAGAAGAAAAGCGAGGAACATATATGAAACGTGAACGTTTGGACAAGGTGCTGGCCAATATGGCAATCGGCACGCGCAAGGAAGTGAAAGCCTTAGTGAAACAGCGACTGATCGTCGTGGACGGCGTTGTCGCAACAGACCCGGGGATGCATGTCATTGCCGAGGAACAGGAAATTCTTGTGGATGGAGAACCGCTTAACTTTAAGCGCTGGGTATACGTTTTACTGAATAAGCCGCCTGGAGTCGTTTCTGCTACAGAGGACAATGTCCATGAAACCGTAGTGGACTTGCTCCCGTACGAGTGGGCTATCAAGGTGCATCCGGTAGGCCGACTGGATATTGATACAGAGGGTCTCTTACTCTTGACCAATGACGGTCACCTCTCCCATAGTCTCTTGTCCCCGAAAAAGAAAGTGGACAAGGAGTACTTTGCCCGTATCGATGGCCGAGTTACTGAGCACCATGTACAGGAGTTTGCCAAAGGCGTGGAATTGGAGGACTTCACTACACTGCCAGCCAAGCTGGAGATTAGCTCTTCAGGAGAAACATCAGAGATTCGCGTCACCATCATGGAAGGAAAGTTCCATCAGGTAAAACGGATGTTTGCTGCTTTCGACCTGCAAGTCACCTATCTGCAACGGATTCGTATGGGCCCGCTTCACCTTGACCCGTCACTCGCCCCTGGTGAGTATCGCGAACTGACCGAAGAAGAGCTGCACATGCTGCAAAACGTAAACAAATAAAAACCGCCTGCATGCAGACGGTTTGTCCAGACAGCCCGGTCATTCCTGTACCGGCTGTCTTTTTTTTCGCAATCCACGAAAGAAGTCCTTGAGCATCTGCCCGCATTCCTCTGCAAGAACACCCTCTAAGACTGGCACCTGATGATTGAAGCGTGGTTCCGCGAGCAGGTTCATTAATGTCCCGGCACAGCCAGCCTTCGGATCGCGAGCGCCATACACGACCTGTTCGATACGGCTTTGAACGATTGCACCTGCACACATCGGACACGGCTCCAACGTCACGTACAGCGTACACCCGATCAAGCGCCATCCACCCAAGCGTTCGCTTGCCTCCCGTATCGCGATCAATTCCGCGTGCAAGGTAGGGTCTTTTTGTGTTTCCCGCAAGTTGTAGCCGCGACCTACGATTTCCCCGTCGCGCACGATGACCGCACCGATCGGAACCTCGCCAATCGCAGCGGCTTTCCGGGCCTCTTCCATGGCTTGTTTCATATAATAATCATGTTCATTTGCTTGTATCACGTTTCCCTAAAGCTCCTTCAAAAACAGTCTTTCGTCCCGAACAAACGGACCATTTTACCTAAAAAAGTTGATTCAAGAAGTTTTTGTCCCTACCCGTTCACATACTATCTGCGAGATTACATACATTAATGATGTAAGGAAGAAGTATGCAAATCATTGTTAGCCTCTTTCAGGAGGGATGTGAGTGGGCTTAACCTCTGCAAATACGTTATTTGATCGCTTTCACAGTCCGACTAGAGGTCTACTGGCAAAAGAAGAAGTGTTTTCCCACATCGAACATACCATCTCATCAATAGGTGGTCCATTTGAAATTATTGTGGGGGCCGACTCTCAATTAAAAAGCCGCGGGACTTTTTTTGCTCTTGTGATCACAGTGATTCGTCCCGGCCATGGGGGCACCTTCTTTTATCACAAATTTCAAGAACGCCGGTACGCATCCTTGCAACAGCGTATATTTCAGGAAGCGATGTACGCAGTCGGACTTGCCACAGAAGTACGCCAATATTTGCGGGACCACCACTTAGATACTCCCATCCGCCTGCATTTTGATATCGGTACGAATGGCCCTACCCGTAAGTTTATCCAGTCTTTATTGAGCTTAGCAGAAACCAATCACTTTCGTGCCGAAATCAAACCGAACTCCTTCTGTGCATCTACGATTGCCGACAAGTACACCAAGTAACAAACCAGGCGGATTGCTAATGAGGCGTCCGCTTGGCTTTGTTTTGCCCTTATCCTGCTTGGTTCAAACAATTCGGGACAGGCTTCTGCTTCTCCTGCCCACCGTGTTTTTTCCCGTTAACAGGGTGATTGACAATGTACGAGACGTGAGCTATTATAAGCTTTAATTGAAGCGTTTTCACAAGGCGTGTTACTGGTAATGCAGGCATGAGCCGAGAAGATCTTTTTCTTGTTAAAAAGGTTTTTTCGGCTCTTTTTTCTGATTAATGTCATGGTTCATCGACATTTTTCATTAAATTGGATGTGACCGCTTGCGGTAAGCAAATACGGTCATGGACCGTTTTTGTCTATCTAAAGGTGGTGGAATGGATTGTCCCGTGAAAAGGAAAAAACGTACGCAATTACGCGTGTGTTGAACCATAACGTCGTACTCGTGGAAGAACCCGGACCCGGACAAGAAATTGTCCTGTTCGGAAAAGGAATCGGATTTGGCGCAAAACCCGGGAATACCATCCCCGCCCATGACTCGCGTGTGGAAAAGCGCTTCAGGCTCGAAAATGAGAACCATCAGAAGCAGTATCAGAACATCTTGAGCCAAGTAGATCCTGCTGTCGTAGGAATTGCGGAAGAAATTATCGCTCTCATTGCGAGTGAGATTACGCCAGAATTGAACGAACACGTCCACGTTGCCTTGCCTGACCATATCCAGTTTGCCATCTATCGGCTCAATAACGGCATGGAAATCGTGAATCCGTTCTTGTTCGAAATCCAGACGCTGTACACGAAGGAGTACGCGCTGGCGAACCGGGCAGCGGATATGATCAAGAACGCATTCGACCTGGACATTCCCGATAGTGAAATCGGATTTCTGGCCTTGCACATTCACTCCGCGATCAGCTACGTCCCAGTAAAAAAGGCTGTCCAATTCACCAACATCATCACGGATTTGGTAAGCCTGATTGAAGAGCGAACAGCTATTACGATTGAACGCAGTACCATTGACTACGTTCGCCTCATTACCCATTTGCGCTTTGCCGTTGAGCGCATCCGTCAACAAAAGTTCATCAAGAACCCGCTTCTGGACCGAGTCAAAACCACCATGCCAGAAGCCTATCAATTGGCAACAGAGCTGGCTGAATACATCTCCACCCGTCTCGAGATCGCTGTACCAGAAGACGAGGTTGGTTACATGGCTCTGCACCTTTATCGCTTATTACAACAAAATTAAATCATAATCCTGCGTGTTACTAGCTCGACTAGGCATGAGCGGTGAGATCATACGGACATAGTAAGTATGTCGTCGTATGAATTCAACCGTCTCATGCCTTTTTTGGTTCAGACGCAAAAGGAGGATACTATGCTACGCAGTCTTTTTTCCCGAAAAAAACAACAACAAGAGGTAACCTTTCTTGCACCTTTAACAGGTACCGTACTCCCCCTGTCCGAAGTTCCTGATCCTGTATTCGCAGGAAAAGTCGTCGGTGATGGAGTAGCGATTTTGCCAAGTGCAGACACTCTCGTCTCCCCTGTCGATGGAAAGGTAACGCATCTTTTCCCTACTCACCATGCTATCGGGCTGTCGACTGAAAGTGGTCTTGAGATATTGATGCATATTGGAATCGATACCGTGAAATTAAACGGGAAAGGCTTTACCCCATTTGTCTCCGTTGGCGATCAAGTGAAAGCTGGCGACAAGCTCATCCAATTCGACAAGAGCGTACTGGAAGAGGCGGGTTGTCCGATTGTAACACCGATCGTTATTACAAACGGTGATCGGGTTGCTGAAAAAAATGTGGTGGCAAAAGCAACTGTGCAAGCAGGTCAAGAGCCACTGATGACTGTCGTCTTAAAATAAAGCGAAGCGCATGGTTGAAGGAGGTACAACATGGTTCAATTTGAAGTAACCGTCAATGTAGAGGGTGGGCTCCACGCGAGACCAGCAGCTCTACTCGTGAATTGTTCGTCGCAATCTCAGTCAAAAATTACGCTGAGCAAAGGGACAAAACACGCAGATGGCAAAAGCATTCTCGGCATCATGACGTTGGGTGTTTCCCAAGGCGACACCCTGACCGTTCAGATCGACGGCGCGGATGAACAAAACGTAGCCACTGCGATTCAGCAGCTATTGGAGCAATCCTCGTCAAACATATAGTGTAAACGACGGACAGGAAGGTGAAGGATGTATGTTAAAAGGAATCCCAGTTTCCGCTGGCATTTCGATTGCCCCTGTTTTACGCCTCACACACGAAACAGCCATCGCGCAGGCAGAGTCCACCACTCCAGTGGATACGACGCAGGAGCTAGGGCTACTTAGCAAAAGCGTAGAGCAAGCACGCGAACAACTGGAAAAGCTAAAGGAACAGACAGAGGAACAATTAGGCTCGGAAAAAGCGGCCATCCTCTCTGCTCATATCGCCTTTTTGGATGACCCGGCATTTGTCGGGGAGATGAGTGCGCTCATCGAAAATCAACAACTGGCGGCATCTGCCGCCGTCTCGCAAGTAGCCGATCAATTCATTGCTCTCTTTGAGAGTATGGACGATGCCTACATGAAAGAGCGTGCGGATGATATTCGTGATGTGAGCCGCCGTCTGATTCGAAATATTTCGGGCGGTGACACCGTCATCTCCTACCCGGAAGAGCCTTTCATCCTGGTTGCATGGGACGTCACCCCATCTGAGACGCTTCAGCTTCCACTCCAGCATGTACGAGGAATTGTCACGGCCAAAGGTGGCGCTACCTCTCATGCAGCCATATTGGCACGCTCTCTCGGTATTCCCGCTGTCATGGGTGCAGGCGATACCTTAATGGAAAAAGTAGACTCCGGAAGTTTGCTGATCATCGATGGAACCTCTGGACAGCTGATTGTTTCGCCTGATGCGGATACACTGGCAGCCTATCAGGAAAAAGCCGCGCAGGAAGAAAAGGAACGCAAAATGTACGAAGCCATTAAGGAGATGCCTGCCGAAACAACCGATGGGCACCGCGTTCACCTGATGGCAAACATGGCCGTGCCAGAAGAATCGGATGCACTGGTCGCATCTGGTGTAGAAGGAATCGGGTTGTTCCGCTCCGAGTTTTTGTTCATGGATCGCAGCACCCTTCCCGATGAGGCCGAACAATTTGCTGCATATAAGCATGTAGCCGCTGCTTTTGGCGACAAGCCAGTCATCATTCGCACCTTAGATGTTGGCGGTGACAAGCATTTGCCAGCACTCGCGCTTCCACAGGAGGAAAACCCGTTCCTTGGCTTCCGCGCCATGCGCATCTCATTAGCCAGACCGGAATTGTTCCTGGTGCAATTACGCGCTCTCTTGCGTGCCAGTGCATTTGGTCGCCTGCTGATCATGTTCCCGATGATTTCCCATCTGGAGCAGCTGCGTGAAGCCAAACGATTGTTAGAGCAAGCGAAAGCAGAGCTTCGGGCAGAAGGAATCGCTTTTGACGAGAAGATCGCAGTAGGCATGATGATGGAGATTCCGGGTGCTTGCCTGCAAGCAGATGCGTTTGCGAAAGAGGTAGACTTTTTCAGCATCGGCACGAATGATCTCGTTCAATATACGCTGGCCGTAGACCGGATGAATGCCAATATTGCCGAGCTGTACAGCTACTACCATCCGGCCGTATTACGATTGATTTCCCAAGTCATCGAGGCTTCCCATCGGGCGGGCATTTGGACTGGGCTGTGTGGAGAAATGGCGGGAGATCCGTTGGCAACAAAGCTCCTGCTCGGATTGGGACTCGATGAGTTCAGCGGTGCCGCTTCGGTGATGCCAAAAGTCAAAGAACGTATCCGCTCCACCAGCGTAGAAGAAGCGAAGCAACTGGCCGAACACGTTCTTACACTCTCTACTGTAGACGAGGTTGTTCACTATCTGAAAGACAAAGCCTTATAAAAGGTTTTGTCGCCTGAGTAGTGTAAGCGCTTTCAATATATCGATCAGAATGGTCTCTCTCCGGCTTATTCCTTGTGCCCTCATCATTTTGCCATTCATCCGGAGAGCGGCTTCCCTGATAAATTCATTTCATTCCAAGGAGGTTTTATCCTATGCTCGCTTTTCTGCAAAAGATTGGGAGAGCCCTCATGCTCCCGGTTGCAACGTTGCCAGCCGCAGCGATTTTGCAAAGCTTTGGTCTTCTCAAATTCGAGAAGGACCTCAATCTCGGCGCCTTTGGTGCATTCATGGACTCCTACATCGCTCCGCTTTTGGCTGCTGGTGGTTCAGCCATTTTTGACAACCTGGCTTTAATCTTTGCTGTCGGTGTTGCCATTGGATTGGCGGGAGATGCTGTTGCTGCTTTGGCTGCTGTCATCGCCTACGTCGTATTAACGAAAGTACTTGCAGCTGTTCCTGCTGCCTTGCCTTTCATCGCGGATGATATAAAACTGAACATGGGTGTCATCGGCGGTATTATGGCGGGTGGTATGGCAGCGTTTTTCTACAACCGCTACCATTCGATCAAGCTACCAGAATGGCTAGGCTTCTTCGGTGGAAAACGCTTCGTCCCGATCATCACTTCTCTTTCCATGGTTGTCATCGGTTTGATTTTCGGGATCATTTGGGGGCCCATCCAGATTGCCCTTGACTCATTGGGCACTTGGATCGTAGGTCTCGGCGCAACAGGTTCTTTCTTGTTCGGATTCTTCAACCGATTGCTCGTTCCATTTGGTCTGCACCACGTACTCAATGCGATTGCCTGGTTCCAAATCGGTGACTTTACCGATGCGACAGGAAAAGTCGTACACGGCGACTTGCATCGTTTCTTTGCGGGAGACCCATCAGCAGGAATGTTTATGACTGGTTTCTATCCGATCATGATGTTCGCACTTCCTGGAGCGGCTTTCGCTATTATTCACTCAGCGCGTCCTGAAAAACGCAAAGTAGTTGCTTCTATGTTTATCGGTGCAGCTCTCGCTTCGTTCCTGACCGGGATTACCGAGGTAGTTGAATTTGCGTTCATGTTCGCTGCTCCACTCCTGTATTTTGTTCACGCGATATTGACGGGTGTGTCCGGGTATATCGTGACCTCTCTGGGTATCAAGCACGGCTTTGGATTCTCAGCGGGTCTGATCGACTACGGCATCAACTACCACCTCTCTACGAATGCTTGGATGATCATCCCGATTGGTCTGGCATTCGCCGTGGTCTACTACGTCCTGTTCCGTTTCCTGATCGTGAAGCTGAACCTCAAGACGCCAGGACGAGAAGATGACGAAGAAATGACAGTTACAGCTACAGGAAGGAACAATTCAATGCAGGATAAAGCGATCCAAGTGCTCACTCACATTGGTGGAAAAGAAAACGTCGTTAGCGTAGACGCTTGCATCACTCGTTTGCGTCTCGTCTTGAAGGATGACAAGAAGGTCAACGACAAAGCCTTGAAGGACCTCGGTGCAGCAGGTGTTATGCGACTGGGTCAAGGAAGCGTGCAAGTCGTCTTCGGAACCCATTCGGAGCTGCTAAAAGAAGAGATCAGCAAGCTATAAAATACAACGAATGCCCGGTCACGGTGAAGTCCGTACCGGGCTTTTTTCTGTTTCCTGAACGGGTAACGGACGCGACCCGGCATCATTCCCACCATGTGTCGTACGATATGGGCATCCCGCGTTGTTTTCCAACTCCTTTTCAAATAGTAACAAGCGCTCGAGAAATCCCTCGCAAGCCGGCATACTCTGTGGCGCCATCATTTCAATTTCGTAAGCGACGGTTTTTCTCCATATTTCCAGCTGCCTTCTATTTGCCTCCCAAGCGTTCAAGCCCCCCACCCCTTTTGCTAAATCAGCAAACCATTCGGATAAAAAGATCAAGCATGTTACATCGTAGTTTTTTAGCCAACACTGGCAAATGATTAGCCTTGAAGTCATATTCTCCCTTCTCGTACTTCAAGTATGTCGAAGCATTTCGAAACCCGAGTGCTTCCGCCATCTCTTGCAAGGTCAGCTTGCACTCATTACGTCGTTGCGCGATAAACGGGAGGTTGAGTCGTTCCACCAGTTATCCCCTCCTGATTTGCAAAAATGGCAAATATTTATAGTTACATCATATCCTTTCAATTTTAGCAAAGTCAATACAGATTTTGTCATATTAGCAATCTTGTTTTTTCCGTTTTGGAAAATTGTTAGAATGGAATTGCCAAAACGATAAAGGTGGTCTCACGATGTCCATAATTGGTCAACGCATAAAATGGCTGCGCGAACAAAAACAATGGTCTCAACTTCAATTAGCTGAAAAGCTGGGCATACATAATACCGTACTTTCGCGGATCGAGTCAGGCGAAAAGAAGGGCGTCGATTTTCATCTGATTTCCAAAGTCGCAGATTTATTTGAAGTATCCACCGATTTTCTCCACGGGCGCACGGAGGAACCAACCTGGCAACGCGGTTCTGTCCGGGAAACACCGGCGACCTTCTTAGATGTCGATGGCCTGTCAGAGGACGAGCTGGTTGAGGTCAAGCGCCATATTGAATTTTTAAAGTGGAAGGCTTTGCAAGAAAAGAACGAAGATCCTTCGTAAGATGGACAGATAACAGAAAAACCCCTGTCTCCAGGGGTTTTCATCATGGCAAGCGTCAGGCGTACTCACCTGATGCTTTTTTATATAGGCTGTGTTATTCTTCGCTGTCGTTAGCCATTTCGTCTGCATTCAACTCGATCCAGCTCTGCGACCAGGTCTCAATCCCTTTGAGCACTGGAGTCAGAGCTTTCCCCATCTCCGTTAAGGAATACTCTACGCGGACAGGTGCAGAATCAGTAAACACCTGCCGATGCACGAGTCCTTCCTTCTCCAAATCCTTCAAACGCTCAGAAAGTAGCCTTCCGCTAACTGGCAGTGCCCCTTCCAATGCACAAAATCGCTGTGGTCCCGACAACAACTGGTATAGGATTAGACCTGTCCATCGCTTTCCCAACAACTGCATACCTTTTTCGAACTTCGGACAGAGGGTAGACTCTTTCATAGGTATCACCTCATTCTCCTTTCAGTATACCGCTCTTTGTTCAATCCATCAAAACCAATGATGCGAATCAACCTTGAAAATTGCACTTGCCAACCGTTGGGATTTTAATCGAATGACTTGACTTAAGAAATTATTATTGTATACTTACTAACGAAAAGTAACTTTGTTACACATTTAAATTTATCGGAGGGATTCATACATGTCAAATCGTTTTGAATGGAGCGCACTTATTCTACGTGTGATTGCTGGTCTTACTTTTGCCATTCATGGAGTGGCTAAATTCCAAATGGGGCTGGAGAATGTCGCTGGTTTCTTCGGAACCATGGGACTTCCTGCATTCATTGCTTATCTCGTAGCCTTCTTGGAGGTAGTCGGTGGTATCGCCTTGATTCTGGGTCTGGGTACTCGCGTGTTCGCAGGTGCTTTGTCTGTTGTTATGATTGGTGCCATCTTTACAGCCAAGCTCGCTGCTGGCTTCTTGGGCGGTGAAGGTGGAGCTGGTTATGAATTGGATCTGGCCTTGCTTGCGATGTTGGTTGCTCTTGGCATCAGCGGCAGCTCCAAGTTCGCACTGGACACTATTCTGTTTGGAAAAAGCTCGGTTGAGTAATTCCATTGTTACACGTATAAAAGCCAGTCTGAAG
>NZ_JABMIV010000015.1:0-106807 GCF_013332445.1 Brevibacillus sp. HB1.1 | reverse complement strand
GGGCACGGGGACTCCAACTAATCCAGGCACAGGGACTCCTGTACCAGTACCTGAACCAGTTCCCGTCCCTCTCCCAGAACCCGACCCCGACGCCAACATCATCAAAGACAGCATCATCACCAGCGTAGTCATGAAGGACAAGGACGGAAACAACATAGAAGACATCCGCCCGGATCAGGGCTCGCGTGTTCAAGTTGATTTCACTTGGCAAATCCCTGCTGGACATCCTTACTCAGAAGGTGCCACCTTTACCTTCCCTCTCCCAGATAAGTTTCGGACCGATCGCAATTTGACCGGAGATCTGAACGGAGGCTACGGCACCTATGAAGTGACAACAGACGGCACCGTCACCTTCACTTTCAGTGATGCCATCAATGACGGCGCAGAGATCAATGACGGAACCTTCTATGTGTGGCGGGAATTCGATGAGAAAAAGTTTGAAGGTGGCACGAGACAGGAGATCGATTTCAAATTCGATGGCATCGCTCCGATCTCTGTCCATTTCAAAGGCAAAAACAACAATGAAATCGACAAGAACGGGAAAGCAAACAAGGGCATGAATCCTAGCTATCTCGACTGGACCGTCGATTTTAACCAAAGTGAAAATCCGATAAAAGGCGCTATCTTTACGGATGAGCTTCCAAGCGGTCTGGATATCGACATGAGCTCGATTAAGGTCTTCCCATTGGAAGTTCAGTTGAATGGCTCTGTTAATCCAAAGGCTGAGGTAACCACCTTCACTCCTGAGAAATTAACAGAAGGAAACGGGTTCAAAATTAACTTTGGCGACATCGACGGTGCTTATCGCGTCGCGTACAGGACCAACGTCACCGGTACGATAGATACAACCTACACGAATAAAGCCACTGTCACAGGAACGAACCTCCCAAAGGATTTAATCGATTCCGCGAATGTCTCTGTCCGATTCAGCCAGCCTTTGAACAAAAAGGCGATTCACTACGATTACAACAAACAAACGATCACCTGGGCTATTCAGTACAACTACAATGAAAAACTGATCACGCAAAGCGATGCATGGCTCGAGGATCGATTCGATACGAGTCATCAAGAGCTCGTGAGTGGTTCCTTTACCGTTCATAAAATGACCATCGGTGACAACGGAAACGGAACAAAAGACGGGGCTGCCATCACAGAGTACAACGTAACCCCATCGCCTACTGGCTTCCACTTGCAGTTTGACCATGACGTGTCGGCTGCTTACGAAATCACCTACCAAACCAAAGCCAAAAATCGGGTCCACCAAGACAGCTACCTCGTGAAAAATGAAGTAGAGATCTATGATGGAACCAAAAAAGATGCATCCAGAGAGATCAATCAAGCAATCTTCTGGAAGAACGCCAAAAAAGAAAAAGTGAACTACCTGGATAAGACAATCGAATGGACGCTTAGTCTAAACGACGACAATCAGGTGATGGATGAAGTCGTCATTACCGACAGTTATGCAGGTCAAGGGCTAACTCTTCTACCTGACAAAGTAAAGATCAACGATTGGACAAAGGATTTGGAAGAAGGTCCTGACAAAGACTACAGCATCTCTCCGAACTCAACGTACGAAGAAGGATTCAAGATTACCTTCCACAAACCAGTCACAAAAGGTCTAGTCATTACGTACCTGACGAAGTTCGATCCTACTTCCAAGGACCGTCCATCCGTGTACAAAAACAAGGCTGAACTGAATTGGAAGGAAAACGGGAAAGCACAAGACCCTATCACGAAATCCGCTACTGTTAAACCAGACAACTACACCAACAATAACGGCAACAAAACGGGTACATACGACGCCCGCACAAAAGAAATCACGTGGACAATCGATGTGAACTACAACCTTCACAAGATTAACAACGCGATCATCCGGGATTTTTATACCGGAGAACAAACTTTTGTGAAGGACTCGTTAACCATCCATAAGTTGCTGCTCACAGGTGGAGCAGATGGTGTAAAAGTGGTCGAGGGTCCAGTTGTCGCCACCAAATTTGACGAACTGACCAACGGCTTCGAGCTTCATCTCGGTCCCATCGACTCGGCCTATCGCATCACGTACAAAACCAGTTTGGCTAATCTGCCTGTCGGAGAAGTGTACGAAAACAATGCCACTATGCACGATAGTGACACAACAGGCACTCCACTCTATAAAGGCAAGACGACCGTCAGACCGACATACGGTGGGCAATACGTCCTCAAAACAGGCGTACAAGGTACAGGAGCAGATTCAGAGTATGCAACATGGACAGTAAGAATCAATCCGAGCCAGTCTCATATTTCGGCAGGTGCTGTATTGACGGATACCCTGTCCAGCAATCAACTTCTGATGAAAGACTCCTTCAAACTCTTTACGACATCCGTCTCTGAATCCGGTGCTTTGACTATCGGAAAAGAAATGGCCTCCGAGGACTACAAATTAGAAGTAGTCGGCAATACCTTTAAACTGACCTTCAAAAACGATCTGCACACTGCCTACATCCTGGAGTACCGTTCCTTTATCAATGCTGACCATGGAGAGATCATCAAAAACGAGGCCTCTTTTGCAGGGAAAACAGTTGTAGGTAAAGGGAAAGACGGACAAGAAGGTGTCAAAGTCAGCTTGTCCGGTGCTGGTGGCGGAGCCAGCACACCTGGTAAAGGCGACTTGAAAATCGTCAAAACAGACGCAGATACGAAAAAAGCATTGGCAGGCGCCACGTTTGGTCTGTACGACAAGGCAGGGAAAACCTTGCTGGAAACAGTCGTGACCGATGAAAATGGCATGGCCACCTTCAAAGGCTACAAATTTAAAGCGTACAAGCTAAAAGAACTATCCGCTCCTGTTGGCTACGTCATCGCAGACGAGTACAGAAATGGAAAAGACATTACGTTAAAAGCTCCTGCAGGTGCTGACCCAGCTGTTCCAGTTATAATCGAAATAACCATCGACAACAAGCTGCTCCGTCAAGGATTTGAGTTAACCAAAGTTGACGCGGAGAATGCTGGCAAAACACTGGAAGGCGCTGTCTTCAATCTACAGGTTGAAAAGGGCGGAGCATACGAAACAATCGCTGAGCTGACAACCGGTTCTGACGGAAAAGTCTCCAAAGGCGATCTGGCAGAAGGAAACTATCAGTTAGTCGAAACGAAAGCTCCGAAGGGATACAAGCTGGATGCGACTCCTATTTCATTCAAAATCGCCTCCAACCAGACAGAAATTGTGACCCTTACGAAAAAGAACACCAAAAATATCGGGTCCGTTCAATTGCTGAAAGTGGACCACTACACCAAAGAGCCACTTCCTGGCGTAACCTTTGAGCTTCAAGATGCTGACGGGAAAGTACTGCAAAGTGGACTCACAACGGATAAGGACGGTATCCTTCTCCTCGAGAACCTGAAAGCAGGATTCTACCAGCTCGTGGAAACAAAAGCACTTGCTGGTTATGAGCTTGCTGAACCACTGAAATTCGAAGTAACAGATGAAGGCACGACAGCTCTCACGTTGACCAACAGATTGATCCCGGGATCTGTGAAACTGACCAAAATAAGAAAGGGATACCCAAATCATAAGCTCACAGGAGCTGAATTTACGCTCCGCGATGAAAATGGTCAGGTAACCAAAGACAAGAACGGTCAAGAGCTGACAAAGCTGACAACTGATGCAAACGGTGAACTTCTAGTCGAAGGCCTAAATCCTGGCAAGTACGAGTTTATCGAGACGAAGGCTCCTACTGGTTATGTAATAAACAGCAAGCCAATTGCTTTCGAGATTAAACGGAACCAAGTAGTTGGCGAGCATGTGCTTGTTACTGCCGAAAATGACGTAACCTCTGGTGGAGGCGGCGGTGGTGGTGGTGGTGGAGGCGGAAATCCTGAACCAAAACCTGAACCAAAACCTGAACCGAAGCCAGAACCTAAGCCAGAGCCTAAGCCTGAGCCTAAGCCGGAAAAGCCCGAGAAACCGGATAAACCAGACAAACCAGATAAACCAGATAAACCTGGCAACCCAGACCAACCTGGCAAACCAGACCAACCTGGCAACCCAGACCAACCTGGCAACCCAGATCAACCTGGCAATCCAGACCAACCTGACAAACCAGACCAACCTGACAAACCAGACCAACCTGACAAACCAGACCAACCTGGTACTCCTGATGCAAACAACAACACTACGAACCCCAACACTTCGGGAGAGTTGAATCAAACAGGAAATACAACCAAACCGAACGATTCGGGAGCTGCCAATAACTCCAACGTCTTGGAAACCAACAACGAATCTCCAGCTACAGGCAAAGTATTGCCTCAGACGGGAGAACAGGCTAACCCACTCCCTCTCGTTGCAGGTATCGTTTCGATCTTGATCGGTATTTCGATCATGTATCGCAGAAACAAGAAAGCGTAGCTCATCTAAAGGACCAAGTCCAGGGATTTTCCCGGCTTGGTCCTCTTTTTTCCCCTACTCTAGCAATTGCCGGAGAAGCGGTTCACTTTTATACAAAATCTCCAGATGTGTCGCCTCTACGTAATATCGCTCACCTTCGAGTGCGAATACACTGTTTGCCATGACACTCCCATCCCCAGCGTCACTATTGATCGAGCCCACTACTCTTCCATCGACCCATTTATCGGGAGACAGCGAAGGGACTGTTCGCAGGTAATGAATCGTTTCGTGTCCAATGCCAGCTACCAGCGTGACGCGAATATTGCGGGCTGCGATAATCCCCATCGTTGTGTTCAAGTAGTCCATGTATTGATTTTTCACGACCATCTTTTCATAAGGGACGAAGGCTTCTACCCCCTGTTTCTCCAGCAAATAATCGCCATATGCTGCTGACGGGGTAAGATCAAGGAGACTCGGAAAGTGTCTATGAATAGCTTGTATACGATGAAAAGGGATGCTTTGCTCCAAATAGGCTAGATAAACATTCATATATAGCTCCACGACATTTCTTTTGGCCGAAACGGAGCGCGGCAGCTTCCCTCCTGCCCAATAGCTGTAGGCGACAGGCGATCCTGCGTTGGGAGTCGCAAAAATGAGCAACTGATCCACATCGTTTTGATAATATTCGCTTTGGACATAGGCTCTAGCAACAAGGCCCCCCATGCTATGGCAAATGAGATTGACATAAGGGGAACCTGTCGTTTGCTTCGCTCGCTCGATGACAGGCAGCAAAAAGCGCTCTGCTGAAATATCGATCTGCCTTCGCCAATCATAAAAAGCTACAAACAATTGTTCATTGAGGGAGTATCCCATTTTTCCAAGCAAACGGATAAATGGCTCGTAAGCCGTTCGGGCAAACCCGAAGCCCCAGTCACCAGTACCCGGAATAATTTGATCACTCATCGACCCAAAAAGCCCCGGAACAAAAACAATCGGTGCCTTTTGCGCAAGAAAAGAACTCATGCTTGCACTCCTTTCCCTCTCTTTTGTCCCATGACCAGAAGGAAAACAACATATGCTTCT
The DNA here is from genome assembly GCF_013332445.1 of Brevibacillus sp. HB1.1. Lineage (NCBI taxonomy): Bacteria > Bacillati > Bacillota > Bacilli > Caryophanales > Paenibacillaceae > Brevibacillus > Brevibacillus sp. HB1.1. The sequence goes on along the minus strand of NZ_JABMIV010000015.1, from coordinate 101,361 downwards.
GCCTATGCCAGAGCAGCTTGGGTGGTTCCCTTGTTTCGATCAGTGTCGTCATTTTTTGCCGAAACTTCCCACTGGAGCGTAACAAAGCGATATAATAAAGCGTCAAACGTATTGGCTAATGTTTTAAGCAAATCTATCTTGTCGGAGGATTGGCAAAAATGAAGGTACGCAAGTGGTTTATGCTTTTGCTAATGTTCGTACTATGTATTCCAACGATGGGGATATCCGTGCAGGCCGCGCAGACATCCTCTGGCATCAGCATCTATTTAGACGGGCAACAAATCAAAAGTGACGTCGCTCCGTACATTATTCCAAAAGCAAACGTAACGATGGTCCCTATGCGAGTGATCGGTGAAAATCTGGGAGCCGAAGTAAATTGGGAGCCAAATTCTCAGACCGCAACGATCAGCAAGCAAGATACCTTGTTGTCCATGACGGTTAATCAGAAGAACGCTCTCGTGAACAACAACAGCGTCCCACTTGATTCTTCTGTTCAGAACAAGCAAGGAAGAATCATGGTTCCGCTGCGTTTTGTATCCGAGCAGTTGGGCCTAACGGTAAACTGGGAAGACAAAACCAAAACGATTCGCCTACAAAGCGGCAACGTCGCTACCATGACTCCGCCACCACAGGATGTTCTGAGTGAAACTGGCGGGATGGAACCAAGCACACCTGTCGTGACAAACGGAGATTTGCGCGGGGTATGGATATCGACAGTCTACAACTTGGACTGGCCATCTTCCGGTTCTAACGGAAACCCAGCGAAACAGCAACAAGAATACATACAGCTGCTCGATGAGCTGCAAGCCATGGGAATGAACGCTGTTTTCGTGCAAGTGCGTCCATCTGGAGACGCTCTGTACCCTTCTACACTCACTCCATGGTCGAGATTTTTGACGGGAACCCCAGGGAAAGATCCTGGCTACGACCCGCTTGCCTTTATGGTAGAAGAAACGCATAGACGCGGGATGCAATTCCATGCTTGGTTCAACCCGTTCCGTGCCACTACGGATGCAAAAACAGACCAATTGCCAGCGAATCATGTGATCAAGCAGCACCCTGACTGGATTGTGAATGCCAACAAAAAGTTGTACATCAATCCGGGTATTCCGGCAGCACGTCAGCAAATTATCAATGAAGTAATGGAAGTCGTGCAGCGCTATGAAATCGATGGTGTCCATCTGGATGATTATTTCTATCCTTCCAATGTCGCCTTTGCAGACGATGCAGCATTCAAGGCTTACAACAGCAAGAAAATCGGATCCAAAGCAGACTGGCGCCGCGATAATATCAATCAATTTGTTCAACAATTGAATCAGTCCATCAAGAGCGTCAAGCCTCACGTTCAATTCGGGATCAGTCCATTCGGTGTATGGCGCAACAGCAATGTCGATCCGACCGGCTCCGATACAAAAGCTGGCGTGACTGCTTATGACCACATGTTTGCCGATGTGCGCACATGGATTCAACAAGGCTGGATCGATTATGTGACTCCGCAAATTTATTGGAGCCTTTCCTTCGCCCCTGCCCAATACGACAAGCTCGTTACTTGGTGGGCAAACGAAGTACAAGGGACGAACGTCAAGCTCTACATCGGTCATTCCCCTTACAAGCTGGGAACGGCTGAAGCTGGCTGGCAGAGCGCCCAGGAGATTATCAACCAGTTGAATTACAACGCGATGGTTCCTCAGGTTCAGGGCAGCATTTTCTTTAGTGCCAAGGACTTGCGGAAAAATCCATTAGGTCTGCTCCCAGCTCTTAGCAGTTATTACAACCGCTAAATAAATAGCAAAAACCCCCGAATACTCGTAGCAAAGCATGCTTGCTACCTATGTTTCGGGGTTTTTTCTTCTACGTTAATTTTTCTACAATGAACGTGAGTTGCGCTTCCAATGAGATCGGGTCATTAAAATAGGAGCCTTTCTGATCAATCTGAAAAACCTGGTTATTTTTCACTGCTGACAGGCCCTTCCAAACGTTTGTACCGTATACACTCTCCGGATTGGTATCATCTCCGGACCATGCACTGGTAAAAATGTAGTCTCCCGCAAAGTCCGGCATTGTTTCAAGCGAGACCTCCGCCCAACCGGTATTGCTATCAATGGCTTCTTTTTGTACGGCATTCGGAGCCTTCAACTGGAATTCTCCGTAAAGGATGTCTCCGCCCCTTCCGAAGTTGTGCCCAAACGCATAGATCCCCTTGGCGTATGGCTGCAAAATCGAAACGGTTTTATCTCCTACCGCTGCTTGCACCTTTGGTTTTGCCTCAGCAATTTTCTTGTCCCATTCGGCAATCCACTCATTCGCCTTGTCTTCTCTCCCTGTCATTTTGCCAAACTCCCGCAGTTCTTCGCGGATTGGCTTCTTACCGTATGGAATTACTACCGTTGGAGCTATTTTGGTGAACTCCTCGATATTCTTATCCCCTTCAAACACGATAAGTAAATCAGGATTCATCGCCAGTACTTTTTCTAGCGATGTTCCGTTGCCCACGCTTTCGATACCATCCAGCTTCCCTTTAAAATACGGGTTTTCCATAGCATGGTCCGTGATACCGATAGGCTTGATCCCCAGTGTCAGAAAATGTCCAACATAGCTGTCCGCAAGAACCACAACCCGTTTTGGGTCCTTCGGAATTTTTACTGTGCCATTAAACGCTTGGTAGTTGATATATTCATTGTTACTCTCGTTAACTGAACTTTCCTGCGCAGGCTGAGCAGTTGGATTGGCTGGTGTCTGTCCGCAGGCTGATAACATGCTGATCATGACCATAATAAGGGCTACCATTATGATCTTATCTAAGCCTGATTTTCTCCTTCTCAAAAAGAACCTCTCCTTCAACGGAACTTGAAATTGATAATCATTCTCGTAAATTTTAGCATAAAGAGCTTGCTCTGCCCATCTTTTTCGTTCTCCGAGATACCATTTTCAATCCGTCACAAAAAAATGCCGCGAAGCATGTTCGCGACATTGGTAGCTTTATTTTTTGGCTTATTTCGTTACTTTGTGAAGACCGAACAGCATGAGGACATCATTATCGTTGGTCTCATACTCTTTCACTTCACCTTTAAAGGAAGTTTCTTTGACAATAATCTTGCTGCCTGTCGCATTTGGTTTCATTTCAATCATATGTGAAGATAGATTAAGATCATCTGCCGTTATACCTAACTTCTCGGAGAGATCTTTAACCGTAGCCTTGTGCTCACCTAGTTGACTGTCTTTAATGGTTACTGCCTGGCCATCCTTAGAAAAAACGAATGCAATCGTCAGGTCTAGGTTACTTTTTTCCGCAACGTTTGCTTTTGCATCTGCTGTTGTGGTTGCATACGGTATAACAGTACCAATCACCCCAGTAAGTAATAAAGCTGATGCAGTTGTCATCCATTTCTTTTTCATTGGTCTCGCTCCTTTTCATTTCTTTTTTTGTGTGCAAGTAAATCTCTTACTTGCTACATATAGGGTAAGAGGAAATGTTAAAAAAAATTGTGGGGTAAAACTAAAGTTTTCCTTAATTCATCGTGCATCACTCGGATCCGTTGGGTCTACTCCAAGCTTTGACCAGTTATTCGATAACCCATAAGGAAAACCCCCGAATCAGTAGCAGAGTTCGGGGGTTTCTATTTGTGAAGAAAGAGCTATTTGTTTTTCGGGACAACAGCATCGACGAACTGGCTGATAGTATCCTTGTTCAATTTGTCTCCGTCTGTTGATACTTCGTACTGTACTTTTTTACCCGAAGCCTCTGTTACCCAAACAATTTTTTTATTTACCTGGTCTTTCCTCGCTTCTTCTGTATAAAGCACTTCAATTTTGCCTACTTTTATTACCTCTTTTTTCTGATTATCCAGGTCAACTACATACGTTGTGCTGCCCTCAACATCTTCGTAATTGGTGATGCTGAAATTTAAATAGCTTCCCTCTGAATCCTTGTATGTCGCATACATATAATCCAGCTCATTGGTCCATTCCAAGGGCTGCATGACGAATTCTTTCTTTTCCTTTTCGGCCTGTTTATACAAAGCCTCTTTGTCATACTGGTTTTTGATATCATTCGCCAATTGAGCATCTAAGAAGGTAAAGCCTCCTGGCAATGTCTTTGGTACAACGATTCCTTCTCCCACTTTCTTTTGAACATCAGTCAGGGCGGTATACGAGAACGGGGTTGATACCGTGAAAACAAGCTTTTTCGGATTGTTTGCAACGATATACAGTGCTGCTGCAGTCCCCGGCTCCAGAGAATCCTCGATTTCCCAGCGTTTATTGTATAAGGTATCCGTTTCAGGATCGAGCTCTTTCACAATTTTCGATTTACCTTCATATTGCGATATATCCTTCTCCTGATACAGAACCTCGCCCTTCTCATTCTTCAACTGATAGTACTGGACAGCGGCATAGCCCGTTGTGAGGCTCGCGATCAAACCAATAGCGACTAATATGCTTACCTTGTACTTCACAAAAAATCTCTCCTTCTCTCTTTTGATTTTTGTCATCACTTGATGGCTAATGTCAATCTCCTGCGGGATGCGCGGGTCGTTGAACAGGTCCTTAATATTCTCGTGCGATTTGTTTGGTCTCATCGTGAGTTGACCCTCCCTTCCCTAAAGGAGAATAAGCGGATCGGAACTTCGATGCCGTACGCTCGAATTTTTTGCGCAGACTCGCAGCGTTTTTGTTCATGATCAAGGAAATTTCCTCGTACGTCTTTTCTTCCACGCCTCGCAGTAAGAGAAGCGTTCTTTCCTCTACGGAGAGTGTCTGCATGGCAAGAAATACATCCTCACTGAAATAAACATTCTCAATATGCCGCTCGATGTCTGATTCAGACTCTTTGTCCTGCATCAAAAATGGCAACATCTTTGTCCATTTCCTTTTTCTGATGAGATCGATGCAATGGTGATAGGCTATTTTATAAAGCCAAGCTGCAAAGGGCATGGTTGGACTGTATTTTTTCAAGTTGCGATAAGCCTTGAAGAAGACCTCCTGTGTGGCGTCTTCCGCTTCGCATCGATTCCCCAAGATGTGATAGCAGTAGTGAAATATGGGGGTTTGGTAGCTTTTCATGATGGCAGCGTAGCGGTCATCCGCTCCCTGAATGATCTCATCCACGAGTTCTTCTATCTGTTTCGTGTCCACTCTCTCCCTCCTTCCAACTGGTATAACGTACCACATCACCCTGTATGTGACATCGCGCACAAAAAAATGTCGCGAAGCATGTTCGCGACATTGGTGGAAAGCCTTATTTTTTGCCGAGCTCCGGCTTGTCTTGGTAAAAGAAATTCGGCGTATGGATTGTGTTGTCGTATAGACTGTGGAAAATGTGTGTGGCTGTTCCGGAGATCGGAGGAACCAGCCATGTCCAGTCACCCGTAACGGCTCGACCACATTTCTCTTCTCTTTCCTCAAATCGCTTGAATTGCTGGCTCGCCGTATGGTGATCGACAATCGATACTCCTTTTTCCTTGAAGGAGTGCAAGACGGCAACATTCAGCTCGATGAGCGCTTTGTCTCTCCAAAGTGTCACTTCCCTGCTCGTATCGAGCCCCATGACCTCTGCGACCTTTGGCAGCATGTTATATCGCTCTTGGTCAGCGAAATTGCGTGCACCGATCTCCGTTCCCATGTACCAGCCGTTAAATGGAGCGGCCAAATAGTCGATACCGCCAATCTCCATGCGCATATTCGAAACAATAGGAACCCCATACCATTGCAATTCCATATCAGCAAAGCCCGGCAAATCTGGATGCACGATCGGCACCTCCAAGACCAGCTCCTGAGGAATCTCAAAAAACTGCGGCGTCCGATCTCCAATTTGCACGACAAGCGGCAAAACGTCGTAGTTTGTGCCTTTTCCTTGCCATCCAAGGCTCTTACATAGCTTCGTCAACGAAAGCGAAATCGGGTCACCCAGTACGCCGTACTCTGTCTCGTATCCCGCATAGCGAATCAGTTGGTCATTCCAGATGCGCATGGGAGCTCTGCCTGCTACAGCAGGTGCAAAAACGGTGATGGTCGGGCGAATTTTCCCGTCATTGGTGGCAAAGTCGATGTGTCGGAGCATGGCCTGCGCCATCTCTTCTTCAGTTTCGACGTGCCGCTCATCTATCACAAGTAATGATTCCCAAAAGAATCGCCCAATACATCGATTGCTGTTGCGCCAGGCCATTTTTGCTCCGTGACGCAGCTCCTCTGCTGTATGCTCATAGTATCCCTGCTGTTCGATCATCTGTCGTACTTCTTGCAGCCGTTGCTCGGTTTCTTCCGTTGTCTTGTCCAGTTCGCGATAGCATGTTCGGATAAATTGCTCTGCCGTTTCCATTAGTTGAATTGGTTCCATATTACCCTCTTTTCCCGCTGAAAGGCGGTTCATGGTCCTGAAAAAATATGTACCTTCATTATAAATTTACCGGAACTCTATTACCAATCCCTGTAGGCATTTGGACACATATCTGTAAGAATCATTGGCTGACGTGGTTACTACGCACGATGAATAAGCAGCTTGAAAAATCCCGCAATCGACACTGCTACTTGCTATATTACGAAAATTTAGCAATAGTAAATACCCTAACGAAAATAAAAAAGAGCGCCTTAGCGCCCTTCTTAAACCGATAAGATTTTTCCGGCGATCTCTTTCGCCTTGTTTTCGTTGTGACGACGAACCCGTCCAGATAAAAGGAATAGTTCTACAATAGAAATAATAAGAGGAATGTACGTCCAGCAGAAAAGGGTATAAACAATTCCGAGGCCTACGCGATTCATATAATATTGATGGGCTCCCAGCCCCCCAAGGAACAGACAGAGGAGAATAGCTGTCGTGGAGTTTTTCTGGACTTTGCCGTACTCGGACTGGAAAATCAGTTTTTGATCCATTGTCATGTTTTTCTGGATGAGGATTGTATCCATAATGTAAAATTTCTCCCTCATGCTATATGAAATGTAAAAATTTAATAATGCAATAATACTACCCCTTTTATTACCTGTAAAGGAAAAAAGAGTAGCAATAGGCTACCCTTTTGGTGTGCTTTCTACTTCTGATAGGGATTTAGTAAAGAGATCGGCGGAAGTAATTCTTGCGCGACTTGCGCCATTACCATAGTGAAACGGAAAAGCCCATGTTCGCCGATAATCGCGAGGCGCGTAAAGATTTATTACATACAAAAAAGACAGGTGCTTTCACACCTGCCCTTTCTCCTAAACAGTCATATGGTTCCACATCTCCGACTTACTCAACGAAACAGCATCTGCTCCACCCTTCAACGCTTCGTTGACCTGCTCCATATTCCAGATCAACCCGCCCAAAATAATCGGCTGCGGCAAATGCTCCTTTATATACGAAATAATAGACGGCGCTATCCCCGGCATGATTTCAATCGCATCCGGCTGGTTTTCCAAGACGTTTTTGATGGTCGTCGTGAGAGAGGTCGAATCGATCAAAAAGACTCGCTGGATCGTCAGCATCCCTTCCTTTTTGGCCGCGCGAATCATCGGTCCTTTGGTAGTGACAATGCCCGTTGGTTGGATATAGGTGGACAAGAAACGAAAAGCCTCTTTGTCATTGGACAGGCCATTCATGAGGTCTGTGTGCAAAAAAATCGGCTTGCTCGACTGACGGATGGTTTCAGCTTCCTCCATCAGCTTGGTCAGCTTTCCGTACATCAACAGGATCGCGCAAGCTCGAGACGCCATCGCCTCTCCCAAGCGATCCTGTTCGGTTGCCGCAATAACCGGATTCGTATTCAAAATCGTTTTCATGTCCATGTTATTCGCCTCCTTCCCTCAGTAGCCGTTCCACACTTACCTCAGCGCAGCCAAGTTGCTTTGTCTCTACAACCCAATGACCCGCGAATCCGTTTTCTTTCAGAAGTGACAGGATCGAAGCAAACGGGATCGTTCCATCGCCTATCGCCAAATGATCGTCGAGCTTGCCAAAGTTATCACTCAGGTGAAGAGCGGACAAATGAGGGAGCACCTCCTGCAATGCATCGATTGCATATCCCGGACGAATCAAATGGGCATGACCTACGTCGTACACGATCCCTACGCGAGAGGATTGTACGTGACGGCATATACGCACGAGATCCTCGACGTTCCACCCCAGCACTTTTGGATAAGGGGGAACATTCTCGACCGTCAGTATGGTTCTACTCTCTGCGGACAGCTCGGTGGTCAACACGTGGAGTGCCTGACTCACATTTTCCACACCTCTGGCACGCTCTGTTTCCGCAAGTCGGTCTTCTACTTCCCCCGCATGCATCACAACATGGGTGCAGTCGAGAAAGCTGGCAATCTCCAGGCAGCGCTTCATCGTGTCCATTGTTTGCTCCCGAGTTGGTCCTGAGTCCGCCGCCAGATTGCAGCCGCTAATCGGCGCATGAATCGACCAGGCAATCCCTCTCTCGTTTCCCTGCTGCTTCAACTTTTTCAACTGCTCCCAGGACCAGTCCAAGAGGTCGGCATGATTCACTTCACACATTATCTCGATGGCCTTCCAATCATGGTGCAAAAGCTGAACAATAGCATCACGCAAGGACAGATCAAATAACGCATAGGTGGATACGGCAAACGAGCTTTTGTCTCTCATCATTCATGACCCTCCCTCTTATTTCACGCCGGAGTGGATGAAGCTGTTGATAAACTGCCGCTGGAACAGCAAAAATGCCAGCAACAACGGAAAAATTACCATGACAGTCGCTGCACTTACCTCGGCCCACTGCGCCCCTGTCTCAAACGATTGGGCAAAAATCGCCAGACCGACCGTCAACGGGCGATTTTCCACGGAATTCGTAATAATCAGTGGCCACATGAAGTTGTTCCAATGGTAGCTGACCGAGACCAAGCCAAACGCAATGTAGGTCGGCTTCGCTAACGGAACGTACACCCGCCACAAAATCTGGAACCAGGAGCAGCCCTCCATCCGTGCCGCCTCCTCTAGCTCGTGCGGGATTGTCTTGAAGGTTTGTCTCAACAGAAAAACCCCGAAGGCAGAAGCGAAGTACGGCAGCATAATGCCGATTTTGGTATCCAGCAAAGACAAGTCACGCAGGACATTATAGTTGGGGAAAATCAAGATATCTGCCGGGACCATGAGCTGGACCAGGAACAGGACAAACAGCACATCCTTTCCCCAAAATTGCAGCTTCGCAAAGGTATAGGCCGCCAGTGTAGCTGTGATCATTTGTGCCACCAAAATACCCGTCACGATCAAAAAGGTATTGATGTAGTACTGGTCAAAGGGCGCTGCATCCCACACCTTCGCAAAGTTATCGAGTGTAAAATCTGCACGGAGCGACCACGAAGTCGCCAGCTCCCTCGGGCGAAAGGAAGTCCAGACCGCCCAGAGCAAAGGAAACAACCAGAGAACGGCCAAGCCGTACATTCCAACTGTTGTGATTTTGCGAAGCATCTGCCATCCCCCTTTAGTTGTAATGAATCTTTTTATCCATACCAAAAAACTGAAAAGCAGCGACTAACAGCAGCAGCACGACCATGACAATCGTCAATGCCGAAGCCATTCCTTGATCCCAGAAAGAAAACGCTGTCTCGTATATGTAGTACAGCAAGAGATTGCTGGCATTATCCGGCCCGCCTTTGGTCATGATCACCAAATGGTCTACCAGCTTGAAAGAGTTAGTGAAGGCGATAATACTGACAAACATCGTCGTTGGCATAAGCAGTGGAAAGGTGATGCGGCGAAAAACCGTCCACGACGATGCCCCTTCCATGGAGGCGGATTCGTATAGCTCCTGTGAAATGTTTTGCAGCCCCGCCAAATAAAAGATCATGAAATAGCCAGCTTCCTTCCAAATGACCATGAAGATCATCGCCCACATCACATTTTTCTGATCGCCGAGCCAGTTCATGTCGCCTTTTCCGAACCACTCCATCACATGACTAAGCGCTCCGTACTCCGGTGTGTAAATAAACAGCCAGATGTTCGCCACTGCAATCATCGGAACAACTGTCGGGTAAAAATAAGCCGTGCGGATAAAGCTCTTCCCTCGTATTGCCTTGTTGGCGAACAGAGCCATAGCTAGCGCGAGAGCCACACTCGTCGGCACCGTTCCGATGGCAAACCAGATATTATTGGTCAGCACCTTCCAAAACACTTCATCTTCCACCATTTGTTTATAATTATCTATCCCGTTAAAAAACGGCTCTGGAGAACCCAGATCCGCTTGATGAAAACTGAGTATGAACGTTTGTATAACCGGATAGAAGGTAAACAGTAGCAGGAAGATGAGGGAGGGAAGGAGCAAGAGCCAGGCGTACATGTTCACTTTCCATTTTGCGCGTAGTTCCCCCATTGTCGCTCCCCCATTGCCTTGCTTGATTTATTTGTTGAACGGCGCCAGCATCTTGTCCGCTTCTTCCTGCGCTTTTTTCAATGCTTCCGCAGGCTCGGATTGACCAGTGATCACAGATTGCAGCGTGTCGTTCAAGAGCTTTGTCACTTTGCCGTTATTGTGCGTGGACAGCTCAGCATGTCCGTATTCCAGCTGGTCGCGAGCCACTGCTGCCGCCGGGAAGTCCTTAACGTATTGCTTCATACTCTCTTCTGCGTAAGCAGATTTGCGTGTAGCAACATATCCCGTATCGACGCTCCACTGAGCAGCGCGCTTAGGCTCGGTCATAAAGCGAATGAACTTCCATGCCGCTTCCTGTTTCTTTGCATCCGTTCCCTTGAACATGTAGAAGTTGCCGCCCCCTGTCGGGCTGCCGTAGTTCTTTTTCGCTGGCAAAAATGCTACGCCAAAATCAAACTTCGCGCTTTTCTTCACGTTCGTCAGGTTCCCTGTCGTATGGAACATCATCGCCGTTTTGCCTTCCAAGAAATCAGAAGGTACAGTCGCCCACTCGTTGACACCTTCAGGCATCACTTGATGCTTTTTGGACAAATCTACCCAAAATTGCAGGGCTTCTACATTTTCTGGCGTATCAAAAAACACTTTTTTCCCATCTTCGGACATCAAGTTCTTGCCGTTTTGCAAGGCCAGCGCTTGGAACATCCAATACGTAAAGCTCGAGGAAGGAATCTCGACGCCGTAGCGTCCGTCCTTTTTCAATTTGGCAGCGTACTGAACCAGCTCGTCCCAGGATGTCGGCGGTTTTTCCGGATCAAGCCCGACTTCCTTGAACGCGTCCTTGTTGTAATAGAGCACGATGGTGCTGCGTTGGAATGGAATGCTGTATGTCTTGCCGTCTACTTGGGAATTCGCCAAAAAGCCCGGGAAGAAATCATTCACGTATTCGCTACCGCCATCCTTGGCAATGAAGTCGTCCAACGGCAGGATGGCATCCATGTCCATCATCGTATGCAGCTCCGTTGAGAGCATCACCGCTACGTCTGGAGGAGTCTTGCCCTGCACAGCTGCTTGTACCTTTGTCGTCGTATCTTGATAGCTGCCCGTATAGACTGGCTTGACTGTGATATCTGGATTTTCTTTGTTAAACTCCTCTGCCATACCGTCCACGATCTTGGTCAAAGGACCGCCAACCGCAACCGGATAATAGAAGGACAGCTCTGTTTTGCCTGACGAATTGGCTCCTTGCGCCGCATTGTTTGTGGACGAAGAATTGCCACTGGAGCAACCCGTGATCAGACTCATACTCATAACGACCGCAAACAAGCTTTTGACGACTTTACGCATCGCAGTACCTCTCCCTTTTCTTTTCTTAATTGGTCGTAACCGCTAGATTTTTTCCGGTTTCTCCATCAAACACGTTCACCTGAGCTGGATCAAAACGAACATGCATGGTTTCGCCTCTTTTACAGTGCCATTGCCCGTTCCATTTGGCCTTCCACAGCTTGTCTCCCACGGTGAATTCCACAATGGTCTCAGAACCGAGAATCTCTACTCCCTGCACGGTGACAGGAAGCTGGCAGGAAGCATCCATAGTTTGCCCTTCAAGGGCGGGCTGCAGTGACTCTGGACGCAGACCAAGAACGACCGGGGTCTGGTCCTTGATACCGTGAAACATAGGAAGCGGCAAAAAGCGCTGGCCTGCTAGCTCAATTCCTGCTTGATCTGCCCGCCAAATGGCAGGTACCGTATTCATCGGGGGTGCCCCCGTAAACTCCGCCACGAACAAATTCGCTGGATGGTTGTAGACGTCGAGCGGTTTTCCGACTTGCTGAACCTCGCCGTCACGCAGGACCATCATGCGGTCTGCCATTGTCATCGCTTCCACCTGATCGTGCGTAACGTAAATCATCGTGATGCCCAGCTCTTGCTGCAAGCGACGGATTTCCGTGCGCATGTGTCCACGCAGCTTGGCATCCAGATTGGACAACGGCTCGTCCATCAGGCAGATAGGGTGCTGACTGACGATGGCCCGTCCGAGTGCTACGCGCTGTCTTTGTCCCCCGGATAATTCCTTTGGCTTGCGCTGCAAAAGATGCGCGATGCCCAACATCTCCGCTACACGCTCTAACCGCTTGCCCTGCTCTGCTTTGTCTACTTTTCGAACCTGTAAACCAAACAAAATATTATCTTTTACCGTCAAATGCGGATAAAGTGCGTAATTTTGAAAGACCATGGAGATGTTTCGCCCGCTCGGAGGGACTTGATTCATCGGCTTGCCGCCAATCAACAACTCTCCCGTGCTGATCTCCTCCAGCCCGGCAATCATGCGCAATGTGGTTGATTTCCCACAACCAGAAGGCCCTACCAGTACGAAAAATTCTCCTGGCAGAATACGAGTGCTCACTTCATTGACTACCTTCTGACTCCCATACATCTTGGAAATGCGCCGCAATTCCACTTCAGCCACGACTTTCCCCCCTGAACCTCTCGCTGTTTTTTACGTATCACTCGACTATAACAATTGCTTACTAAGGTAATATTTGGGTATTGTAAAGTTTTTGCGCATAATCCGTAATAATTCCCCCGACTCCCGCCTCGGTTGCCCGCTTCATATCTGCTTCCTCGTTAACGGTATACACGGTCAAAATGATTCCCCGATGCTTGGCGAATCGGATTAGCTCTGGCGTGACAATCTGATGGTTGATATAGTATTGGGCATTCAATTGAACCGCGTCTGTTATCTGCTTTTCGGCATACTGTTCCAGCTGTTCCTTTGGCTTGGTCCCGCTCAAGGTAAAGCCTAGTCCCAATTCCGGATTGAGCTTGGCGAAACGCTCCAATACTTCTGAGCTGAAGCTGCTGACAATCACATCTTCAACCATGTCGTGCTCCTTGATGGCCTTTGCCATTTCTTTTTCGTACCCAATCCCCTTTGCTTCCAGAATGACCACCGCTTTGCCCTTGGCCGCTTCCAGCAATTCATCCATGGTAGGAATGACAGCATCGGTAATCTCAGGCTGGTACCAGGAAGGATTGGCTGGATCGAGCTTGTTAGCGTTCAATTCACGCAGTTCCTTCAGCGTGAAATCCTTTACCTTTCCTGTCCCGTTGGTGGTACGCTCCAGATCAAAATCGTGGATCAGAACAAGGTGGCCATCCTTTGTTTTGTGGACGTCTGTCTCGATGATCTCCACACCCAGCTCCATCGCTTCTTCAAAGGCGTACATCGTGTTTTCCGGCTTTAAGGAAGGGATACCTCGATGTGCCATGACCATCGGAGGTTGCGTGATGCTTTTCTCTGGGTATGCAGCAAGCAGCTCATGCACCTCTTTTGGATCGTGTGAGACAACCCCCGCCACACCCATCTCGATCATTTCACTCGCTTGGCTATTGTTGGCCCGATCGATTCCCCACACAGACAACCCGCGATTGCGGAAGTAGCGAATGACATCCTCCGTCATCGCCGTTTGCGAGAGAACGATCACATTGGAACGACTGCTTCTGGCTGAGCGTACGAGCTCCTTTTGCTTCTTTTCGTTCAGCTTGCCGTCGATATACACGAGGGCACCACGGTATTCATTGTTTTTCTCCCGCATCTCTTGGACGATTTCCGGTCGGGAAGACACAATGTGCACATCAGAGAGGTCCTCTTTCTGGAGCAGGCGATCGACCTCGCCTAGCAATTTCTTGTCCTCGATATGAATCACTGGGATCGCCTTGCCCTTGATCTGGTCCAGTACCTCGTCCAGCGATGTGCCGTCCTGGGTGACGACTCCGTTCTTCCCGGATTTTTTCACCGGTATAAAAATGGAAGACGCTTCGGCATCCAGAATCGTATCGATCTCGGACTTCTTGTCGTACATGGCAATCACCGTTGGCGGTAGGACAATTCCCGTCTTGGGTTCAGGGACAATCAGCACGTCGTCTTTCAGATCAGAGACCGGAATCTTGTCTTTTTGGGCATTCGGTCCGAACAACAACTCACCAGGAGTCGGCTTGGGTTGATCGACAAAATCTCTGGACGCATCATTCGTATCCTTTTCCGTCAGGCGTTCCATCGAGTGCCCACCAGCGACTCCCGGATGAGAGGTGACTCCCGGAACCTTCGCATCCATATAAGCCATCGAATCCACCGTATTGTACTCAGGGTCCATCAGAATGACATGGTCGCCGCCATTCGCCAAATAAATGCTGCCTGTCGCCCAATCCGTCGGCAATAGCTCAGGGACGTCCTCCATGGAGTCGAACAATTCAAAATCAGGCGTGACGCCATGGCGTTCCACGATTCCGTCTGCATAGCGGGAAATGACAATCGTCTGGTAAGGCTCAATCATGGTGCCTTCCGGAAACGCATGCATGCCTTCGTTTCCTCCACGCTTTTCCTCGTCGCCTATCATGTATCCACTCAAATCAATCGGATCGTTGGAGATATTGGTGATTTCGATAAACTCGCCTGTGCTTTCATCAAAAAGGGGATCATTGACAACCTCTGTGATGAGCAAGGTTTTGCTCACCGCACTTTGCGCCATCGCGGGCATACTGCCTGTCACCAGACTTGCTGCCATTAGTGACCACAACCACTTTTTGCTGCTCTTTCCCAACTCCATCTCCCTTACCTCCTCGTTTTCCTACTCGACTTGCCCCATGGCTTCCATCGTCGGAAGGATGTAATCTGGCTGAATCTCTGTGGCTTCTAGTTCGCGACTGGTCGTCACACCTGTCATAACGAGCGCTGTTTTCATACCGCTGTTTTTCCCGAGTAAAATGTCTGTTTCCAAACGGTCGCCCACCATGACGCATCTTTCTGGCTGCACTTGAAGCTGTTGTAAAACCTGCTCGGCGTAGTACCGGGACGGCTTGCCAGTCATCGCCCAGACAGAGGCTCCACCTGCCGTTTCAATCGCTCTCGCCAACGGCCATGTATCAGGAATGGCACCCCCTGGCACCGGACATAACGGATCGGGGTTCGCTACGATCAGGTAGGCTCCATTTCGCACAGCGTCAGCAGCTTGTTGCAGCTTTTCATACGTAAATGCGCGGTCCATTCCGACCAATACGTGCGTAGCTTCCTCCGCATCTTGCACCTGCTTTATATGAAAGCTCGCAATCTCTTCCTCCAAGGCAGGCTCCCCAACGATCAGGACACGCGCTTGCTCCGCATTCTCTTGGAGATACAATCCCGCCGCATAGGCAGCCGTCATGATTTCTTCCCGCCGGGCAGCCAATCCGAGCTTCTGGAGGCGAGTCTGACAAGCTGTTCTTGTTTGTACCGTCGTATTGGTCAAAAACATGATTTTTTTCTGCTTCTCCCGCAGCGCGGCAAGTGTCTTTTCCACCCCAGGAAGCAATTCATTCCCGAGAAAAATCGTTCCATCCAAATCAAAAAAATACGCATCGTACCTATCTGTATCTAGCAAATCCTCTGCTCGCTCCTTTCATTCGAAAACACAAAAAGCCCTCATACACGGCAATAGCACAAAGAAACAAACCGAACGAACGGTCTTTTTCGAATCTATTGCTGTATGAGGGCTTTCTCCACGTCTCGACCCACTTACAGACGTTATTTATTTGGTTGATAGCTCGATCATAACAAGTCTTTGTTAAGGGATTGTTGAGCTACTTTTGGTTTTATGTGAACAACGCCAAAACTAACCAGTGATCGTTACACAAAAAAAGATTGCAAACTGTCTAAGAAAGAGTAAAATTCTTTGTGGATGATAATGATATTCATTATCGACATATAATCATATAATTATGCACTCATATTAGATGAAGGGATGTCTTTTCATGATTCAAAAATGGAGTTATCCACTCGCCGCAGTTGTTCTCGGCTCCTCCTTGCTCGCTGCTTGTGGAAACGCACAAACACAAACCGAAGAGAAAAAACCAGAAGCCACTCAGCCTGACAAGCCTGCCGCTGCTGAACAGTCCGCGACAGCGAGCACTGCTTCTGCTCCTTCTCCTGAGCTGCAAGCCTCTATTGATCAATACCGTAAATGGGTCGTTGACCAAACCGACCAATTCGTAAAAGCAACAGAGAGCTTCACCACCGCCGTTAAAGCAGGCGATATGGAAAAAGCGAAAAAGGAATACGCTCCAGCCCGTGCTTACTTTGAGAAAATCGAACCGATTGCTGAATCTCTCGGCGATTTTGACCCGTGGATCGATGCCCGCGAAGGCGATGTGCCTGATAACGAATGGCGCGGTTATCACAAATTAGAGAAAGCACTTTGGGAAACCAAATCGGTCGCTGACCAAGGAAAAGTGGCGGATCAACTGCTGCAAGATGTGAAGCAGCTCCGCGTGAAGGTAGAGAGTGTCGAAATCGATGTGCCTATGCTGGTAACGGGGGCGGTTGAGCTCTTGAACGAGGTATCGACGAGCAAGGTGACTGGTGAGGAAGAACGCTATTCCCATACGGACTTGTACGATTTCGCTGCGAACGTGGAAGGCGCTCACGAAATTTACAAAGTATTGAAGCCTGCTGTTACGGCTAAAGACTCTGCTCTTGCAAATGAAATTGAAGCCCGCTTCGCTGATTTGGATAAAGCACTCGCACCATACCGCAAAGGCGACGGCTATGTGCTGTACACCGAGTTGAAGCCAGACCAGGTGAAAAAGCTGAGTCAGTCCCTCGATGCATTGGCTGAACCATTGTCCAAAATGGGTACGATCGTAGGAGGCTAACAAGATGAATGACAAGCATCTCGCAAACACCACAGCGAACAAATTCACACGTCGAGAAGCTTTGAAGTTGGCGGGTGTCGGAGGGATTGGACTGCTGTTGGGGGCGACTGGGGTCAATAGCCTTTTGCCCTCTACTCCTAAAAATGAGCAGACAAGTGCCGCTCCGACCGGTGCAGATGAGGTCATTCCCTTTTATGGCAAGCATCAGTCCGGGATCATTACACCTATGCAGGATTTTATCTGCATGGGTGCTTTTGATTTGACGACGACCTCGCTAGGGGATGTCCGCAAGCTGTTTCAAAGCTGGACGCAGGCAGCAGCAAGCATGACTGCCGGCAAAAACGTCGATGAGGAGAGCGATAACGCCCTTCTTCCTCCTGTCGACACGGGAGAAGCCATGGGCCTGCGCCCAATGAAATTGACGATCACATTTGGGCTTGGCGCTTCTTTCTTTGACGAGCGCTTCGGTCTTGCAGCCAAACGCCCTGCTCCCTTGGTCGATTTGCCTCGCTTCAACAGCGATGAAATGCGAAAAGAATGGTCGGGTGGCGATATTGTCGTGCAGGTCTGTGCCAACGATCCACAGGTCGCCTTCCATGCCCTGCGGAACTTGGCCCGGATCGCTCGAGGAAAAGCTGTCCTCCATTGGCTACAAGAAGGCTTCCAGCGTACCAGCACATCCGACCCGACTGGCTCTACACCACGAAATCTGATGGGCTTCAGGGATGGCACGAACAATCCGCAGGTGAACGATCCCGCTACCGCAAATGAAATCGTCTGGGCTCACACTGCTGAAAGTCCTGCGTGGATGGCAGGCGGAAGCTACATGGTCATGCGTCGAATCCGCATGCGGATCGAGGTGTGGGATCGCTCCTCCCTCACCGATCAGGAGAATACATTTGGTCGTCACCGTTTAACCGGAGCTCCTCTTGGCAAAGCAAATGAGTTCGACGAGCTGGATCTGGATCGCAAGGATGCCAAGGGCAAACCCGTTGTTCCTGTGGATTCCCACGTCGCGTTGGCCCATATGGAGGGCAAGGTGAAAATTCTCCGGCGCGGTTACTCTTATTCGAGTGGAATGGATCTCAAGACTGGTCAGCTCGATGCTGGGCTTTTGTTCATTTGCTTCAATCGTGATCCGCGCAAGCAATTCATACCGATGCAACAAAAGCTCGCATCCGTTGACCTGCTCAATGAATATATCACCCATGTCGGCAGTGGTTTGTACGCCTGTCTACCTGGTGCAAGTGAGGGCGGATACATCGGGGACACGCTGTTTTAACCAACTATCTGGGATGGAGTGAACACCTTGAAACGCTATCTGTTTATCATTTGTACCTGCATGCTGCTATGGACATCTGCTCTGTCAGCCGCTGTAGCCGCGCCCCTGGTGCCAGAGCAGCTCAAGCAAATGATCGCCCTTTCCAGCGATGCCTTGATTAGCAGTGGCGATAACAATTGGGAAGAAGTAACCAAAGCGATCAGCAGTATGAAGAGCATCTGGGAGGGCAATTCGGAAGAAACCTCCGCAGATGCACAAGCATTGACGCAAGCAATCGCGGAAGCAGAGCAAGCCCTTGCCCAAACGAAGGCGAATCCTGACACCGCAAAAGCAGCCATCTCCAATCTGGCAAAAGCAACGGATCGATACGTCTCGTCCCAAGAAGAAGGCGGTCAGCCAAAAGAACGCGCACACAAGCAAATCGCGGCATTGCTACCGCTCTTGCAAAACAGCATGACAGCCATCACGGAAGGCGATCTGACGAAAGCCAAGCAATCGTACAACAGCTTCGTCACCGGATGGTACAAGGCAGAGGGTCTTGTTCGGGCGGAAAATGCCACAGTCTACGGGGATATGGAAATCAAAATCAGCGGTGCGCGCATTGCCCTGAACACAGAACCACCCGATCCGAAAAAGAGCGCAGAGAAAGTACAGGCACTCATTACTACGGTGGACAATTATTTGTCAGGAAAAGCAGTCCAACAGACCGCTGCGAATCCTTCTGCTGAGCAGCCGTCCATCTCGTCTCTACTGGAACTCCTTGCATCGGTAGAAACAGATATCGCCAATCAGGATGCAACCGCTGCTTCGGACAAAATGGAGACCTTTATCACCTCTTGGCCCTCTGTTGAAGGCGTAGTCATGACCAAATCGCCTGCTACCTACAGCAGCATCGAAGCCAAGATGGTCGCCATCCCGACACTCATCCTGTCCAATCCCCCGCAATGGGAAAAGGCGACGGCTCATCTTGCAGAAATGAAGACAGAGCTTGCGCCTTTTGCAACAGCATCCTCGTACACGGCTTGGGATGCGGGACTCATCTTGTTCCGCGAAGGACTGGAGGCTATCTTGATCATCGTCTCTCTGCTTACGGTCCTGAACAAGTCAGGCAATGCTGACAAACGCAAATGGATCTGGTCTGGGGCCATTGCCGGGATCGTAGTTTCCGCCATTCTTGCCGTCATCCTCAGTTTCGTTTTCTCCACCCTCTCCACAGGCAACTCGCGAGAAACGATTGAGGGAGTAACCGGACTGATTGCCGTCTTCTTTATGGTGACGATCGGTGCCTGGTTGCATAAGAAGTCCAATTTGCAGGCATGGAATCAATTTGTCGAGAAATCTATCGGCTCTTCTTTGGCAAAAGGAGCTCTGTGGTCACTCTCATTCACGGCCTTTCTCGCTGTTGCCCGCGAAGGGGCTGAAACGATTATCTTTTATATGGGGATGGCCGCTACGATCTCCATGACAGACCTGGCGATCGGTATTTTGAGCGCGCTTGTCGTCTTGGCCGTGATTGGCTTTGCCATCATCAAGCTCAGTGCACGCATTCCGGTCCGTCCGTTCTTTTTTGTAGCCAGCCTATTACTCTACTATATGGCGTTTAAATTCGTCGGCGTCAGCATCCACGCTTTGCAGGTGACGGGAAGCTTATCTGCACACAGCAGCGATTACTTGTTGTACGCGCCGACTCTCGGCATTTACGCGAGCTGGGAAACGACGATCCCGCAATTGATCATACTCGTGATCGTTCTTTTCAACTTATTCCTGTATTCGCGGAAAAAAACAGCCACTCCTATTCCACGGGTGAACTAAAAGAGAGAAAACCTGAAAAACGCAGCTCCTTCATGAGGGCTGCGTTTTCTTGTAAACCCTGATATTATTTTTGGCAATCATTCTTTATCGCAAGTTCACACTTTTTCTGTTATCGTTAAATTTTTATGGGACAAGTTATGTTACCATATTACAGGTGTAACCTTCTTTTTACATTTTTCGTCATTAGAAGGTACGATTCGATATTAGGATAGGAGTTAGATATGGGGGCAACATCAAATTCTGTTAAAGTTGACGTCAAAACAACGCCACGCGTTCGACAAAATATGGTCTACCTGTTAGTGAAGCAGCTTCGTCCACATCAATGGACAAAAAACCTGCTTGTCTTTGCTGCCTTGCTATTTTCTTTGCACAAAGTAAGTCCGGATGTCATTGGAAAATCCGTGCTGGCTTTCCTGCTGTTTTGTTTTGTATCCGGCTGTGTCTACATCCTCAATGATTTTGTCGATATCAAAAATGACCGAAATCACCCGGAAAAACAGCTCCGGCCCATGGCTTCTGGTGCATTGCCGCCAGCGCTCGCATTAGCATTCGGTGCATTTTTGCTTCTGGGTTCCCTTTTTAGTGCTTATTACTTTGACCGACTATTCGCGCTCGTACTGTTTGTTTACTTTGTGCTCAACGTCGCTTACTCGCTGAAGCTGAAGCATGTCGTCATTCTGGACGTCATGATTATCTCAGCCGGTTTTGTTTTGCGTGCCATCGGTGGAAGTCTCATGATCCAAACTCCTTTCACCCCGTGGTTTTTGCTCTGTACGATGCTGCTCGCGCTGTTTTTGGCCATCAGCAAACGTCGCCACGAGTTGATTTTGTTGCAGCAGGATAAAGGAACGCATCGCAAAGTGCTCGACAGTTATTCCTCCGAATTGTTGAATCAGTTGAACACGATTGTTACAACCATGACAATCATCAGCTATTCCTTGTTCACTTTTACGTCAGGACGCACGATTCACTTGATGTGGACCATTCCACTCGTGATCTTTGGTATTTTCCGTTACCTGTATTTGATCACCGTCGCGGGCCAGGGCGGCAGTCCGGAAAAAGTGTTGTTGCAGGACAAGCCGATTCTCATTACGGTGTTCCTGTATGTCGTCATGGTTGCCGGGATTATTTACGTATTTGAATTTAAATAAGGAAGTAAGGAAGTTTTGAACCTGTTTTGCACATGAAGTTACTTGCTCAGATAGGTTGTGGATTAAGCTATGCCATCCATTGTTCTAATCATCATTTCCGTGGTCCTCAGTGCGTGTGGACAAGTTGCGATGAAGATGGGCGCATCCTCGCTCACCAGCAACAATGACATGCTGCTACTGAAGTTCCTCCACTATTTCACGAACCTGCCGATTATGGTGGGACTTACACTTTACGGACTTTCTGCGTTTATCTGGATTGCTGCGCTGGAAAAGGTGCAGCTCTCCTATGCTTATCCCATGGCAGCACTCGGATACGTGTTGGTAGCTGTCATGTCCTTCTTGATCTTCAACGAACCGTTGTCCCTTACACGTATTGTCGGTCTGGCGATTATCGTCGTGGGCGTCGTCGTCATTTCTCAGTCATAATCTTCACGTAGAGGAGTTTTATCATGTTTTATGCGGTAGCGCCGTTTATCGGCTGGCTTGTGTCCGGAATAACCAAATTTTTGATTAATTACCTCCGTTTTGGGTCCCGGGCCAAAGAAATGGTCGGGAACGGCGGGTTTCCCAGCACGCACACAACCGTTATGGTCACGACTGTGTTTTTGATTGGCTTGCAGGAGGGCTTTACTCATCCTGCATTCGGGCTGGGTGTGGCTGTGACGTTTATTGTGATCATCGATGCGACTGGATTGCGCAGAGCGGTAGGAAAACATGCAGAGGCACTCAACAAGCTCGCAAAGGAACATCCGGACGTGTTTCCCGCCAAACCTTTGCGCGAAAGCATGGGACATACCAGATGGGAGATTGCCGGGGGTCTGGTGCTCGGGGTACTGCTTGCGACCGTATTGCATCTGCTGGCAGCGAACCTCCCTACCCTCATTGGCTAGTAGATTCGTAGACAGGAGATTATGTTCATGAATAACCGTACAGCTACGTACTCGTTCCTGCTTGGGACGGCTTTGCTATTGTTTATGGCTACGATTGTGCTTAGCACATCCGTTTTATTTTTGTTCGGCGTATCCGTGACGGCCGCCAGCTTTTGGATTGGCCTCGTTGCGGCTTTGGCTGCGATGGGCGGGATGGTGTCGGTCTTCGTAAGTTCACGTCGACGGGCCTGGTTTTTCTCCCTGTTGGCTGGATTGCTGATTGTTTCAGGCATCAGCTACTACATCAGTGCCAATACGTTTGATCTTTCTTTTGACGGGCAAACCTATCATCAAGAAGCAATCGTGAAAATAACCAACGGCTGGAACCCGGTTCATGACCAGCCCATCGTCAAGCCTTCTGATTCAAAAGAAGTGGAAGAGATGGATAATAGAGAGGTTCTCTCGGCCTTTCACCTGTGGATCAATCATTACGCCAAAGGGCCTTGGATGCTCGATGCAGTCATGTATAAACTGACTGGTCAGATCGAGGTTAGCAAAATATTTAACCTGTTGTTGATTGCATCGTCCTTTTTCCTGACACTCGCTGCGATCCGAACCGCTTTTCCAGAGAAAAAAGGGGCGGCGATTGCCTTCGCGCTGCTCGCAGCGTTCAATCCCGCGGTGATTACGCAATCGACTTCCTTCTATATTGACGGACAGCTCGGCTCACTCGTGCTCATCATTTGCGCTCTCGGCTATCTGCTGTATAAGCGCTACCATGTTTGGACGCTACTAGCGCTATGCGCAACGCTCATGCTGCTGGCTCAGATCAAATTCACGGCATTGGGGTATGCCGGATTGCTCGGCTTGGCTATTCTCGTGCTCTTCTTTTTCTACGATCGCCGACAGCACATCAAGAGCATGCTCGTGTGGCTTTCGGTCAGTCTAGTTATCACGGTAGGGGTTGTTGGGTACAATCCGTATGTCACCAACACGCTAACGAAGGGACATCCGTTTTATCCGTTGGCGGGCAAAGGTGCCGTTGATATCATGACCTCGAACAGCCCGCATGGCTTCAAAGACAATACGAGCATAGAAAATCTGGCTATCTCCTTATTTTCCAAATCGGAGAACATCGCAACACCCCATAGCCCTACATGGAAAGTGCCATTTACGGTCACATGGAAAGAGCTCGCCGTGTTCTACTCTCCTGACGTGCGTGTGGCCGGATTCGGACCACTTTTCGGAGGAGCTGTGATTGTCACATGCTTGATTCTCGTCGCCTTGCTTTTAGGAACTCATCGAAAAAAAGCGGCACCTTTCTTGTGGATCAGTCTGGCGCTCTTCGTGACCGTGCTTATTAATCCGGAAAGCTGGTGGGCGCGCTATGTTCCCCAGCTTTGGTTGATTCCACTCTTGATTGCGCTGGCAGTCTGGGATGTCCAGAAGGGCTTTTTCCGCCATGCGGGCAAGGTTCTGATCGTCATTTTACTCGCCAATATGGTGATGGTAAATGCTTCTCATATCATTGGACAGTCTGGCGCCAATGCATTAGTGAAAAAGCAGCTTGAAGAGATGAAGGCAAGTAACAAAACGCTGGTCGTAGACTTCCACCATTTCAATGCGGTGAAAGTACGTCTGCAAGAAGCTGGCATTCCTTTCATTGAGCAAAAGATCGATAAAGGCGAAGATGTCAAAGGATTTATGACTACGCGTGCCGTTTACCTCTTGAAATAAAACATAGAAAGGGCGTCTCTAAGTCGGAAAATCGACTTTTGAGACAGCCCTTTTTTATTTCTAGGTGCGTGTAGTAGATGAGACACAATCTTGCACGAATGTAAAAATTTTCATAATGATTATTGGAAAACTATGGTAGAGTTTACTTGTATTGATTATCCAGAAGGGAGTGTGCATCATGCCTGTTGAGACATTCAAAGCAACTGCACATCTACAGAAGGGAATGGTTGTGAAAGCCAGTTCCAGAAATTTCGAGATAACCATCGATGAACCGAAAAGCCTGGGAGGAACGGATACTGGGATGAACCCTGTTGAACTGGTTCTCTCCGCACTAGGCGCATGCCAATCTATCGTTGCCAGAGTATATGCCAGAAAGTTTCATATTCAACTCGACGATTTTTGGGTGGAAGTCGAAGGTGATCTCGATACGGATGGCTTCATGAACAAATCTGATGTTCGACGTGGGTATTCTGAAATTCGATACACCTTTCATATCAAAACCGATGCTCCTAGAGAGCAAGTAGAGTCTTTTGTGGAATTTTTGGAACAGACGTGCCCGGTTGGAGATACGATTGCGAATCCTGTCACTCTTAAATTAAACGGAATTGTTATTGAAAAACCGAGCGAGATAAAGGCGAATGATTAAAATAAGGCTCCCAGCTGGGAGCCTTTGTCGTCTTTTTGATTTTTACATAAATCCAAAGTAAATAACTGCGGCCAGCACCAAACGATAAATCGCAAAAGGTGTCAGCTTGATGCGATTGATCAGCTTCAAGAAGAAACGGATCGACAGAAGCGCAAACACAAACGCGCTAATAAAACCGACGACGAAAAATGGAATGCTGTCCATCGTAATCGCATCCCAACGCTTCAACAGCGACAAAAAGCTCGCGCCCGCCATGATCGGCACAGCCATAATAAACGTGAAGTCTGCCGCCGCCCGATGGCTCATCCCCAACAGTACGCCCCCCGAGATCGTGGAACCCGAACGGGAAAAGCCAGGCCACAGGGAGAAACATTGAATGAGTCCAACCAGCAACGCTTGCTTGTACGTAATTTGGTCAACCGATTCGATCTTGGGACGTCTTGGTCGGAACCAATCCGCAGCCAGCATGAGCAGAGCGCCCAGCACCAGACCAATTACCACGGTCTTTGTCGAGAACAAATACTCATCGATGTAGTCGTCAAACAGAACACCCAGAATCCCCGCTGGAATCAAACCGACAATGACCGTAGCCAAATTCAGTCGAGGTCCTGCCTGAATCTCACTCTTACCCGCCAGCTTTTTCAAGCCGAGCAAGCTCATGAACCGATCCCACATCAAAACGACAACAGCCAAAATCGAACCGAGCTGAATGACAATTTTGAATGTGTTGGCCACTTCAGGTGAAAACAAATCTTTCGTTTGGAACAAAAAGTCATCCACGATGATCATGTGACCCGTAGAGGAAACCGGGGCAAACTCAGTCAATCCTTCTACTAGCCCCAGCACAATCGCGACAAAAGCTTCCCAGAGACCCAAAAATTCCACGCTCCTATGAATGATGTCCAAAATCAATAGGTAGCAGCTACCCTGTAAAAGAGCAGACTACTGCTTCTAGCATTATAACGTTCATCTCCGGTACAAAGTTACATTGTGATAGAAAAACATTCTAGTAAATTATTGATAGGATTTCCCACAGTGAAAGCCCTCATGTTTTTCTTTATTCATTTAACTCTACAAGATGTGAATCGAAAAGCTGCGCAGGAAGAAGCGAATTTCCAGTCCAAGCGCCTCTGGAGCCCACCCCAGCTTCGGAATAAATGGCGGGGAATTTCAGCTTCACTTATGAATGACATCCTCGAAACTTCTACCTTTGAAACGCTCCCGCCATTTATTCCGAAGCGGACAGTCAATCACCCCTTGCGGGGCGTAGGCCGAAGCGTAGACTGGAAATTCGCTTCTTCCCTCCACGACAGCCCTCATCGATTCACATATTGCAACGTCCCTTCCCCCATGTCACCTAGTCGCCAGAGCGCCATTTTCTCGATGCCCGCTTTCTTCGCAACTGCGACCCATTGAGACAGTGTCTCTTCATCCGCATACCAAACCGTGTGCTTTTGTCCGTCTTCACCCATGTAGTCGAAGTACAAACTGCCACTCGCTTTATCCCGCTTTGGCGGCTCGATACTGGAGATAGCAAGGTCTGCTGCCTGTTTTTCCGTCACAGCCGTCACTTTTCCATCAGAAGCCCAATCAAAGCCGCCTACAGAGAGGGCCATGACTTTGTCACCCGGTACTTTTTTCATTCGAGTGGCGAGTTGTTCAATAAATGCATGATCGGCTTTGGGACCTGGCTCTGTATTCGTTCCGTACAAATTATAAGCCATCATGACGTAAGTAGGGCCCTTTGGCAATGCCAAGTCTTCAATCGGCGCGCGCGGCTCCAATACGATGCGAAGTGACTTCCCCTCCTGCTCCATATGCTGATACAAGGTATGGATAAAAGTAAGGAAGTTGTCCCAGTCTTTCTCGTCAATTCTCTCATAATCGATTTCTAAACCATGAAAGCCATTCTGGATCACAGCATTCTTGATCTCCATAATGTGCTTGGTACGGCTTGCATCTGTCGCCATGAGCCGGCTGACAATCGACGGGTCCTTTTGAACCTGCGTACCATCACTGTTAAGACGATCATTCACAATGGTCAAATCGAGATCGACATAGCTGCCCTGCTTCGAGGCTTCCTTGATCTCAGGCATCGCCTTGGTCATGCGGTCAGTAAAGTGCAGCTTGTCGTTTTCATCAAAATACGCCGCGAAGACTTGCACACTGGACAGGCCATCCGTCATCCTGCGGAAATCCTCCAAACCGGATTCCCACTGCCAGTCTACCACCCAAGCAGACAATTCCGTCGTGTTGTTGGCTGCATCTACACTCTCCAAGCTTTCCGTATCATTCCATTTCATCATGTACCACACGAGGGTGATACACACTCCTATCAGAAGAACAGTCAAAATGATCGATCGTTTCTTGATGTTTGACACCTTACACTGATCCCCCTTGTTTCGGATTTAAAAGGTGTCGATGACCCAGTCCATTGTAGTAGAAATAGCTTTCTTGATCGAGCTGACGACTCCTGCTAACCCTGTCTGCACATTACTGAACAGCATCTGCTGCTCACCACTCGGTTGCGCCAAGGACTCTATTTTTACGTCCGCAAACACCCCGTCATAAATGTCGTCCTTTTTGTTCTCTTCACTATAGGCCGCTTCCAATGCAACGCCACCGCTGCTCATACTCGGGTCGATCTGTTGCTGATCCAAAAGCGGTATCTTGTCCACGGAAACACTGAGACGGTCGCCTTGAACAGTGATTTCGAATGGACGCGTATTTTTAATGTTAATCGGGTATTTCTCCAGCTCCGGAGCACCAGACTCGCCTTGCTCCCTCGTATAGACCGAAGCACGGTCGAAGGTCAAATCCTCAGGATTCCAAATCACTTGGCTCAATTCCGTCTTGAAAAGCTCCTGAACTTCGCCTTTTTCCTTCTTCTGCTCGACGCGCAGCTCATTATCATGCAGGACAACCCGTACAAAGCTGTCTTTTTCCCGATCATAGCGCAAATAAATGGACTGCTTGCCGATTACATTCCCTTCCAGCTTGGCAGAAAGCTTGATATCCTTCTGGCTGTCGCTGTTTTTTAAATATAACATGCCAGAGCCAGCAGCTGGAGAGGTCAGGACGATCTGATCCTCCATAAATTGCGCGGCACCACCGAGACGATCCCACTCATTGGCCTGCTCTTCATCACCGCGAACAAAGCGAATCTTCTCGTCGGTGTCTTTTTGGATACGCATCAACAAATGATTCGTGTACCAGTAAGGCTCTGGCTGCACACGGGTCAGGTTGTACAGATCCCCCTCGCTGTCGTTGTAGGCGGTTCCTTCCCGGTTAACGTGCATCGTAAAATACTTTTTGATATTCGCGTCGTTCGCATCCGCTACCAAGCGATTCATGCCACCATACAGGGTGTTTGCATGCATGATCATATAGGCCCCTGGGACAAAGCCCAATTGATCCATATACGTATCATTCATCAGCTTGTAGTCTTCGTTTATTCTCGCTTCCATCTTGCTTCTGTCTTCAATCGGGATCATATTGCTGTCACGGATAAAGTCCATCAAGTAGTGGTTATAGTAACCCACCTTTGTTTTATTCGTTAATTCACCCTCATCCTTCACACCGATGAAATTGCCCTGATCATCAAACACATTGATATACGTCAACCGATAGCCGTTGGAACCAAGCTCCCAGAAGCCAGTTTCCATCATTTTTTTCATGTCTTCCGGTTGCAGGAATTTATTCTCGCTGTTCCCCATCTTGTTGCCGTATGACAATGCTGTTGCTTTGAAGTTGTACTTCTCCAAAAGCGGCTGGGCAAACAAGCTCGAATCGTTGCGGCCATCTTCAAAGGCTAAAAACAGTGCCTTGTCAGGAAGTGGCTTCTTTTTCTTGTAAAAGTCCAAGATATCTTGTTGCGAGATCGTTTGATAGCCCTGGTCATACAACGCTTGAAGCTGTTCATCCAATTGCTTCTTGGCTACCAGCTTCGGTGTACCCGAACGACCCACGCCAAAATAGGAGATGGCGATAAAGCCTTTTTCATTCGTCCAGCTCGCTCTATTCGGTTCCTCGTACTTCTTCCAATCAAATACAGCATTGAATAACATGACGCCCAAGACGACTAAGATAGCGATCTGGATCAGCGTCTTGATGAATTTATTGCGATCTTTTTTCCGATAGTCCAAGACATCGCTCATCGTTTTCCCCATAACTCCTGACACCCTCACTCCCTTTGTCTTTCCCACTTAAAATGGCAGCCCAAAGCCTTTTTTGTTCTTCTTTCGGGCTTCTTTTTTCAATCTCGCTTCGACATCCTGCGGTGTTTCTCGCGTACCCCAAGTAGATTTCCAGAATGTCACCCATGCCACAGGCATCTGCCATAATAGCACCAGCTCATAAAACACACAAAAGACAATCCCGAAAACCCACAGCTTGCTTCTACGGAAAAACAGATGGGCCAAGCTCATTAAGAGCGCCATCAGCAGCAAGCCCATTAAAAACGTACCTGGGAAAATATGATGAACGAGCGGAACGTATACGAGGTTGTACAGTACGATGACGGGAGCAGCAATAGGAACAATCAGACCAATGTAAAAGAAGATCGCCATAAATGGCTCCTTGCGCCAAATAAAGCCGCTGGCACGCAAAGACTCCCTCAACCACGAACGCTTCCAGCGCATCTGCTGCTTCAAAAATATGTTCATATCTGACGGCACAATCGTCGAGCAAATCGCAGAATCCTGATAGCCTGTCCGATGTGTTCGCAAAATAAAGTTGGTCATGCTTCGGTCATCGCCAAAAGTGGCGGGCTGCCCGAGAAACTTCTGATTCAGCCATGCTTCCGAATGCTGCAAAATCAATTCCTTGCGATAGCAAGACAACGGTCCAGACAAGCAAGTGACACTGTCAAACCACGATTCAGCCGCCTTCATGATGCGAAAAGCAATGTAGTAACGAACCGTTTGCAGCTTGGTGATCGCGTTGGTGAACTTGTTTTCCACATCCGTACGCCCTGCGACACCCCCCATTTTCGGGTCTTGGAAAGGCTGTACGAGGTTGCGAATCGCAGTCGGTTCCAAAAAGCTGTCTGAATCAACGAAGACAACCAAATCGTGCTTGGCCATTTCCACACCTTTTACCAAAGCGACCCGTTTCCCGCCGTTTTCAGGAAGAATGTGCATCTTCACGCGTTCGCGGGTCATATAGCGCTCGGCCTCGTTATGAATCATATCAATGACCTTTTGAATCTCTTCTGCTGATCGGTCCGTCGAGCGGTCGTCTACCACGATGACCTCCAGCTTATCAATCGGGTAGTTCTGATTCACACAACTCAAAATCGTCCGGTGAATCCACTGCTCTTCGTTGAAGCACGGAATAATGATGCTCACGCCCGGTGTATAGTCCGGATTGACGGGAACCTCCCGATAAAGAGCACCGAATAAATACCGTGTCAGCAAAAAGGCAGCGGCAATCAAGCTGTACAAATACAAGTAAATGTTGTATTTGAAATAAATCACGCTCTCCGCGCGCATGAGCACGATAAACGCCGCAGCGAAAAACAGGGAAGCACTTGCGATATAAATAGCGTATCCCCAGCGCTTTTTGCGAAAATACTCGGTCAGCGGTTTGGAAAACTCGAAGGCGAGCATGAACTTCTGACACCCTTCCTCTTCCTCCGTAAACCGGCGAACGACAGTTGCATCCAGCTTCACCGTTGACTCATAGCCTTCTGGCATTGTGCCTGGCGGGATTGTGCAATGGATCATAAACACTTGTCCCACCTGGATGTCTTCTCTCTCCGAATCTAGTTCAACTAATAGGCCCGTCGAAGAAATGTCGACGGCTCTTGCCTTCATTCCATCCTTGACCCGCTGTTTCTTGGTTAATAGCGTCACCGGGAAATCTGCCATATAGCGCAGACTCAGCATCCGAATGCGATTCAGGTATTCCGGGTCCTCCAGCTTTCCTGGCTCATTCGTATCTTTCGTACCGCGGCGATCCACTTGGACACGAATTTTCTCCGGGTCTGGCACATTCGATAGCACGCGCCTCTCCGTTTTGGAAACCGTCAGTACTTCTTCGATTTTCTCTTTCTTTTTAGGCTTTACTTTCTCTATCAACTGTTTCATCACTGTCGCTCTCTCCCCTCCACTGCCTACAAGCTCCAGTAATGAAATCCACTGTTTTCAAAGTCAGCTTTGGAATAAGTCTCTTTTATATCAATCATGATTTTTGCTTCATTCTTGCCGTACATCGCGGCATAATCAGCGACTTCCATCTGGGCAAAGGGAGCATGTGGTACCGCTACAACCACAATGTCCAAGTCGTGGAGAGCCTTCATCTCTGACAGCTCGATGCCGTATTCCTCGTATGCCTCCCGAGGATTCACAATCGGATCTACGACCAGTGGGTTGATCCCGTACTCTCTCAGTTCCTCAATGATATCCGTCACCTTGGTGTTTCTGATATCCGCACAATCCTCTTTGTAAGACAGTCCGAGTATGCCAATCCGCACATCCTTGAGGTCGAGCTTCGAGCGAACAGCCATTTTAATGATTTGTTGGGCGACATATTTCCCCATGCCATCGTTAATGTGTCTGGCCGCCAAAATAATGCGGGAGCGATAGCCGCTGTCTTCTGCTTTGTACGTTAAATAGTAAGGATCGATACCGATGCAATGCCCGCCGACCAAGCCCGGTGAAAAAGGGAGGAAGTTCCACTTGGTTCCTGCCGCTTGCAATACTGCTTTTGTCGGAATATCCATCTGATTGAACAGCATCGCCAGCTCATTCATAAACGCAATATTGACATCCCGTTGCGCATTTTCAATGACTTTTGCGGCTTCTGCTACCTTGATGCTTTCTGCTCGATAAACGCCTGCCTGGATCACGAGCTCGTAGACACTTGCTACGATTCCCAGTGTTTCTTCATCCATCCCCGATACGATCTTGACGATGTTTTCCAAGCGATTTACCTTGTCTCCCGGGTTAATGCGTTCAGGTGAATAGCCGATCTTGAAGTCTATGCCACAACGCAAGCCGGATTCCGCCTCCAGGATTGGCAAGCAAACATCTTCGGTTGCCCCAGGATAAACCGTCGATTCAAATACGACGATTGCCCCTTTTCTCAACTGTCTGCCCACCATGCGGGATGCGCTTTCTACATATTTCAGGTCGGGGACATTCCCACTTTTGACCGGGGTAGGCACTGCCACGATAAAAAATCGCGCTTCCTGCAATCTATTTTCATCTAAAGTGAATTCGATAGTAGCGTCACTCGTCAGCTCCTGATCCACGTCAGCATCATGAAAGTTTCCCTTTTGATAGGCTGCTACTTTCTCTTGGTTTACATCGAATCCAATCACAGAAGTACGTTTGGACAGTGCCATCGCAATCGGTAAGCCTACGTACCCAAGACCGACGACAGCAATTTTTTCTTCCCTCTCCACAATCCCTTCGTACAAATTCATAAGCCGGCTCCCTCTCCCTGTTCTATTTTGGCTTTATTGGCCAAACATCTCTGTCATGGGTACAAGCGTGTATCCTTTGCTTCTAAGCTGGTCAATTACGGTTGGTAGCGCCTCGATTGTGTGAATGTCATCGAGCATGTGCAGCAGAATCACGCTTCCGCTCCGCGTCTGCTCCATAATTGCTTTGACGATATCGTCCGCACTCCGTTTCTTGTCGTAATCGGACGGCGTCACATCATAAATCGTAATGTCCTCGTAGCCCGTCGCTGCAATCGCCTTGAGTGTCTGTTCGTCAAACGCCCCAGTTGGTGGTCTGAAATACATCGTCGGCTTCTGCTGAATCGCTTCGGTAATAATCTGATGGGCTTTGACAATCTCTTTTTGCAATTCTTCCGGCGCAATTTTGGTATTCACCGGATGAGAATAGGTGTGGTTGGCTACATCGTGTCCCGCTTCCGCAATCGCTCTCGCCAAGTTTGGATTTCGCTCTACACCATCTGCGCGAAGGAAAAACGAAGCCTTTACTCCTTTTTTGTCCAGGATATCGAGAATCTTCGTAACTGTTTGATCCGTACCCCAATCATCGAAGGACAGGGCGACCATCTTCTTGTCCGTTTCTTTTCGATAGATGAGATTTGGCTTGGACTCGTGATAGGCCGCATTCATTTTTGCTGCATCAAAACCCGGTATTTCTTGCAGCGGCTTTCGCTCCCCGCCTTGTGCAATCAACTCGTGCAATGGGACGAATCTATAACCGACATCAGTAGCTGCCTCTGCCAGTAACCGGATGTTTTCTACGACAGACTTGTTCTCCTCTGTGTCCATCGCGATGATGCCGCCGCGATTCATGTATTTTCTTAAGTAATGATTTTTTTGCTCCTCCGTCTCTTTTTGCCAATTGTGCAGAAACAAACTGGAGGACACGACCGCTTCTTGTCCATTGTGAGCAGCTACCAATCGAAGATCGTCGGAGTAATCGCCCGACTTCGTTCTGATATATCGCGGTGTCTTGTCGGTCTCTCTTTTGATGACCTCATTAGCCAATTTGATATCTTCGTACATTTTCTCGTAAGATTGACCCTGCAAATCTGACTGGTTCAACGTGTTGTTTTCAATATCGTGACCTCTGGCGACAATTTGTCGCGCAATGTCCGGCTCTTCCGCTACCCTCATGCCTGGCAAGAAAAAAGCTGCTTTGATGTGGTACTTATCCAGTTCATCCAGCAGTCTTTTCATCGTGTCTTTATCTGCCATCCCATTAAAAGTAAGAGCAAGCTGTCTTTGCGTCGTGTAGACCATGGACACGCCCTTGCTCTTCTCCCCTTGGTATCGCTCGATTTTTTCAGGTTTGACTGGCTGTAAGTTGTTATCTGTGCTGCTGTCACTCCCCTGAAACGGTGAACAGCCTGCCAACAATGCCAATATCGCGACAAGGGAGATCCAGTGAAAGAATCGGAACCCACTGACCCCTTTCTTATAACTAATCATGATTGTCCCCTTTTCGTGTAAGAAATGCCCTTTACGCATAAAAAAACGACTATTTCATCTGCGTAACAAGTAAGTGTAATCAAACACTTTTTGCACAGAAATGAACATAGTCTGCCTCTATACGCTAGACTAACATAACTACCTATGCCAAACAACTATATGAAACGGTTTCAATTATGACACTTTATGGAAAAAATTTGAATTTCCTACAGGACGCCATTAACGAAAAAAGACGAGCCTCATCAGGCCCGTCATTCGCTGTTACAGTTTGATCGCAATTAATTTTAGTTCCGTTAATTCCTCGACCGCATACTTGATCCCCTCGCGGCCAAAGCCACTGTCTTTTACCCCGCCATACGGCATGTTGTCCACGCGGAACGTCGGAATGTCGTTGATCATCACGCCCCCGACCTCCAGCTCTTCCGCTGCGCGCATAGCCGCGTGAATGTCACTCGTATAGATGCCAGCCTGCAAGCCGAATCGGGAGTCATTTACCGCCTCAATCGCTTCGTCCATCGTCTCAAACGGTGTAACGACTACGATTGGACCGAATACCTCTTGGCAGGAGACGGCAACATGTGCGCCTACATTGGTCAGAATCGTTGGGGCAAAGAGCTTGTCACTAACAGGCTTCCCACCAGTCACTACATGTGCGCCTGCTTCTACAGCTTCCTGTACCCATGCTCCCATGCGTTCATGATCCTTGGCGGAAATCACAGAGGACATGTCTGTCTCTTCGTTCAGCGGATCACCCAGCACGAGCTTTTCTGTGCCAGCCTTAAACTTCTCCAGGAACTCTTCGTACTTGCTCTGGTGAATATAAACGCGTTGCAGTGAGATACACACTTGACCACTAAAGGAGAAGGCACCCGTCACGCAACGATCAATCAACGCTTGCGTGATTTCCACGTTGTGGTCGATGATTACTGCAGAGTTGGAGCCAAGCTCCAAGGTTACACGCTTGAGTCCCGCTTTGTTTTTCATCGCGATTCCAACCGCAGGACTTCCAGTAAATGTAATCGCGGCAATTCGACTGTCACTGACCAGCCTTTCGCCAACGACCGCGCCTTTTCCAGGCAAAATATTGAGCGCTCCTGCAGGCAAGCCCGCCTCCGCGAAAATATCGGCCAGGATCAGCGAGCTAAGCGGCGTCTGACTTGCTGGCTTCAGTACAACGGTATTTCCTGCGGCAATGGCAGGCCCGACCTTGTGTGCTACGAGATTGAATGGAAAGTTAAAAGGCGTGATCGCGCCGACTACGCCGATCGGCTTGCGTACCGTAAAAGCAAGACGTCCTTCACCACCCGGTGCTGCATCGAGCGGCACCGTCTCTCCGTGGATACGCTTCGTTTCTTCTGCTGCGAACTTGTAGGTCTGAATCGTCCGGGCAATTTCTACACGACCTGTGCGAAGTGGCTTGGCGGCTTCTTGTGCGAGGATGACCGCCAGTTCCTCTTTGCGTGCTTCCATAATCGCAGCGGCCTTCTCCAGTATCAAAGCACGCTGATTGGCTGGCATTTTTGCCATGACTTTGGTTGTTGCTTTGGCCGCCTTAATTGCCTCGTCGACGTCATGATCGTCTGCCTGAGCGATTTCAGCCACCAGCTCCCCAGAATACGGGGAGTAGAGTGGTGCGTATTCTTTTGCTTCTTTCCATTGTCCGTTGATGTAGAGATGCTTTTTCATGAGTATGGAGAACCCCCTCGGGCGTTTTAGTTCGTCACGTATTGGCTTTTCAGAACATCCGTCATAATGTCCAGTGCCTCTTCCAGTTGCTCATCTGTAATAACCAGTGGAGACAGGAAGCGCAGCACGTTGCTGTGGACGCCAGCAGAAAGCACGATGACGCCAGACTCGTAGCAGCCTTTGGTCAAGCCAGCAACGAGCTCTTTCGCTGGTTGTTTGGTTGTTGGATCGATAAATTCTACAGCGCACATCGCACCCAATCCGCGCACCTCTGCGATCACAGGGAACTCTTTTTGCAACGCGTGGAAATGCGCCTTGATTTTGTCCCCGATCACCTGCGCACGACCAGACAGGTCTTCGCGCTCCATTTTCTCAATAACTGCCAATGCCGCTACGCAGCCAAGCGGACTTCCTCCATAGGTACCGCCGATCTCACCTGGGTTTGGCGCGTCCATGATTTCTGCACGTCCTGTAACCGCAGAAATAGGCAAGCCTGCCGCGATTGATTTGGACATGGTGATGATATCTGGCTCGATACCGAAATGGGTAGAGGCAAACATGGCGCCAGTGCGACCGAAGCCTGTTTGAATCTCATCAGAAATAAATAGGATTTGATGCTTTTTACAAATGTGATAGACACCTTGAACGAAGGACACAGGCGGGACGATAAAGCCGCCTTCTCCCTGAATCGGTTCCATAATCACGGCAGCTACTTCTTCCGGTGCAACCTCAGTCAAGAGGAAGTCCTCGAACTGACGCACGCAAAATTGCGCGTATTCATCATCTGTCATGGATTCCGGCTTGTTCAATGGATACGGGAATTGCGCTTTATACGTAGCTGGAGCGAATGGACCCATCTGGAATTTGTACGGCTTCACCTTGGATGTCAGTGACATGCCCAGAAGCGTACGACCATGGAAGCCACGGCTAAAGGAAATGATGCCTGGGCGTCCTGTGTATTTGCGGGCGATTTTCACCGCGTTCTCTACTGCTTCTGCCCCGCTGTTTGCGAGCATCGTCTTCTTTTCAAAGCTGCCTGGCGTGATTTCCGTCAGCTTCTCAGCCAAGGCCACATATGGCTCATACATCCCTACATGGAAGCAAGGATGAATGTATTTGTCCAGCTGCGCTTTTAGTGCCTCAACTACTTCCGGTGGGCAGTGTCCGGCATTCAATGTACCGATCGCTCCGGCAAAATCGATGTACGTATTGCCATCTACATCCGTAACCAATGCACCTGAAGCTGACTCTACAAAAACAGGGGTATTGTTGCCGACACCTTTTGGAACGAACTGCTTTCTTTTTTCAATCAAGGCCGCTCCCTTTGGACCTGGCACACCAGCAGCTACGTTTACAAATTGACGTTGTTTGGACATATCGTTTCCTCTCCTCGTTCGAGATGGTATTAGTTGGATGGCTTGCTTGTAAACTCAACCACGATATGTAGCAATACCTATGCCAAACGCCAGAGCTTGATGAAATCGCGTTTCTGGCACTATGGTCACATCAAATTATTCAAAAATGAATCGAAAACACCAGAATGTTCGATTCATTTTTGAATAAACTATTCATTTTTGAATCACCTGGAACGAATCCGATATTTTTGCAGCTTCCGCACGACAGAGGGCTGGCTAATTCCGAGAAACTCCGCGATTTCCCCCGTGGTCCGACAATGCTCGGATGCATAGCGCAGCCATTTTTCCTCTACCTGCTCTAGTGCTTCCCGAAGCGACATCTTGGAAGTAGCCAGACTCGGCTCCATGGCTGCCTGCTCTTCCCCTGCCAACCTGATTTCCGCGGGCAGATGCTGGGAAGTGATCACATCTTCGTCCGCAGTGACCACCATTCTCTCCAAGACGTTCTCCAGCTCGCGCACATTGCCGGGCCACTCGTACTGCATCAAGGCATGTGTCACCGCAGGGTCCAGACGCTTGTCCATTCCATATCGTTCATTGAGCGAGCGCACGACGCGCTTCAGGAGAGCCGCGATATCCTCTGGCCGATTTCGTAACGGCGGGACGTGGATTGGGACAACATTCAGGCGAAAATACAGGTCTTGCCGGAACTTTCCTTCCTTCACCATCTTTTCTAAATCGCGATTGGTGGCGGCAATCAAACGAAAATCCACGTCGCGGTACTGTGTGCTACCAACGCGTTGCAACCGTTTTTCCTGAATCACCTTCAACAGCTTGGCCTGCAAAGTCAGCGGCAGTTCCCCCAGCTCGTCCAAGAGGAGGGTCCCTTGATTCGCCATCTCGATAATCCCTTGCTTGCCCTGCTTGGCGGCCCCTGTAAACGAACCAGCCTCATAACCAAACAGCTCCGATTCCAGCAAGCCCTCCGGGATCGAGCCACAGTTGATCTCCACGAACTGCCCACCCGAACGACGGCTACTGCGATGAATTTCTTTCGCGATCACATTTTTCCCAACACCCGATTCCCCGAGTATCAGGACCGTCGAATCAACAGCCGCGACTTTTTTGATGAGACGCTCAATGGCTTGCATCGGCTGACTCACTGCCACGAAGCCATCCTGGTGCTTTTCGCGCAGCTCCTCAATCTCGGTTTCAAACTGCTTGAGCTGCTCTGTCAGACCCTCGTAGCGCCGTTTCAATTCCATAATTTCAGTCAGGTCATGGGAATAACTGATGATCGAATGCATGCTGCCATCCTCGTTCCAGACGGGAAAAGCCATCACCATCAGCTTTCGACCCCCGGGTATTTCCTGCATGATCGTCTGCGGCGTCTTGGCATCCATGACTTTTCGCGTGACAGATGGAGAAAAAACTTTCTTTTTTTCCAGCTCGATGACGTTTTTGCCCAAGAGCTCATCCTTCCCGATGCCGTATATTTCATACGACGAATCGCCAACCAGCCGGATGTAGCCCTCATGATCCGTGATTAACAAATGATCGCGAGACGTTTCAACAATGGCCTCCAATACGCGGCTCATCCACTTCTGTGTGCTCTCTTCTCTCATCATCTCTTCGCCGCCTCTCACACGCCGTTGTGTCCGATCTATGTTTATTTTTTCATTATAGAAAACAGCAAGAACAACGACAACCTATGAAAAATATGTAAAAATAGCGATAATAACAAGCCCTGCGAGATGGAAAGGATGGTAGGAATGACACCCACAGTCGGAGACATCTACTGTGTTTTTGTCGAGAAGCTGCAAAAGTACACAGCTTGCCAGGTCACATCGATAAAAGAGCCTGACACGAGCAAATCCAACCTCATCAGTATCCTCGAGCTGGACTGGAGCAGCGATACACTGCCTGATGAATCAGAGCTGCACCAGATGAAGCCCTTATATTGCGACTACTTCTTCTGGAACAACAAGCTCGATCACATCTATGTTGATCCAGCGGTGCCCAAAGGCTACATAAAAGTAGGGAATGTACCACCTCTCGTGACAGAAGAGACAAAGAGTTACGGCAGTTGGGATGTCGGAGGGAGCTTTTACCGTCAACACAAATGGAATCAAATTCCTGAGGAGCGTCGCCAGCAGTTTAAACAGGCCGCAAATGATGACAAAATGATTTCGCTGGGCGGGAAGAGCCTGCGTAGATCTAACAACGTCATTCATGCTGACATCCTGCGAAGCCTGACGGACATCTCTGAATTGGAAAAGCTCCCTTGCCTGACAAGAATCTACGCAGAGGAGCCCACCGATTCCTTACTTGCCTTTGTCAAAAGCAATCCTTTTATTCTGGAGCTTCACCTGGAAAAAGCCAACGGCTCCTCTCTAGATCTGATAGGAAGCCATCTCAGTAAACTCTCTGTCCAAAACGCGGACGGGCTGGAGTCACTGCATCTGAACGATTGTCTAAGAGAGCTCATACTGGGTAAGTCTCTTTCACCGAACCTACTCATAGAAGCCGAACAGGATGGATATTGGCTGACCGCCTCATTCTCAGATTCGCTACCGCTTCACCGCGGACTCGACCAGCTAGGAGGACTCAATCTGCGCGATGTGCCGGAGCTGGACTTACAGCCACTCGTCCAACGGTATCCCTCGCTTCAGAACCTCCGTCTGTGGGGCAAGCCCGGTACCCTCAGTAATCTGGGCAGTATCAAGCACTTGAAGGAGCTACTGACGTTTACGACCTACGATCTGTTTGGCTTCACAGGGGACGAGTTCCCTTTGCCAGATCAATGTCCCAAGCTCTCCAGTCTCTGGATGACAAGCCTCCCAGCAGAAGCGGCCAAGACCATTAAAGCCGCCTACAAAAAAGAAGTAAAAAATGGGCTGGATTTGTCCATTACCAAGCCGCGCAAACCCGAATGGCTGGCCAATAATTTGACCAATCCGTTTCGCGATTGGGATGGCAGGGAGCACATCTCAACAACCAACGCCAACAAGGCCGCCAGTCTCTATAAAAAAATGAACACCGCGATCAGTGCGCTTGAAAAACAGAGCAACGAAGACGCGACGACTGCGGAAGAAATACAAACTGCTTTGCGTGCATGGGTCAAAGAGTACACAGAGACTTTCAACAAAATGGATCGCCGGACTGGCTTTATCGAAACAGTTGAGCGAGAAGAAATTTTCGTTGTGCTCGATGAACTGCTTCAGTCGGCAAAACAGAATTTAGTTACTACGGGTGTGGAAGTAGATGTGGACGAGCTTTTTGCTATTTTTGATCAGACACGTGATTTTTGAGTGAGAAAAAAGAAGCCGCCTCTCCTATAGGAAGGCGGCTTCTCGTGCTTAGGCATTCTTTTTGATGACCCACGTACTCATGCAACGCTGTCCAGCTACATTCACCGTTTTGATTGGCTCCAGGAACACGCCTTGCCGTTTTTCCGTCATGCCCACCATCGTCCGTTCATTTACGAGAAAACGGGTGCTTCCGTCTGGCAACAAATAACGTTCGTTCCCTAGTGGCTGTACAGCATCCTCAATCCCGATCGAGGAAGCAAGACGCATGAATAGAGTGCCTCCTGGCTTCAGTACCCGCCACAGCTCCTCTAGCATCTGATGAAAATGCTCTTCGTTTTCAGCAAAATGGAGAACGGCATTACTGATGATGAAATCGAAGCTTTCGTTTTCAAAGCTCATGCTCTCAATCGGTTCCACACGAGCACGCTCCGCTGACCAGTTCGGCGCCAGTTGCGATGCCATTTGCTGTACAGCCTCGATAGCTTTTGCCGATTGGTCAACCGCATACACCGTATAGCCATTTCGCAAAAAGTAGACCAAATTCCGTCCCGAGCCGCAGCCAGCATCGAGTATCTGCATTTCCTTCGTAACCCGTCCCTTTAACAACTGATCAAACAAGTAAATATCAATATCGCCAAACAGCTCTGCCAGATTCATGCTTATCACAGCCTTTATCCGCTTTTTCTTCAGTGTACCAATTCGCTTGTCATCTTCCAATCACGGTCATCTGGAACGGATTTACAAAAATGATAGTTGACACCTGTTGACTACATGTGTAATCTTAAAAAAAGAAACAACGACTACAAATGTAATCGACGGAGGTGTCTTACTTGGACGAGCAACCGCGAATCTCGGATGCCGAGTGGGAGATTATGAAGGTCATCTGGGCAAAGTCCCCCGCTACAGCAGCCGATGTCATCCACACTCTGCGAGACAACAAGACGTGGAAAGACAACACAATCAAAACCTTGCTCAGCCGCTTGTTGCAAAAGGGTATTCTCACCTATGAGCAGGTCAATCGCGTCTACTATTACTCTCCTGTGCTCACTGAGGAAGAATGCAAGCGCCAAGAGCGCCAATCCTTTTTGCAGCGCGTGTACGGCGGAGCCTTAAAGCCCATGCTGGTTCACTTTTTAAAAGAAGAAAAGCTCTCCTCCCAAGAGATTGACGAGCTAAAAAAAATCCTTTCCGAAAAGGAGAAATAAGCTGGTGGATTGGCAATGGCTCACACTCACCCTCAATCAAGCATTTACGTGGACACTGTCTAACTCCATCGAAGCCAGTCTACTCGTGCTCTTGATCTTGCTCTGCCAGCAGCTCGGCAAAAAGCATTTCCCCATCCGCTGGCACCATGCCGTATGGTTCCTGCTTCTCTGGAAGCTCGCGGTTCCTTGGTCCATAGACAGCACGATCAGTTTGTATAACTGGCTGCCTACTTCCACGTGGACATCCATACAGGAAACGCACCCGCCTACGGAACCGATTGTTCTCACTACAGAGGCTTTGCATCCGCATGAATTTGCCCTCCAGCCAGATGCCTCTCTAGCAAACGAAGCGAGCTTTTCCTGGATCAGCCTGCTTTCCCTCATCTGGATCGGCGGTGTCGCCATTTTCGCTATCACCATGACTCGCAGTGCATACCGATTGCTCTCTCAGCTAAAAAACGATGTGTTCGTACAGGATGAAGCTATTTTGCGCGTCTTTTCCCAATGCCAAAAACAAATGGGCATCACCAAATCCATTCCCCTGCGCATGAGTCATCAAATGACAAGCCCTGCCTTGATGGGAATCTGGCGACCGCAAATCTGGCTGCCGGAAAATCTTTTGGACAAGCTCAACGAGCATGAGCTGCGCCACATTTTTTTGCATGAGCTGGCGCATTGGAAAAGACGAGATATTCCTGTGAACAGCATCATGAGCGTGCTTCTGATCCTCAACTGGTTCAACCCGCTGTTATGGTATGCTGCTTCCCGCATGCGTCAGGATCAGGAAATGGCTTGTGATGCCTTGGCTTTGACTTATTTGCAGGAGACAGAGGTACCTCGCTACGGATACACCATGATCAAAATGCTCGAGCTGTATGCCTGTCCCAAACAGATTCGCTTCACAGCCGGGTTCTCCAGCTCCAAAAAACAGGTGAAAAGGAGAATAGAAATGATTCGTCACTTTCAAAAACGAGCGTATACGTGGACGCTATCTGGTATCGTCGTCGTCTTGGCTTTAGGCATC
This sequence comes from Brevibacillus sp. HB1.1, assembly GCF_013332445.1. Classification (NCBI taxonomy): domain Bacteria; kingdom Bacillati; phylum Bacillota; class Bacilli; order Caryophanales; family Paenibacillaceae; genus Brevibacillus; species Brevibacillus sp. HB1.1. Next base: position 59,378 of record NZ_JABMIV010000015.1, on the reverse strand, counting down.
TTCACTTTGACCGATGCAAAAACAGTGCTCGGGAACGAGGTCACCTTCTCTGTACCAGCAGAAGGGGAAACGAGAAGCGCACCCGATCAAACCAGCCTCTCCATCATCAACAACCTGAACACTCCAGTAAAAGCAGCAGCGGCCGGTAAGGTACTCAAGGCTGAATACGATTCAAAAACAGGGAAAGGCAACCAGGTCATTCTGGAGCATGATGGCGGGTATCAAACGGTTTACTCTCATTTGGAAAAGCTGGAGGTCACCGCTGGAGCTACTGTGACCCAAGGCCAGCTCATTGGTCTGTTAGGAAGTACGGGACGTAGCACGGGACCGCATCTTGCTTTCCAGATTCTCGAAAATGGTACACCCGTTGATCCGGCGAAGCTGTTGGTAGACATTGAAGCAAAAGAATAAAAACGAGGCCACAGAAAAAATATCTGTGGCCTAACTTGTTACGCTTATTCATTCGTAGACAAATCTCGTTTGTTACCTGAAAGCACCTTGTACAGGATAAGTGCAGTCACCAAAGCAATACAACCGTTCAGATAAAAAGAGGTAGCCGCGCCAAACTCTTGCCATACCCAACCGGTAAGAAGGGATGCGGGCAACAAACCGATTCCTGTAACCATCGAGTACATGCCCAGTGATGTTGCTTTCAAATCTTTCGGTGCGGAGGACGCTACCAATGACTTCTCTATGCCCTTCGTCAACGCGATATAAAAACCATACAGAATGAATAGCAACCATAAGCCTGTTACCGAACTCACCATTCCAAATCCAATATATACGAATCCGTATAGGATATAGCCAACAGTTAGAATGACCTTGTGTCCGAATCGATCGGAAATGGCACCTGATGTGTAGGAAAACAGCGAAGCAACCAAATGAAGGACTAAATACAGCAACAATACACTCGTAGCAGAAATCCCGAGATCAGTTGCTCGCAGCAATAAAAAAGAATTGGACGAATTCGCAACAGTAAACAGCATAATGATCAGAAGCAATTGCTTGGTCTCACGATTTAACTTCTTCCAGCTCGGTTTTGCTTTCGGTTCACGCGAAATCACCTTCGTATTTTCCCGCTTTTCCTTGATGGCAAAGAGCAAGCAGAAGCCAATGCCGACCGGAATCATTGAATACAAGAAAACACTGTGGAAATCTTTATTTCCATCCATCGTTAATAAGAGATACGCTATGCCGATTCCAATCGCCGCCCCGAGCATATCCATCATTTGATGCAAGCCAAATGAGCGTCCTTGCTTTCGTTTTCCTCCTGCTTCCGAGATGATCGCATCGCGCGGAGCCGTTCGTATTCCCTTACCCGTACGATCGATCAGCTTCCAGACAAAAACACCTACCCATGAACTGGCTATTACGAGGAATATCCTACCGATCCCGGATAGTCCATACCCCAGTATGGCTAACGATTTTCGTTTCTTGGAACGATCGGAAACATAACCTGAAACGAACTTGAGCAGACTGGTCAGAGCCTCGGAAACCCCATCGATCACCCCAATAATCATAGGACCCGAAGAGGCAAGAAAGATCGGAATTAACGGGGTAACCATGTATGTACCCATGTCTGTGAAAAAACTGACGAAACTAAGCAGCCATACGTTATTCATGCTGTTACAACCCAAAATGCTGTTTCGCCAGCTCTTTGAATCTCGCGTTGTCGATTTCCTCTTTGGTAACGACTCCATCCACCCACTGTGTAAAGGACGTATTCGTCAACGTAACATTGCCTCTCTCTGTAAGCTGCGTAAGCAAAGGGCTTTTGTTGAAGGGAGACTGTTCATGGTCAGCGATAATCGTCTGAATCTCGTTTAATTCCGTTACATCCGTCACCAGCTTCTGCGAATCAAACGTATAGCCGATCCTCCAGTCCGTATCCTTGTGTCGCAGCTTCATTTCGAGTACATAATCGCCATACTCCGTCTGCTCTTTCTTGATCCGAAACTCACCATTGCGCGAAGAGACGGTCTCCCCGGTTAACGGGACAGGCTTCAACGGCAGGTTCGAACCAAAACCCGTGTCGAGCAAATACGTTTGCCCCTCATAGGTAAGCAAAATCGTGGCATGCGTTCGACCAATCGTGTAATACTCGCCAACGTTCTGTCTGTATACAACTCCACGAATCAGATGGGCGTCAAATCCATTTTCCAGCAAGAAGAAATACAGCATCGGATTGAGTTCGTAGCAAAGACCGCCTTCGTTTCTGACCAATATCTTCTCCATGATGGACTGTCTAGAGATTACCCTTGTTCGCTCATCCACAACGCACAGGTTTTCAAAAGGAATCGCCAATGCTGTCAGATCAAGGAGGCGATCCAATGTATCGAAGGTAATCGTTTCATTTTCTGGCATGCCGATTCTTTTCCGAAATAAGGCATTTAGCTCACTCATGCTTCTTCCCCCTAAATAGGCTCTCCCTCAAGTATACGCCAGGCTCCAGCTCGATTTCCTTATATACCGAGCAGCTTTAGCTTCCGATACAAGGTGCGTAGCCCAATCCCCAGTTCTTCAGCCACCCGCTGCTTTCCTTTCAAATCACTGCCGTGCTTTTGCAACGAAGCGCGAATTGCCTCCGCTTGTGCATCGGCGACCCTTGCTTTGATAGCTGGACCTGAATCTGAAGGAGCCATTAGAGGACGAGCACGAAGGCGCGGAGGCAAGCTGTCGACAGTCAGTACTGTGTCTTGCTCCATGTTCATGGCGTACTCGATGGCGTTTTCCAGCTCCCGCACATTGCCCGGCCAGTGATAGTGCGTGAGCAGGTTGATCGCCTCTCGTGCTATTCCGAAGAAGGTGCGTCCTGCTTGCTCTCCGTACTTCTCCATAAATGAAACGGCCAAGAGCTCGATGTCTTCCTTACGCTCTGCGAGTGAAGGGACGTGAATGGGAATGACGTTCAACCGATAGTACAAATCGGCACGAAACGCTTTTTTCTCCACGAGCTCCTCCAGATTCTGGTTCGTTGCCGCGATGATTCGTACATTGATAGGAAACGATCGCGTGCTGCCGATGCGTTCCACAACCTTTTCCTGCAAGACGCGCAGCAGCTTTGCTTGCAACGAGAGCGGCATATCGCCGATTTCATCCAGAAAAAGCGTACCTCCCTCTGCCATTTCGAACCGCCCTGGCTTTCCTCCCTTTTTGGCTCCGGTAAAAGCACCATCCTCGTAACCAAACAATTCGCTTTCGAACAAATTTTCCGGAATGCTGGCACAATTGATCGCGACAAACGGGTAGTAAGCGCGTGTGCTTGCCTCGTGAATCGCTTTTGCCAGATGTCCTTTGCCTGTCCCTGTTTCGCCGGTAATTAGTACCGTAGAGCTGCTGTTACCGATTTTCATCGCCATTTCTTTGACCTGTTTGATGGCTGCGCTGTTTCCTACGATTTGAGCCAAGCTATCCACTTTGCCAGACGATCGGCTCCCTTGATGATCCAGCAAACGCGGAACGGTAAGCGATCCCCTCTGCACGCGAAGCACGCCGCCAATGAGCTGATTGTTGACGATGATCGGCGTGGCCTCGGTGGGAGCATCCAGCTTGTCAACGAGACAATTGGCGATCGGCAAGGAATGTGCGGCCATCCCGGATAATGACGGCAGCAGCATCCGTGAAACCTCCGCTGGCAGCAGTTCATGCTGGGACAGCAGTCTACGCGCGCTGGCGTTCGTGTGAATGACATTGCCACTCCGGTCAAAGGTGAAATACGCATCGGCAACGGTATCCAGCGCTCCCTCCAACAGTCGCATGGAGTCATCAGACGATTCGATCTGTCTCGTCGCATGAGACTGTACAATCGCCGTAATCATCTCGCTGACTTCTGTCAGGATTTGCTGGTATCTCTCTGTATGCTTGGATAGGCGATTTTGACCTTCCTTCGTAAAGGATGTGAGGGAAACGACCCCGATTGCATGATTGGCAACCTTAATAGAAGAGAGCAGCTCTACTTTGGCGGGACAGCTGTCGAGAAAACGGCATCCTTTGCACATTTCCATAGAGCCGGGTTTGTCTACCACATACTGACCTTTTGCCAACACGAATTCAATCGAGGGCACATGCACATTTTCGCCTTTTTGTTTCAAGTAGCGCTCCGTACTCACGACCAAGAGGCCGCGCTCGTTAATCACCGCGGCATCCACGTTCAATATATCTGAAATGCTAGTAATGACCTTTTCGATGGCTGGTTTGCACAGATCCAACGAAACCATGGATATCCTCCCTGTTGATTGTCCTTGCTCTCTATTTTATGAAATATTTAGATAGTTCACAAACATTTTACCACTGGTGTTTGCCAATAATGACAACTCATTGCCACTTTTGTCATCGCCATGAAGGTACGAAACACAGTCAGACCCTCGTTAAATCAGCTGTTTTGGCGATCAAGTAAGGAGCATGTTACTCGACAGAGTCCATTCCAAACTTGGCACAGTGATTGCATTATTAACTTTTCATCTAAGGGGAGTGATCAACCATGGTAAACACGAACGAGGTATTCCATTTGCAAGGAAAGGTAGCCTTGGTAACTGGCGCTGCTTCCGGTATCGGACTTGCAACAGCGAAACGACTGGCTCAATTCGGAGTAAACGTCATGCTGCTTGATATCAACGAGGAGCTCGGGGAAAAGGCGGCACAGGAAATCGTAGCGGAGGGCGGGTCAGCCCGTTATTTTACATGCAATGTCGTTTCCCAACAGGATTGTCGCGAAGTAACGCAAGCGATCGAGGAAGCGTACGGTCGCATCGATATTTTGTTCAACAACGCAGGCGTGATTAGAAGAAAGACGGTCGTCGAGCTGGAAGAAGATGATTGGGATCTGGTCGTCGATGTTTCCTTGAAGGGGGCTTACAACCTCTCGAAATTCGTCATACCGGTCATGGCAAAAACAGGCGGAGGCAGCATCATTAACACTGGCTCTGGCTGGGGCATCAAGGGCGGTGACAAGGCTGCGGCCTACTGCGCGGCAAAAGCAGGCGTCGTCAACCTGACGCGGGCAATGGCGATTGACCACGGTCCGGAAAATATCCGTGTAAATTGCGTGTCACCCGGCGATACCGACACACCTCTGTTGCGTGAAGAAGCGCGCCAGCTGGAAAAGGAAGAAGGAGCATTCCTCGTCTCCTCCGCCCAAGGACGTCCGCTGGAGCGTCTCGGTTCTCCGCAAGATATTGCCAATGCTGTCCTGTTCTTTGCCAGCGACCTGTCATCCTGGGTGACGGGTTCCGTACTGGTCGTCGACGGCGGCGGTTTGGCTTAATTTATCGCTATTGCGACTGAATATTCCAATGAAGAGATGGAGGAACCATGAGATGAGCGTACAACGTTATGCCCACCCGTATATTCCGAATTCTGCACCTGAAGTCAAAGAGAAAATGCTTACCGAAATCGGCTTTTCCAGCATCGAGGATATCTATGCGGACATTCCCAGGGAGCTGCGCCTACAAGAAAAAATGAACATCCCGAAAGCTTTGACCGAGTACGAGCTGGAGCGTCACGTCAACCAGCTGATGAACAAAAACCAAACCACAAAAGAAAATATCAGCTTCCTCGGTGCAGGCTGCTGGCCGCATTTTGTTCCGGCTGTCTGTGATGAAATCAACTCCCGCGCGGAGTTTCTGACGGCGTATGCTGGAGAGCCTTACGAAGACAAGGGGCGCTTTCAGGCGTTGTTCGAATACCAAAGCCTCGTAGCTGAACTGGTCGATATGGATGTCGTAAACGTTCCGACCTTTGACTGGGCACAGGCTGCTTCCACTGCTCTGCGCATGGCAGCACGTATCACCAAACGCACAGAGCTACTGGTCTCGAAAAATATCCATCCCGACAAGCTCTTGATCATCAAAAACTATACGTCTCCTGATCTTACTGTCACCACGATCGATTTTGAGAACGAAACAGGCAGTCTTGACCTGAATGATTTAAAAGCAAAGCTCAGTGTAGATACAGCAGCGGTTTACTTCGAAAACCCGACCTTCCTCGGCTCCGTGGAAGTAAACGGACAAATGATTGCGGACTTGGCTCATGCAGCGGGTGCCATTTGCGTAGTCGGTGTCGATCCCATCTCTCTCGGCGTGATGGAATCTCCGGCGAATTACGGCGCGGACATCGTGTGCGGAGATTTGCAGCCGCTTGGCGTACACATGCATTACGGCGGTGGGCAATCCGGCTTTATCGCGACGCATGATGATCCGACCTACGTCATGGAATATCCGTCCCGCTTGTTCGGAATCGCTCCGACAGAGGTCGAAGGCGAATACGGCTTCGGGGACGTCGCGTACGACCGCACCTCTTTTGCCAAGCGTGAAAAAGGCAAAGAGTCTGTCGGAACACAAACCGCGCTATGGGGCATTACCGCAGGCGTGTACTTAGCGACGATGGGACCTGTAGGCATGGAAGAAGTCGGGCAAGGCATCATGCAGCGCTCCCAATACGCCGCCAAACAGCTCTCTTCCATTCCCGGAGTCGAGGCCAGATTCGCCGCTCCCTTCTTCAAGGAGTTCGTGATCGACTTTTCGCAAACAGGCAAAACCGTCAAAGACATCAACGCTGCTCTTCTCGCCAAAGGAATATTCGGCGGAGTTGATTTGACTGAATACTACCCGGAATTGGGTCAATGTGCGCTCTACTGCGTCACAGAGGTTCATACCCAGGAGGATATCGATACGCTCGTCGCTGCCATCACAAGCATTTTGTAAAAACGGAAAAGGAGGAAATCGACCATGAAAACATCCGAAGGAACAATCGACAAAATGAAACGGATTCCGAGAGATCATAAGGTACGCCGCTTCCACCAAGCAAAATGGGATGAGCCTGTCATTTTCGAGCTGAGCCAGCCCGGCGAGCGTGGCGTCGAAGTACCACCCGTCGAGCCACAAATCGTGGAGACCGTAGGCGATGGCATCTCTTCGCTGCCAGACAGCCTACGCCGGAAAAAACGACCGAATCTTCCCGAGATCAGTCAGTACCGCGTGATCCGTCATTACTCCCGCATTTCGCAGGAGGTTCTGGGGTCAGATTTCAACGTCGAGATCGGGCAAGGCACCTGCACGATGAAATACTCCCCGAAAATCAATGAACGCTTCGTACGCTCGCCGAAAATGGCGGAGCTGCATCCGCTGCAAGATGAGTCCACTGTCCAGGGGATGCTGGAGATGACGTATCAGCTCGATCTATACTTGCGCGAGATTTCAGGAATGGACAAATTCTCGTTCCAACCGGGCAGCGGCACACAGGCGTTGTTTACCCAAGCCTCTATCGTGCGCAAATATCACGAAGCTCGCGGCGAAGGAGAACAGCGCAACGAGTTTATTACCACCCATTTTTCCCACCCATCCCAAGCAGCGACGGCCGCAGTCAAAGGCTTCAAAATCATATATGTACCAGCCGACGAAAACGGCTATCCTGATCTGGAAGCGCTAAAAGGTCTCGTATCCGAGCGAACCGCTGCCTTTGCCGTAGCGAATCCAGAGGATACAGGCATTTACAACTCCCGCATCAAGGAGTTCACAGATGTCGTTCACGCCGCAGGGGGGCTGTGCTGCTACGACCAAGCAAACGCCAACGGTTTGCTCGGCATTACCCGCGCGCTGGAAGCAGGCTTTGACATGTGCTTCTTCAACCTGCACAAAACCTTCTCCGTTCCTCACGCTTGCGGCGGACCTGCAACAGGTGCCATCGGGGTCACTGCCGAGCTTGCGCCATTCCTGCCAGGTCCGATCGTAGACTTCGACGGAGAGCGTTACTTCTATAAGCGTGATTTGAAAAACAGCATCGGGAAAGTCCGCAGCTTTTACGGCGTACCACCTGCTGTCCTGCGCTCCTACGCTTGGGTCCGTGCACTTGGTGCTGACGGCTTGAGGGAAGTTGCCGAAATCGCTTGCCTCAACAACAACTATCTCTATCACAAAATCACGCAAATCCGCGGTGCGAGCGCTCCCTATATACAAGGTCGACGCCTGGAGCAGGTTCGCTATAGCTGGCAGCAGCTAAAAGAAGACACGGGCGTCACGACGTATGATGTTCAGCGCCGCATGATCGACTTTGCCCACCATTACTGGACCAGTCACCACCCGTACGTCGTGCCGGAGCCGTTTACGCTGGAACCGACGGAGTCCTATTCCATGGCAGAGCTCGACGAATACGTTGCGGCACTAACCCATATTTCACAGGAAGCCTATGAGAATCCGGAGATCGTCAAAACAGCGCCACACAATAGTACAGGTCACCGTGTCCTAGAGTCCGTACTCGATGATCCTGATCAATGGTGCATCACATGGAGAGCTTATTTGAAAAAGACGGCACAAGGATAAAAAGAAAGAAACGCCAGCACAGATACGACAAGTGCTGGCGTTTTTTTCGTTGTGGAAGTTCATTTTAGAACTGATTCGGGAACTGCTTAATGATGCCTGCTGTTAGCACATCCGCCAATGAGATGATGTGATCCTCACCTTTGTCAAAGGTAGCAATGTCTGCTTCCCAGTCCTTTTTCAATCTCGCTTGGAGATTTCCGGTGAGCAGCTCCAAATGTTTGTACAGCAAATCCTTCAATTCCTTTTCGGTCCAATTGGGATTCGCGCTGCTTAAAAACTTGGCGATATCATCTGCGTTCCGGAACCAATCTTTATTTAATTTTGCCACACTCGCCTGATCGCCATTTTTTGCAGCATCAATAATTTTGCCTGCAATGACGATATGCTCAGTGAGAAGCTTGCCAAGCTTGTTGCCTGCTTCCTCTCCATAGTAAGGCTTAATCGCATTTCCGATATCCGTCTGGATTTTCAAAAGTCGCGCCAGTACCTTGTCTTTGTCTTCCAGTCCCGCCAAAGCGCTGACCAGATAGCTCCTCGTCCATAGTATATGGTCGATCCAGAGCTTTCTCATATCGCCCTGCAATTTGACTTCTTTCGGCTTTATGCATTCCTGTTGCTGGCCGTTTCCTTGTGATTCCTTGGCTACAGCCATCACCGGTACGCCTAGTAAAGCAAGGCAAATCATCAACAGTGTTGCTTTCCGGAGTATTGGAGTCATCATTGGGTCTTCTCCTCGTTATCGGTATGTAAAAGGTCCACAACCCAAAAGCTGGTGGTTAAAACTGATTCGGGAACTGCTTAATGATGCCTGCTGTCAGCACATCAGCGAATGAGATGATATGATCCTCACCTTGATCAAATGCAGCAATATCCGCTTGCCAGTCTTTTTTCAATCTCGCCTGGAGATTATTAGTGAGCAGCTTCAGATGCACGTACATCATCTCTTTTAGTTCCTTCTCGGTCCAATTAGGGTTGACGCTGCTTAAGAACTTGGCGATCTCATCCGCATTACGGTGCCACTCCTTATCAAGCTTTGCTACAGTAGCCTGATCGCCTTTTTTGGCTGCGTCAATGATTTTGCCGCCTATCGTAATATGCTCGGTCAGCAATTCGGTAAGCTTTTTACCTGCTTCCTCTCCGTAATACGGCTTCATTGCGTTCCCGATATCTACCTGGTTTTTCAAGAGACGTGCCTGTACGGCGTCTTTGTCTTCCAGCCCTGCCAAGGCGCTTACCATATAGGTGTGGTCCCACAGCAAATGGTCAATCCAGAGCCTGCGCATATCGCCCTGTAGCTTTACTTCTTTCGGCTTTATACACTCTGCCTGCTGTACATTTCCTTTCGATTCCTTGGCTGCTGCCATACTCGGCACACCAAGTAATGCCACGCAAATCATCAGCAATGTTACTTTCCTGAACACTGGAGTCATTTATTCCTTCTCCTTTTTTGATAAGTAGTGAATCCCGCTGTTATTTTGAGCAAAATTGGCTTTTTCATGCGTCTAACACATGAGTCCTGCAAATTGACACTTATCCGAGGCATCCTTATAGTTGTCATTAGCAACAATTGCACGGACTACCTAACCTAGGAGGTTTCGCAATGAAATTAGATGAGTATATCGGCGTCATCGTGAAACGAACGGATTTAAAACTGAACAACTATTATCAAAAAGTATGCAATCCGTATAACATCACCATCGATCAGTGGATGATTTTTGTCGTGTTATGGGAAGAAGAAGGTTTGACCCAGAACGAGTTGGCAGAACGCACCTACAAGGATAAAACGAATATCGCACGGATGCTCTTTCTCATGGAAGAAAGAGGGTTCATTCATCGCGAAACAGATAAAAAGGATCGCCGCTCCCTTCGTGTCTATCTGACGGAAAAAGGGCGACTTTTAAAAGACGAGGTCCTTCCTCCCTCCATTGAAGCGTACGAGAAAACCATTGCAGGATTGACCGAAGAAGAAGTGAACCAATTTCGAAGAACACTCAATATTATTTATGAGAACGTGAAAAACTTGTAAAAACAAAACATATTGCAGGATGTCATTTTTTGTATATAATTAGTTGTTGTAACAACAGTTTTTATAACAACTTTCATGGCGGAATATATACAAAAAAGGAGTGAAAATGATGAGTACAGAAGGGATTTGGAGCACGCATTACCGAGCGTTGACGATTGGTATTATTCTTGTGGTGACTGCTACAGCATTTGAAGGCTTGGCTGTCACGACAATCGCCCCCGGTCTTTCCCGAGAGCTACAGGGTGAGGATCTGTATGGGTGGGTATTCAGTGCTTATTTGTTGGCTCAGCTGATTGGAACCGTGGTCACAGGTCAATTCGTCGATAGAAAAGGGCCTGCCCAGCCTTTCATTGTCACGATCGTGCTTTTTGCTGTTGGCATTGTAGTTGCTGCAATTGCGCCAGATATGCTTACTTTACTGCTTGGGCGAGTGATGCAAGGATTCGGAGCCGGTGCCTTGGTCAATTGCGTGTATACCATGATTACCTTGCGTTACCCCGATTCCCTTCGCCCTCAGATTCTTGCTGTCTTCTCCAGCGCTTATATTCTTCCTGGCCTGTTCGGACCATATGTAGCCGGGATTATTGCTGAACAGTTGTCGTGGAGATATGTCTTCTGGTTGATCCTTCCCTTTATCTTTCTGTCTGCACTCTTAACCACCCCCTCTTTCCGAGGCTTACAGCCGCAAAAAGCAAGCGCGGCAAACAATCGTAGTCTTCTTCTGCCTTTTTTCTTGGCCCTGGGGACTGGTGCCTTACTTTTGGGGCTGGGCAAAATCCCCTCCATCTACGGTTTCCTGCTATCCATCGCGGGTTTGCTCACCCTCAGTGTCCCGTTGTATAAGCTGATGCCAAAAGGAACGCTCCTCGCACGCTCTGGCTTACCTGCTGTCATCGCATCTCGGGGTCTTTTTGTCGCTGCCTATTACGGCACACAAACGTATCTCGTCCTTGGACTCACCTCGATTTTAGGTTTAACCGCCGACAAAGCTGGTTTAGCTGTTGCCTCCGCAGCAATCAGTTGGTCGCTGGCAGCCAATGTACAAGCAAAGCTGGACAAAAAAGACCAAGGGGCCGGTCGAAAAAAACGAATTATCACAGGTCTTGTCATTATGCTCATCGGAGTCACCTGCACCGTACCGCTGACGTTGATTCAACTAGACCTTTTCGGTATCGTGGTCGCGATTTTTAGCCAGATCATTATGGGCTTCGGAATCGGTTTGGCTCACCCGACAAGCGGTGCTATTGCGTTTTCTCTTGCAAAGCCTGGTGAAGAAGGAAAAGTATCTGCTGAAATATCTATCGCGGATACGTTCACACCTGCGATTGTCATTGGGATGGGGGGTGCCATCGTGTCTGTGATGACTGCCTTTGAGTTTTCACTTTCTGTTGGGATTACTGTTTCCCTGCTCCTTCAGACGTTCATCGTCCTACTGGGGCTGGCATCTGCTGCCCGACTGGCGACAAGTTCCGTATCTGTTCAAGAAAAAAGGGACACCTTGGGGTAACCTCACGAAACGGAAAAAATCGTACGCTATGGATTAAGTCATTTCCGATAAGCTCCATTGACCAATCGTGCCTATCGTTCTGGACCGGGCGGGTAGCTTCGGCAGTACTTAACCGTAAATACGTGTTATGCTGGCGGTGGCCACAAAGAAACTGGTAATATATGTTATATCTATTATTGAAGATTCATAAAATACACAAGGAGGGAAATGAATATTAAGAAACCTTCGATTGTTGAACGTCCTCTTCATATGCTTCTCCTTCTGTTCATCGTTCTCCTTAGTGGTTGTAGCGCGGATAGTTCAACAGAAACAGTCCCTAAAGAGAAGTCATATGTAAGCGTCTACGATTATTTCGAAGAAATTCATGGGGAGAATTTGAAAACATCCGTGCTTCAAATAACAAGAAATGGTAATTCGGCAGAACTCACGTTACGAATCTTAATTTCGGATGATTTGAGAGAAAAAATGATGCATACGGAAAAGCCTATTTACTTTTCGTTTGCAGATATGCCGGGTGACGAGACCATTAAAAATTTGCTTGCTGAGACTCCTTCACTCGTTCAAATTGAGTTAAACAGTAAAGAGAGTCGGTATACGATTTCGCAACAGCTAAAGCTAAAAGAAAATTTGACAGAAGCTGATAACCAGGCACTAATGTCTCCTGCTAATTACCGATTTCAGGTCATAAACGAAGAAAAGCTCTCTGTAGCTAGTTTTATGGGTTTAGAATATTCGCTACTTCCTGAAGATAATCAGAAGTAGCAAAATCGCTTGTTACGAATTGTGCCTCTTGTGGCAAACGTGCCCACACCCCGCATGTATTCTTTTGGGGTAACGCCAGCCAAGTGTCATAAAACCCACGTAAGGACTTGGATGTAATAAAAAACTAGATTTCCTGTACGCTAAGGAAATCTAGTTTTTCATATTGTGGTAGTACCAGCGTGAAAGATGGTGTCCTCTCCCCAAACATGCCTATTCAGTCTCCTGCTTGTACAGGTTTTGTAATTCCTCGAGTCTTTTGTCTATCTTATGGAATCGTCTTTCCAGCCGATCCTGGACTACTCTGGGCAGTTCATTTTTCAAAATGTGTACAATATAAAACAGGGTTCCGATCATGACGAACATACTCAATATCAAGGTGATTTCTGGAGTAATAATAAAAAAGCACACACCGCCTATCAAAATCGTCAGTAGAATGTATCCAAACCATCTCCCCATGGTTCACTCCCCTTTACGATTTACAAGACACCTATATTTTACCAAATCATACAATCACTTGTCCTTGAAAAAAGGGTACCCTCCAGTAGTGATATCTACGTGAGGACACCCTGCTCTATTCCATCATGAAACTTTACCCAATAATCTTGGTCTTCTTCGCATTCTCCATCGACTTTTCAATAAGTCCGCTCAACGGACGCTTCAGCGCGAGCGCCACGAACAGGCTGATCCCGATAAAGCCGAATAATACGAGAATATCCCGAATCGCCGTTTCCCAAAGGATGCCGCCCACACCTTCACGTAACAGGCTGATCGCATACGTGAAGGGCATGTATGGGTTCAGCGCTTGGAAAAACGGTGAAGTCATGCTGATTGGGAACGTACCGCCCGAGCTGGAAAATTGAAATACCATGAAGATGATCGCTATTCCTTTGCCCACGTTGCCGAAAACGGACACCAGTGTGTACGTAATCGTAACGAACACTAGGCTGATCAGCATACCGAATAACACAAACGGAGCTTTATCAGCCACATAGGCCCCGAGGATGTAAATATCACCGAGCGTGACGAACAACGCCTGAAGTAGCCCGATGGTCGCAAACGTTCCCAAGCGGCCCAGGTACAACTGATACGGCTTGTACACTCCGCCCGGATTTTCCGCATTCGGCTTCAGCAGAGAAATCAACAAGGTCGCACCTACCCAAAGAGACAGCACACCGTAAAAAGGTGACATGGCCGAACCGTAATTCGGAATCGGATATAGGCGGTTTTCCTTGATCTGCACGGGACTTGCGAGGAATTCGCTCTCTTTTTTAATGTCGCCGCGCAATAGCTTGGCAAGATCAGCGAAGTTGTTGTTCGCTTCGACTTCTCTCAGCTTGTCAGCCGCCTGCCCAATGGCACTCTCCAGCTTAGGCAGATCATCGCGAACCAATGTGGCAACTCTGTGGACTCCTGCCTCCACCTCCGGGAGCTTGTAGCGCACAAAATCAGCCAGCTTGGTCAAATTCGCCTCCGCTTTGGGCAGATCGTTCTGAACGAATGCCGCTGCCTCGTCGAGCTTTTTCCCGATAGTAGGAAGATTCCCCTTCAAGAACGGAGCTGCTACGTGAATGGCATTTGCAAAAGCATCCGACTTGCTTCTGAGCGTTTGCGCGAGCTCGTGGACTTGCGCCCGTATTTGCGGCATATCCTGCTGGATTCGTTTCAGTTCTGCCAATCCCAGCTCCAAGCCCGTCTTTGTCTCTTGAAGAATCGCTTCGATATCCGGTAGTTTTTCTTGGGCCTTATGCAGTAGATCGGCAGATTCTCCTGTGATCACCTTCAGCCTTTCAATGCCCTCGGATATTTTCGGAACGATTTCGCTATCGTAACGGGACAGGATGTCTCCCAATTCCGCGCTGGTATTTTTCGAGAGCTGATTCAAGCTCTCCACCAAATCTTTCGCAGGCTGCTTGCCTTTTTCCAGCGCGCTTGCAATTGTGCCGAGAATCTCGATTTGTCGGTTCATTCTGCTCTCAATCGTGCGCAGCCTCTCTGCGAAATGACTCAATGGCTGTCCAGGAATATAACTGTTTACTTTCTCTACAAGCGATGCGGTATGCCCCAAAACATTGGCGGCTCTGGCTAACCTGTCTTTCACAGCATTTACCTCACTCGCAGTAGGCAGACGATCCGGATTGATTTGCAACAGTCTGTCCGTAAGTTGTGTGAGTGCATCCGAGGCTTGCTGGGCTAAGATGAGATTTTGCTTGATCAGCGGTGCAATCGTTTCAAAGGCACCGTCATGCTTCGTAAAAAAGTCATTGAGCTGATCGGCAACAGCCGCGCCCTTATCAGTCAGATCAGCGATACGCGGCAACGCATCTTGAGCAGCCGAAACGATCTCAATGGCCTGACTCGCTTTTTCTGTGGCCGTAGTCACTGCGTTTGCGACTTTATCAAAATTTTGATCCAGCTCTTCAATTCGTCCGACGGCTTGCTCAATCACCGGCAGCTTGTCTTCCATCGCGATAATGACAGACGCCGCCTCATTGATTTTCGGCCAGTTTTGCTGGATCTTGAGCACGGCCTGCCCTGCTTGATTGATTTCGGGGATTCTTTTTTCCACTTCCAGAATGATCTGCGCTTTCTCGTGAATCTCGGGAAGTTTCTTTTCAATCTCCAACACTTTTTGCCCAGCGGCACGAATCTCAGGCAGGCTTTTTTCCAGTTGGAAAACGCCACTCTCGATTTTGCGGATGGTCGGCAATTGCTCTTCAATTTTAATGCCGATCTCTGTAAGCTTCGTCAGCAAGGCTTCACTGACGCTTTCCGTAAAACTCTCGTTGATCTGCTTGGCAATCGCTGAAACACCTGATGAAGTGATTTTGGGTGCGACGGCGTTCACTTTTTCGTTGACCGTATAGATCACTTCAGGCTTGTTCAGGTCGCCATGGACAATTCCCGTGATTTTTGTGGAAAAGTCAGCCGGGATCAGGATGCTGGCATAGTAATCGCCCCGCTCTACGCCCCGTCTGGCCTCTTCTTTGTCCACAAAGGTCCACCCTAGCTTCTGGTTGTTGTGCAAGCTCTTTATGAGCTCGTCTCCGATGTTGACCTTTTGGTCGCCAACTGTGGCTCCCTGATCCTCGCTCGTTACCGCCACCTTGACACCTTGCGTATTGGCGTAAGGGTCCCATACTGATTTGATGTTGATCCAATCGTATAAACAAGGAAGGAGAATGATGGCGATGATCAGAAAAATCCCAGTCGGGACCTTGAAAATGTTAATCCAGTCCGTTTTGTAAATCTTCCATATAGACCGCATGTATGTACCACCTAGTAGGAAAGAATGGATGAATCTTTGCACTCACATGACAGTTTACCATGGAAGGAAATGATCGGGAATGAGCTGTCAGTAGTATCATGAGCTGCTGCACGCCAATTTATGAAGGACAATCTTCAACGCGCTGGACTCACCATATCAAAGCTCCAATCCACATTTTCATACCTTTTTACTAGCTGACTGGCCGTGATCGTTACCGGTTGATTTTCCCTTCCTTTCGGGAAATCGCGGATCGTGATCGTTCTTGCTTGGGGACGATCTTTTTCCGTAGAAGGATCTTCCAGCTCCATTTTAACGACGCCCAATCCGATTGCATCGACTCCACGGTATTCATAGGTGTCGGGATGATAGGTGAACTCTGCCTTTACGATACCGACGTATCCGGATGTGCCGGGATCTGGATTAGGCTCGGGCGCGATGCGAAACGACTTTAAGACAAACGTATTTCCCTCATTCGTGAAGGTTAGAGGCTGTTTGTTGAGGTCAGCAGGCGTAAAAGTCAGGAGCAGATCGGATGGTTCTGCCTTCTCGATGTAGACAGTACGATACGTCAGTTTTTTGTTTGGTTCAATCGGTCCATAAAACTCGCCATCTGCCCCGTTCGTATCCATCACAACCTTGCCTTTCTCATCGACGATTTCCCACATGACTGTCGCATTCTCCCCAAAGAAATCCCATAGCTCTTGGGCGGTAACCTTATCCCGGTAGAGCGAATTGTAGACTTTTACCCCTGCTTGCACTCTCGACTCCATGCGGGCAAGCTCTTGCTCATTCATTTTGGACGAGAGAATCAGTTTCGATTCCATCGGTGTCAGCACCAGTCGGTCAGCCACTAGGATAAATCCTTGCGGCGAGGTATACGTCTTCTTGAGTGGAATCGTTTGGGTTGCCGACTTGCTTTTTTCCAGTGAGACAGGAACCTTCAAGTGCCAGCTTCCGTAAGTCTGCTTGACCTTCTCTTCTTCCTCTTTTGAAGCTTCATCTTGCAGGTCCACTCTGTTTACTTTCAGGTTGAGAATCAAATCGTTCGGTATATTTTCAGGGAGATACAAGGTCTCAAAGCCGTAGGAATGCTGTACCTGGGTTC
This sequence comes from Brevibacillus sp. HB1.1, assembly GCF_013332445.1. Lineage (NCBI taxonomy): Bacteria > Bacillati > Bacillota > Bacilli > Caryophanales > Paenibacillaceae > Brevibacillus > Brevibacillus sp. HB1.1. The sequence continues at coordinate 42,398 of NZ_JABMIV010000015.1, read as the reverse complement.
CGATGTACTTCCCGTTTTGGTCTGACAGGAAAATCCGGTTATCCTTGTTTTCAAACTCAATCGAAGCTTCCAGCTCTTGATTTTGTTCGGTAAAAAACCGAATCGACACGTACATTTTTACTGGATCGACCAGAATCTCATCTACCAACATAGTAATGCCTTGATCGGTTACCTTTTGATTCACTTTTTGAGAAAAGCCTAGATCGCCTCCGCGCTGCATTTCCGCGATAAACGACTCGGAAAAAATCGATGTGACATAGTGCGCAAGCGTAGGAGATGAGACGACACCCACTGTCAGGGCAAGCAACAGTATGGCGGCAGTAAGACCTGCCCTTTGCCATAGACGACTGCCTGTCCATTTTTTTCGGCGCATCGGTCCTTGTTGTTGCTCTTCTACCTGTAAAATTTCCCCCATGACTTTTTCGGTGAAATGATCCGAGGCAGATACGATCGGCCAAGGTTTACTCAAGTCGGCATCCACTTCGTCGACTTCCTGAAGCAGCATGGACTGACAATGTTCACAACCAGCGATATGGTCCTGAAGCTCTCTTCCTTCTTCATATGAAAGCTCTCGGTCGACTTGATTGATCAGCCTAACACAATCAGCACATTTCATGAAGCTCCCCCCTTTTCCCCATGAGTTCACGTAGCTTTTTCTTTGCGCGGTACAAGTGAACCTGCACGGTTGTCACCGGCACTTGCATCGTCTCAGCAATTTCTTGATAACTCAGCTCTTCAAAATACCGCAGCGTAAGTACGATCCGGTAATGGGAAGCGAGCTCTTCCATGACAGCGAATAGTTCGTTTTGTTTTTCAAGCGCCAGATAAAATGACTCCGGGTTTTCTTCGCAGGTAAGAGCCGTATTGGACTCTTGTAAAGGTACGCTCGGATGCTTCTCGGCCCTCCGCCACGCTTGCAGACAACAATTGATTGCGATTTTGTTTAACCAAGCTGAAAACGGACGGCTCGCATCGTATTGCTGCAAGCATTTATACGCATTAACGAAAGCTGACTGTGCGAAATCTTCTGCATCCTCTGGGGAATTGCCCATCCTCACGAGTAGCGAGCACACCCTGTTTTTGTACTTGTTCACAAGGTGGGCAAAGGCATGCGGGTCGCCTCCCAAGACTTGCTTCACCCACTCTTGATCATCCTCCATGAACTGTCGCTCCCTTCTATTTCTATCACCAGACATTCCGTTCACTTATACTGTCCAGCAATCATTCTACCTTTACTATGAAAAGATCGGTTTTTTTCTTACAAGGGTTGGATAAATATTTTCAGGACAGAAAAAAAAGCCCAACCATCACTGGTCAGGCTCTTCCTAGTAAATCAGTAACTTTATTTTCTCACTTTCAACTTGTACTCGCTCGTATGACCATCGTTCTCAGCAACAATCGTCAGCGTGGTTTTTTCTGGTGCATCCTCATGGACGGTTACCAGACCATCCTCGCTAATCACCGCATATTCTTCCTCCACTACACGGTAAGTAGTTCCTGTGCTTTCCTTGGTCATATCTCGTCCACTGCGGTCTGTCATGTTCGCCCATACGATCATTTGAACAGTATCACCAGGCTTCACTGAACTCTTTTTGGTGGATAGATTGATACTTTTGATTTCCGCAATGGAGAAAGTCACTTTGGTCGATTTTTCTCCGTTTGTCACCTTGACTGTAAATTTCTTGCCAGGTCGTGCATCCTCGGAAACCTCAATCAAGCCGTTTTCATCAACAGTGACGCTATCGTTGTCAGATTCATAAACCGTTCCGCTCTCGCCATCGGTCAGATCCTGTTTGGTGCGGTTCGAGAACGATCCTGTTACTTGAAGCTGGAGATTCTCTCCTGGCAACAGTGTTGCCTTGCTTGGCGTAACTTTCACGCTTTGCAGACCTGCACTCGCTACCATGTAGATGCCCGGTTTTTCGATATCAAAGCTTGCGCGGTCCCCCGTTTTGATAACCTCTACTGTTTTTCCTTTGGAAGTCTTGAGGCTACTCCATTCTTTCTCCGCTTCATCATAATGATGAGCCGTCAAATATTTATCCTTTTTCTCGTAAGGCAGAATCATGCGGACAGTCTCGCTGTCAAAGCGTTTCCATTCCTTGTTGTCTGCTTTCAGGCGAACTTCGTACATATCGCTGGCATTGCCCGATTTCGAAGGCTTTTTGATGTCGTCCAGCTTCGAGATCTCAGCGTGGATATCCTCACCGTCATGCTCTTCGAGAAGCTCGCTGGACAGCCACACACCTGCGTCTTCCTTGTTCACCAAGGCAACATTGATTTGTTTTTGTGCCAATGCATCGACGATATCACCACTTAGTGTCATCGAAGATTTTTCTTCTTCCTCCGATTTTTTCGCTGCACGCACTTCATGACGAGCGCCGTCCATGCGAATCTCGATTGTCTTCTCCAATCCAAACAGCGATGCTTGCTTGTCCAGTGCTGTCTCGATGGACTCTACTGCTTGGGCAAAACGTTCGATCTGAGCGACTACCTTCTCCGTATTTTCGCTATCGTCTGCTTCGATCGTGCTGACTTGTGTCAAAAGTTCAGCGATTGGTTCTTTCAGCTTTTTCACCCATTTTTCAGAGAGATCGTCTTTATCCAGCTTGGCAATCGTCGTCTCTGCTACATGAGCCATGACTTTTACTGCTTGCTCCCATTGTTCTTGATCGTTTTTCTCGATCTCACCTACAACTGGCAAGAAAGCATCCTTCAACAGGGAATAGGTCTGTTCTAACACCTGATCCTCATCGACGATATCCTCTTTCCACTTGGAAACCATCGCGGCCAACACGGTATCCGTTGCATCGGAGACCAAAGCAAGATGCGTAGAATCACTGAGCTTGTCGTCCTTGATCAGCTTGGACAATTGCTTGATCGCATTCTCGGCTTGCTTCTCTACTACATCCTCATCTGTAGCGTTCTTAATGGCATCAGCAGCAGCACGATTGGCTTGGCGCAACTGCTCATCTGGCGTGAGTACAGGTGGATCTACCGGTGGTGTGACTGGCGGTACTTCGGTAAATGCGTCCTTCAGTGCTGTTTGCGCAAAGTCCACTGACTCTGAGTCCTTTTGCTTGGAGAAAGCGAGAATGTTCGTCGCGCCATTCGGGATCGCCGTACCATTCGGCATCGCGTAGATGACCTTATCGCCTGTCTTGGCTACAGATGCGATCGCTGACTGACCGGACAGCTTGCCCTCGTCGTTCCCCCAGTAGAGTACATACTCGTCAATGTTCGCTTCATTTGCCGCAGGAGTGATCGTGACGTCCCCGCCAATCACACCCTTATTTGTGTCGGCATCGGTAAAGGATACTGCCTGTGGTGCCTGTGCCTGCGTTTCATCGACAATCGTAAAGGTCACGCGGCCAAGCTCCAAATTATCGTTATCTGTGCGATACTCTGCTTCCCCGACATAAATCGCATCGTATTTGCCCGGAGCGAGCTTCAAATCCTTGAATGAGACCGTTCCATTGGGTTGCTTCACGCCGCTCGTTTTTTGCTGAGCGATTGCTTTTACATTTTTGCCCAACTTCGTGCCTGTAGGGAAAATACCGATCCAGTCTTCTCTTACCGAACTCGTGTAGGCCACTTCAATCGCTTCTGACGACAGGTACTTCTCCTTCACCATCTGAACCGTAGGATTGCTCAAGGTCAGATCTGGATCGGTAGAAGGGTCTACCACTGGAATTTTCTTGGATAGATCAATTTCATATTGTGCATTGGCGATCCACGTGTCGTTTTTAAAATCTCTGCCTTTTACCAGGACTTTATCCTTGTAAACTTCCACGAAAAAGCCTTGGCTTCCGTCCTTGCCTGTATTGGCATCTGTCCACAGATAAGAGGTAGCACCCGCATTAAACATCGTGGCGTATTTGGCGTTGTACATCGTATCCTTCGCACCCAACTCCCAGTGTGTATGTCCACTGAACAGGAAAGCTCCAGGATGCTTCGCCAGGATCGTTTTCAATTCTGTATCTTGTCTGACACCGTACCAGTAATTGCTTTTGAGATAGCCATCATTGGCACCGGCTACCGTGTTCTTCAACGGTTGGTGATGGAAAATGAACGTCGGCTTGCCCCCAGACTCAGCCAGCTTCTCATCCAGCCATTTCAACTGCGTTTCAGACAGGTAGGAATAGTCTTTCAGCCCTTTTTCCGTGCCAAGGAAAATGAACTGGTAGCCGTTGATCCACTCACTGTAGTAGCTGGACTTCATGTTGGTGTACTTGTGGAACAGCTCGGAAAACTGCGTCCAGTCCCCCCAGCGAACGTCGTGGTTCCCTTGCACAAAATAGGTTTCCGGGAGTTGGTCCTTGTACATGTTAAAAATCCGGGCCAGCTCCATATATTGCGCTTCGGTTCCGTTCTCGGTATTGTCCCCGATAGTCATGAGTCCGTCACTGTCCGGATTCAGCGCAACCATATCTTTGAAAGCATCTTCGAGGTTTTTATTATGAACGTGATCCTTGCTGGTTTGCACATGCATGTCGGTGATGACTTCAAAGCTGACCAATGGCTTCTCTTTCACCATTCCTGGGATCGTAAACTCTGCGCTCGCAGTCGTTTCACCCGCAGCTGAATCCGAGTAAGCGAGGAGCTTCGTCGCACCTTTTGGAATGACCGTGTTAGCTGGGATTGTATAGGTCGCATACGTTTCACCTGGCGTAGTTGGAGGCTGCACTTGTGCGATGATCGGCTCTCCTGGCAGCTTTCCGACATCATTTCCCCAGTACAGATTGTAATGAGCCACATTCGCAGGATCGGCAGGGATTTTGATTTTCACATCGCCTGCGATCTGGTCTGCATCGTCATCCGTATCGACAAAAGTAATACCCGCAGGAGGATTCAAGGTAATGATCGAAAAAGGAGCTCGCTGAAAAATGTTGTAGCCGTCATTTTGCATGTACAGCGCCTCGTACTCACCTGCTGGCAATGACTTTGTAAAGCTCATCGCACCATTCGGCTGACCGTTTGCACTCGTATATTGCCAAGCGAGAGAAGGATTGCTGCCCTGTGGAATGGCACCTGCTTTATACAGTCCGATCCAATCCTTCAAGGAAGCTCCTGTATACGACAAGGAAACCGGTTGACCATACAAATAGGTTTGCTTGTCCATCGTGACAGTTTGCGCTCCTGCTGCCTGAACACCTTGGATCATAAAAGGTTGAGTCATTCCCATGAAGGCAACCGTAACACCCAGTACCATCGACATCGTTTTGTTTATCACTTTCATAATAAACGCGCACCTCATTTCGATCAGATTGATAGAGTCCGACTGATGATTTTTACACGACCTTGCTGCTGACTTTCAGACCAATGACACCAATCACAATGAGTGACATCCAGAGCATTTGCTGTAGATTGATCATTTCTTTGAATAAGAAAATACCGACGAATGTAATGAGAACAATCCCGACACCAGACCAGATCGCATAAGCGACACCGACCTGTATATAGCTGAGTGCGAAATTAAGCAGAGTAAAGCTGGCACCGTACAACAGAAACATCAGAATGGATGGCCACAGCTTGGTAAAGCCCGCAGATAGTTTCATCGAAGTCGTACCTGCTAGCTCCAACAGAATAGCGAATGCGAGGAGAACCCACCCCCACCCGATCCCCTCATTCATGCCGTGATGCCTCCACCTTCAGCTGTGCGTAGGAGGAAATCACTGCTTCTGCTTTCTCCAGGATTTGAATCCGGTCAGACGAGTCTTCCTTGCTCACAATGCCAATCGTCACGGAAACCCCTGCACTTTTCCCCATGCGTATGTCGCCGCTCGTATCGCCGATGACAGCGACTTCTCTCGGCTTCAAGCCCAATTGGGTACAAGCTTTTACCACCATGTCGGGATAAGGCTTGCCACGCTCTACCTGATCATTCCCGATAATGACTGGAAAATAAGAGCGAATGCCCATCCATTCCATATGCTTGATCGCTTCCTCTGTTTCGTCTGCGGTTACAATCCCCATAAACATTCCGTGGTCGCGACATTGTTCGAGGAACGGGATCAGCCCCGGAATGGGATAGGCAGGACGAGTCTGCTCCATATCCTGATAAGCTCGCTCCTTGCACTCTCTAGCGAGTCTCATTGATTCTCCCCACGATAGTCCCTGACGATAACCTTGCCATGCCAGGATCGCAAGCAAATCACCAGTCGAGCCCATCGCTAACGGACCATTGATGCTGTAGTCGCATACGTGCCCGTCTTCGTCGTGAACAGTCCCCCACAGCTCTGCGAGAGGAGCGATCTGGGCCGGCTGTGGAAGCTGGCTGGCAAAATGACGATGGACGGATTCGCTCCAGTACCCCCAGAGCCGCACAAACTCCAGCAAAGTACCATCCTTATCGAACAAAATCGCTTTGACCGTATATCTCTTGTTGTTAACAAGTAAGTCGGGCATCTTTTTCCCACCTGCATTCCATTTTGAATCGGATTTGACTTTACTCTTTCGTCCTGACGAGAAGCGCATCCGTTCTTTTCTGAATCTTGCCTGCCATCCACATGATCGCGGTACGTACCAACAGATTCGCCACAATGATTAACGTAGACATCGCAGCAGCTTGCGCGATATCACCTGAGTCCTCCTTATTCACAATCGCAACCGCAGCCGGTTTCAGGTCCGGTGCATACAAGAAAATAATGGCCGAGACCGTCACCATGCTGTTGATGAAATAGTAGAGGAACACTTCCAAAATCGTCGGCAATGACAACGGAACTGTCACCCGCAGCAATGTCCGATACCAGGGCACATTCATCGATTCCGATGCAGCCTCGAACTCGCTATCCAGCTTCTTCAGACCGGACGTCATCGTCAGGAAAGAAACCGAGTAGAAGTGAACGATGTTACACAAAATGACGATCCAAATCGTGCCGTAAATGCCATGCAGCGGTTGATTCGGATTGTTGAAAAAGAATACGTAGATCAAACCGAGCACGAGTCCTGGCAATGCAAGCGGCAGCATGGACAGAAAATACGCTGACTGACGCAGCAGACGATGCCCGCGTGACTTCTCGATGAGATATGCGAACAAAAAAGTAGCGACTGTACCAATCAATGCCGTCGCAAACGCGATAAGCAAGCTCGTCACAAACGGTCCTTCCCCATCCAAAAAGTCTTCGTAGTGTGTAAAGGAAATGGACAGATTGTACGGCCACACTTTTACAAGGGAGCCGTAAATAGCAACCAGGATGATGCTAATAATCACAGCGGACACGGCGGAGCAAAGCACGTAGAACAACCCATCCCGCAGTTTGTTGCGTTCAATTCGGTAAGGGGTGGACTTCGCACTCAACCAACCGCTCTGTTTACGCTGGGAGATGCGATCGATCACAAATGAAATGACGGCTGGTATCAACAGCAACACCCCAACGGCCGCACCCATTTGCATGTTTTGTTGCCCAATAACCTGCTTGTACAAATCTGTCGCCAGCACGTTGTACTGCCCGCCGACCACTTTGGGAGCACCGAAGTCGGTAAAGGTCAAGACGAAGCAGACAAAAATGGCACTGATCAGCGCAAACCTCGTACCTGGTACCGTGACCGTCCAAAATGTGCGCCACTTGGACGCCCCGAGCGTTTCTGCCGCTTCATACATCCGGTAATCTGCACTTGCGAGTGCCACCGACAGCATCAGAAACGCCTGCGGAAACGTATAGAGTACTTCCGCCATCACAATCCCGATAGGCCCGTAGAGCTCCATACGGAATTCCGGCAGCAGCCCAAAAAATCCGGTAGAAATCAGCCCTTGATTGCCAAACAGGTAGGTCAGCGCCAAGCCGTGCAGCATAGAGGGGGCGAATAGCGGCAAGAGCGCAACAGACCGATAAAACCATTTGCCACGAATCGCGCTTCTCTCCAGTGCGTAAGCAAATCCGAAGCCCAGCGTAACGGCAATGATCGTCGTGACTGTCGACACCTTAATGGAGTTCCACAATGACATCACGAGAGCCGGCGTCGAGAAGTAATTGGCAAAGTGCATAAGCCCAATAAAGTTCCCGTCCTGATCCGTAACTGCCTTGATCACCAGCTCACCAAGCGGCAGCAGGATGGCAAACAACAGCGCGATGGTCATGCAGACGATGATCGCGTTTTGGCTCCATTGGTTGGCATCAGGGCGTATTCGTTTTAACCAGGTGTCCATATCGTATGCGCTCCTTAGCCAACAGCCAGGTCTGCCGTATCATCAAAACGGATGACATGCTCTGGCGGCAGAGTGAAGGCAATTTTTTGATCCGGCCAAACATGATGAGACACCATAGCATGTGCCGGGACATCAATCGTGACAAACTGTTGCAACAAAGTACCTTGTGGACCGATTAACTCTGCCACAATCCGATAATGCGTACCGCGATATTCCAGCTCGCGCACGATTCCTTGTCTGCCTTTTTCATGCCCGTCACGCAGCAACTGAACATGCTCCGGACGGATGGCGAGCATAGCCTGTTCCGAGTGCTTATCCGACTGGATAAAGCTGATGGCTCCGATAAAATCAGCGACAAATGGCGTTTTGGGACGCTCGTACACTTCTTTTGGCGTACCGACCTGAATGATGCGCGACTGGTTCATAACCACGATGCGGTCCGCCATCGTCAACGCTTCCTCCTGATCGTGCGTTACCATAATCGTCGTCATCCCGAATTGATGATGGAGCCGACGAATTTCGTTTCGGAGTTTGGCGCGAACCTTGGCGTCCAGCGCAGATAATGGCTCGTCCAAGAGCAAGCAGTCCGGCGAAAACGCCAAGGCCCTCGCCAGTGCTACCCGCTGCTGCTGCCCTCCTGATAATTGGGCCGGGACTTTGTTGCGGTGTTCTCCCAGCTCAACCAGATGAAGCATTTCCTCTACCCGATCAGCAATTTGTGCCTTGGAGAAGCGATTACGCAATCCGTAAGCAATGTTTTCACTGACCGTCAAATTCGGAAACAAAGCGTACGATTGAAACATCATGCCAAAATTCCGTTTCCCTGCTGGCAGCGAGGTAATGTCTTTCCCGGCAATGACGACGCTCCCTTGATCCGCTTTTTCCAGTCCTGCGAGGATGCGCAACAACGTTGTTTTACCGCAGCCGCTCGGTCCGAGCAGACAGATGAATTCATTCTTGGCAATGTCCAGTTGAATGTCCTGAAGCGCTGTGTGCTTCCCAAATCGCTTGGCGAGATTGCGTAATGACAAATAGCCTTGCTCCATCACAAATGCTCCTTTATTCTTTACTTTTTCGGTTCAGCCTTGGAGCCGTACTTCTGCTCCCACTCTTTCAGAATGCCTTCGCGGTCTCTTGCTGCTTGATACAAGTCCAGCTTGGTCAGCTGCGATACCGGATCTTGTTTGTAGCCTTCCGGAATTTGACTTCCTTCTTGCTTGATGCTCAAAATCGCGTAGTTTTTGTTGTATTCCTTCATCGGCTCATCACTGATCGCCCAGTCGAGGAACAATTTTGCTTCTGGCTTGATGTCTTTTTTCTTTACGAGCGCGCTCGCTTCCATATCCCAGCCCGAGCCTTCTTTCGGGAACACGACTTCGACTGGAGCTCCTTTTTTCTGTTCCTGGATGCCGCTGTATCCATAAGAGATACCGATTGGCGCTTCACCAGCGGACGCCATCTTCGCCGGCTTGGAGCCAGAGTGCGTGTAGACCATCATGTTTTCATGCAGCTTGTCCATATATGCCCAAGCCTTGTCTTTGCCGTACAACTGATGCAGGGCGTTGACGGTCAAGTAGCCTGTTCCAGAAGAAGCAGGGTGAGGCATCGCGATTAAGCCCTTGTATTCTGGTTTGACCAAATCTTCGTACGACTGTGGGATGGGTAGATTGCGCTTTTCCATCTCTGCTTTGTTAACAATAATGGCTGTCTCCCAAATATCCATGCCTACCCATTTCGGCGGGTTGGCCTTGTCCTTGAATTCAGGCAGTACACGATCTACGCCCTTGGGAGCATATGACTCCAACATTTCCATATCGTCCATCACCAAAAGACTGGTGGCAGCCAGACCCCAGATTACGTCGGCTTGCGGATTGTCCTTCTCGGCAATCAGCTTGGCTGTCATGATACCAGTGGAGTCACGAACGATGTTTACTTTGATATCCGGATACTGCTCTTTGAAAGAAGTCAGATACGTCTTGATCTGTTCATCTTCAATTGCCGTGTACACATTGATCTCTCCAGATGCGTTAGACACAGCAGTCTCTGAACCGGTTTGCCCACTGCTTGATGCTGTTCCCTCTGTCTTCGGTGCTCCGCAGCCTGCCAACAAACTCGTAACGACCAACGTTGCTGCCATCACATTCCACTTGATTTTCACTGTGATTCTCCTTTTCTGAAAGAAAGTATCGGATAAAAACCATCTGTGTTCAAAAATTATTGTACATTCGCATTGTGTTTCGCCCATGAAACCACTGTTAATTGAGCATTAAGATTACGTAAATGCTCATAACAATAGCTTTATCACCGTGTTGAAAGAATTTTTGCTATAATGGAAGTATCATACAAAAAGAATTGAACGAAATAATGATGACGGTGGCACGAGAGGGAAGTGAATATTCGCATGTCTTTGAACGAGGAAAATGTACGAGAAGAAAAACGCCTCCATATTCGTAAACAAATGATTGAAGCCATAGCGGAAACAATGGACTTGTATGGCGCTACTCATTCCTCGGGTCAGCTTTACGGTGTCATGTTCTTCGAGAATCGTCCGATGACACTCGACGAGATGAAAACACAGATGAACATGAGCAAAAGCAACATGAGCTATGCAGTGCGATCCTTAATGGAATCCCGCATGGTCAAAAAACTCGAGGAAAAGCAGGAACGAAAAGAGCTGTATGCGGCGGAGACCAACTTCTTCACAGCGTTTCAAAACTTCTTCACATACAAGCTGCAGCGTGAAGTCGATGTGATGACCGGTGCCATCGACCAGGCAATGCCTGAATTAACCGAGCTGATCCTTCAGGAAAGTACCTCTGATGAGGAACGAAAGCTCGCCCTCCAAGATTTGCACAAGCTCCGACATGCAAAAAAGTATTACGAATGGTTACAAAATTTTGTGTATACCTTGGAACAAGGTGATTTTTTCGAAGAAGAGCCCGAATAGAAAAAAGCCATCTTTCTCTCCAAAGCTAGAGGAAAAGATGGCTTTACTTTTTACTTTTTCTTCTCTTGACGCACCAAATACAAGAAGTACGGAACACCGATGACCGCCGTCACAATACCTGCGGGAATCTCGATCGGAGGATTCAGCCCTCTCCCCAATGCATCTGCAATGACGAGAATCAACGCTCCCAAAACCGCGGCACCTGGCAACAGATAACGATGCTGATGACCGAATAGCTTTCTCGCCATATGTGGCGCAATCAATCCCACAAAGCCGATCGAGCCAATCGCCGCTACACATGCGCCTGCCAATGCAACCGCGAGCAGCAAAAGCATATAGCGTGTTCGCACGACATTCAGTCCCAGCCCGGTAGAGCTACCTTCATCTAGACTGATAATGTCCAGCTTTCGGTGCAGGGCAAGGCTAATGGGAATGAATACGAGCAGCCACGGCAGCAAAGCGTAAATTTCATCCCAGCCTTTCCCCCACAAGCTCCCTGCCAGCCAGACAAGTGAATCATTGGCTTGCATCGGATACTTCACCATGATGAATTCCGTCAACGCTTGGCAGATCGCCCCTACTCCCATGCCGACCAAGGCAAATGTAGTTGGCTGTGCACCGCTTTTCCGAGTGAAATAAATGAGGGCAATCGCTACCGCCAGTGCTCCCAAAAACGCGACAATCGGGAGAAGAAGTGGTGAAGCGGTCGGAAACAGAATGATGACAACTACCGCGAACAAGCCCGCGCCTTTGGTTACACCTATGACATCCGGTGATGCCAGAGGGTTACGGATCATTCCTTGCAAAATCACACCAGCGATCGCGAAGCCCGCTCCAGCAAGAATCGCGAGCAACGCCCGCGGCAATCGATAGTTTTCAATCATAAACGTAAGCGACGAAGATTCGCCCATGATCACCCGAATGATTTGATCAGGGCCGATAAAGATAGGGCCGATCCCCATGCTAAGCAATGCTGCCACTAAGACTAAAGCAACGAGGCCAATCAGGAGTAGGGTGTTTTTTCGCGACGTCATACCATTTCCCTCCCCTTTTTTCTCGCCAAGTAAAGAAAGAACGGGGTTCCCAGGAGAGCCGTTACAATTCCTACAGGAGACTCAAACGGATAGGAAATCAAGCGAGCCAGTACATCGGAGATTGTCACCAGGACAGCACCACCAAGCGCAGACACAGGGATAACGACCCGATAGTCCGTACCCACGAGCCTCCTTGCGATATGTGGAACCATCAGTCCGACGAATCCGACAGCTCCGGCGACAGCAACAGAGGCGCCTGCCAAAATAACGACCACAACATAAGATAGCAGTCGGACGCGGGCGATTTTTTGTCCCAACCCCATCGCGACTTCCTCCCCCAGTCGAAACACAGACAAAGAGCCGGACAGCCAGATCGCCAGCAGGAGTCCCGCCATCGACCACGGCAAAATCAATTGCACATCCGTCCAAGCCGCTCCGCTAATGGAGCCAGACAACCAGTACAATACATTCGATATGTGTTCGTTAAAGATGATAATTCCCTTCGTAATGGAGGTGAGCAGCAGGTGGATGGCCATTCCTACCAAAGCGATCTTGAGATTGGTCATCCCACGGGAAGCTGCGAATCCAAAGACAACAAGTCCCCCGACAATCGCTCCAGCAAATGCAAAATAGATGAGATTGGCTTTCCCGATATCCGGTAAAAACACAATCGCGAGTACGACCACCAAACAAGCCCCCGCATTCACGCCAAATACTTGCGGAGATGCGAGCGGATTGCGGGTAACGGCCTGCATCACCGCTCCTGCCACAGCCAAATTCGCCCCGATGATGGCTCCCAGTATGGCTCTCGGAACCCGGATGGTTTGGAATATCAAGAGCTCCTTGGAGTATTCACCCGATAGCCAATGCGTCACTAACGATCGAATTTGCAGCGAAGCTACTCCGGTAAACAAGCTCAGCAACAAACCAATGAGCAAGAGGATTGCCAAGCCGATCGCAATGAGGACAAAGGTACCTTTTCGTTGTCGTGTCGTTGTTTTCTGCAATACAAGCCACCTCGATCAATTACCACGTGCAAGAACACCGAAAAGACCAGATCAGCGATCGGTCTTTCCAGATTTTGCATCGTATGTGTTCTTATTTATCCTTACTGTACAAAAGGTTCACTGCCTCTTCGACAATGCGTTCCGCAGATTTCAGTCCGCGATAGCGCGTCCAGAGGTCACGATTTACTTTGTGTACTTCCTGATTTTTGACTGCGGTGATATTGTTCCAGAGCGGATTTTGCTTCCACTCGTTCAACAACGCGTCGTCTGCTTCCGCCAGGAAAATCACATCTGGGTCCCACTGTACCATTTGCTCCAGACTGATTTTTACCGTTGGTTCTGGCGCATCCTGAATCGCATTTTTGATTCCAATCATTTCGAGCAATTCACCATCAAACGATTTCGAACCATGTGCAGACAGCGAATCCGCGCGGAATACACCCAGCATGACATTGCGGGAATCCCCAGCAGGTATCTTCTTCTTAAACTCTGCGATGATCTCCTTGTGCTTGATCAGGCGTTGTTCTGCTTCTTTTTGCTTGTTCAGCGCTTCCCCAATCGTGGCAAACGAGCTCAAGTTTTCCTGATACGTCGAGTTGCGGCTTTTCAAAATGATCGTCGGTGCGATTTTTTGCAAATCCTTGTAAATGTCCTTGTGGCGATTCAAATCACCGATAATCAGATCTGGCTGCAACGAGCTAATGACTTCCAGACTCGGCTGCTGGCGAATCCCCACAGGAGTATACTCGATTTTTTTGCCGATCAGTCCTTCTACGTCCTTATCCTTCTCTTGCGCGATTCCTACAGGCGTCACTCCCAGCTCCCATAGTCCGTCTACAAAGGAGTACTCCAACGCGACGACTCTTTTCGGGTCCCCGGTAATTTCTGTTTCGCCCAACTCATGTTTCACGATGCGCTTTTGTGCGGTTTGCGCACTATCTGTACCTGCTGCTGGCTGTTTTTGCTCTGCGCTGCCGCACCCGGTCAGTAATACCGTACCTGCCAGTGCAAGCGTCCAAAGCATATGACCGAGACGTTTCATTCCGTTTGTTCGCTTCATCTTTTGTCCCTCACTTGATGTGATTGATAATGATTATTATTACCGTTGAAATGCGTTTTTTATTGTAACAATCTGCTGTCGCAAATGAAACATTGTGCTTATTAAACCTTTTACCGTAATAAAGATGATTAACGTCATTTTATTCATGCTCTGCCATTACGAAAAAAAGCCGTTACGTCTGAACCATCGACGTAAACGGCTTTTCGCTACGATGCTATTTGTTGTATGGCGAATGACTTACTTCAGACGTCAGGCTCAGCTTCTCTAATGCTTCCTTGGCAGGCGCATAATTCCCCGCCATCGCCAACGACGTCTGATAAGCTGCCACAGCCTCCTCCACTTGACCCAATCCTTCGTAGCATAGCCCTTTGTAATACCAGGCGTGAAAACTTCCCGATCCCTTCAAGGTCAGATGACGAATGTTGCTCTCACCTAGCTCCAAGCAGTGATCGAACGTCATCAAGGCTCGTTTATAGTCCTTTTTCAAATACTGAATGATCCCTTTGTACAAATGCAAATCAACGTAGTCAGGATACATCTCGATTGCCTTTTCAATTCCTGGCCACGCTCCCTCAGAACTGCCGATTGAGATCAACGTAGAGTATTTGAGCTTATAAAGAAGCGAAGGAGGCATCATATGGTTTTCGAGAAACCCGATAATAGACAGATTCACGAACTTGAACGTTTTCTCATGCTCCTGGATACGTGAGAATTCACTGGCAAGATGATACTCAATCCACGGAGAGTGGCCCTCTTTTTCCAATTCCTTCATGAGTAGCCCAATATTACGCTCGAATTTGTTCTTTCTGCCAGTAAATTCATTCATGTAGCCGTAATGGTATATCCGTACAGGCAAGATTTGAATATGGAGATCTTCGGTCAGATTGGGAAGAACCTCTTCTACGTTGAGCGTTTCATGAATGGGAAAATGGAAGCGAAAACCGATGCCATTGCGAAACAAACGTGAGTGAGCGATATGAAAAGCATCGTCTTCATTTATTTCATCTCCAATGTAATTTATTAGATGGATATAAAAAAGAGAATCCTCTTGACCGCGAAGCAGCTCTTTCAATTTCTTGCTGTCTTCCTGATTCATTTCCTCATCGGCATCCATCCACAAAATCCAGTCGCCCGTTGCTTTTTCCAGTCCAAAGTTTCGCGCTTCTGCGAAGTTATCCTGCCACTCATAAGAGTGTACGACCGCTCCGAATGACTTGCCTATCTCTACCGTTTTGTCGGTACTTCCCGTGTCTATGATAATCATTTCATCCACAAGGTCTTTCACGCTTTCCAAGCACTTGTGAAGGCACTCTTCTTCGTTTTTTACAATCATACATAAGGAAATTTTGGGCGCCTCAGACATGCTGCTCATCTCCTTTTACACACATCACTGAGATCGTAGTCTATCCCCCCTTTACTCTATGAACGGACTGCTCCTTTCAGAACGGCGCCATTTCCTTGGTTTTCGAACCTTTTGCTGAAGCAGCGCATAGGTAGTGGTAGGCAGATATCACAAAGAAAGCAGGGATCGTATCCATGCATGACTCATGTCCCTTGTGCAACAGCGCTCAGGTTGCGCTTTTCTACCAGTACGCTACCTTTTCGCTCCTAACGTGCACAGATTGTGATCTCGTTTTTCAACCTCACCTCGATCAAGTCAACGTGCCACAGCTGGTTGCAGACATTTATGATGCAAGTTGGGTTTCCATGCGGGATCAATATGCCAAAAATACATTTACGGAGCATGCGATCTTCCATACATTGCTGCTCGATATGTGGTTTTCGGAAAAAGGGAAGTTGCTCGAAATTGGTCCAGGAACAGGAGAGTTGTTATTCCTTGCTCGTGAGGCTGGGTGGGAGGTTGTTGGGGTAGAGCCGTCGCACCAATCATGCGCATACGCCCAAGACCGGTATGGGCTACAACTGGTTCATTCGTTATGGAACTCCTCCGTTCTCGCCCCCGAACACATTGGTACTTTTGATGCCATCGTTTTTTGTCACGTCTTTGAGCATATTTCGCATCCGAAGCAATACCTTGAAGAATTGAAGGGGTTTCTTAAACCAGGAGGAAAAATCATTTTTAGCGTGCCGAACAAAAACTCGTTCACCAATAAACTGTTTGGGGTGTATTCCCCGTTGTATACCGAGAATGACCACCTCTTTCATTACTCCCGTGACAATCTGATCTCACTGCTTCATCAAGGTGGCTGGGAGGTCCTCTCTATCTTTTCTCGAGAAGAAACGAACCGCTTGGAAAACCATCTGCGCAAGACCACGCAAACACCTTTACCGATCCATGACATCATGAAGCTAGCCGTGAACCTCCAGTCGACCTTCCAAGGCCATGAAATCTTCTGCATAGCAACACGACAAGCGCAGGAGGTGCAGCACATAGATGACCAGAGCCAAGCTGACTCTTTCCATGATTGTGAAAAATGAAGGCAATCGCTATTTGAGACAAGCGTTGGAAGCACATAAAGACTTTATTGACGCAGCCGTCATCATCGACGATGGCAGTATCGATCATACCGTGGATCTCTGTAGAGAGGTTCTCAAGGGCATTCCTCTTCAACTGGTTCAAAACGCTACCTCTCAGTTTTCCAACGAGGTCGCCTTGCGCAAACAACAATGGCAAGAAACAATCCAGACTGAGCCGGAATGGATTTTGAATCTGGACGCCGATGAAATCATGGATAGCGCCTTCCCCTCAAACGTTTCCGATATTTTGGAACAGCAGACATACGAGGCGATCTACTTTCGTTTGTACGATATGTGGAGCGAGACGCATTATCGCGAAGATGTGTATTGGAAAGCCCATCATTACTACCGTCCTTTTATGATCAAATATCGCCCTGACTTCCCATATATATGGAGAGAAACCCCTCAGCATTGCGGCAGATTCCCTCTCTCGATCAACCAGTTCCCTTACCTGTGCCATCCATCACGCGTGAAACATTTTGGCTGGGCACGACTCGAAGATAGACAAAGCAAATACAACCGCTATCAGCTCCTCGACCCCGACGCCCGATATGGCTGGAAGGAACAGTATGAATCCATCTTGGATCAACATCCCAATCTGTTGGAATGGGTGGAATGAAGATGATCATTCGCGATATCGAAAAGGCTTTGCAGCAGTCCAATTGTAATCACTGGCGATACAACTCACTCACGCTGAGCAAACAGGCCCTCGTACATGCATGCCGTCATATCAACAAAGAAAAGGAGGAGTGCCTGGTGCTTCAGTTGGGTGGAGGTGACTCCGCTCTGTTTTGGAAATCACTTGGCGATCTTGAGCTGCTCCCGGTTCAAGCAACTATTGTGGAGCATCATCCAATTCGTGCAAAGGAAATCAAGGAGAGTCTAGGTGATGTACCGCATGTCGCTTTGGTGACCAGCTCTTTGAAGCAACTATCCGAAGAGGAATGGAACAAGGTCTTCGACAATCCAGCAGAGAGCAGGAGCTTGTGGCCTGCCATCGGACAGCATGTTCCCGAGAATCAATTTGATCATTTTTCTATTCAAAAAGCATTTTACGCCGATTTGGACCAACTATCGCTTTCCCGTCATTCAGTAGATGTCATGGTTGTGGACGGTCCGCATGGCAACGGCCGCTCTCTTGCCTATCCACTATTTATTGACACACTCAAACCAGATGCGCTTATTCTCGTAGATGATTTTGATCACTATCCCTTTCTGGCTTACCTCGGAAAAATCTATCACTACGAAGAACTTTTTCGAGAGATAGCCGGAAATCGTCGCTGGGTATTGGTAAGGCTCCGGGGCTTACATACGCATAAATCTATGAGGTGATGATCATGTCCCAAGCATCGATCCCTAATATTACGCCTGTTATCTCGATTACTCTTGGCCAAACCACTTCGCTCTTGCTTGCATCCATCGCGTTAGAAGAACTGGCTTTGGCTCACATTCTGAACGCAGAGGCTGAAAAGCTCCAATTTGTTTTAGGCACCCTTGTTCCAGGGCTTGAACCACCCGCTACACTCTCCGACATCCTGCTCGTCCATTCAAGCGTTCGTCAAACGATACAAGATGTCATCAAAAAAGAAATACTTCTCCAATTCAAATTAGAAAATATCGTGGATAATCTTCTTCCCCAGATTCCTTCGAGTTAATAGGCCTCATTCGTATGGAAACTACCACAATACCACTGGTCCGGGTCAATCGATCCGGGCTTTTCCTTTTCCTTGCTTCCTTGCGCATGGTGTACAAATTAACAGTTCAGTGGGACACACACCTATGCATACACTTACCGTAGTGAAAACGAAGGGGGAATTTGCTATCGATCACGCGTTTAGAAGTAAGCGATAGGCTTAAATGAGTAAAATAGTTACCCATTACTTCAAAGAGGTGATCTCATGTCTCAATCTACCATCCCTAACATTACCCCAACGATTTCCGTTACGATTGAGCAATCCGTATCTTTACTGCTGGCATCCATTGCTCTGGAAGAATTGTCTTTGGTGCATATTATGAATGCAGAGGCAGAAAAACTCCAGTTTGTGGTAGGTACATTGGGGGTTACGCCTGAGGTCGTCCCCACCATCTCTGACATTCTCGCCGTTAACAACAGTGTTCGCAAAACGCTACAAGATGTCATCAAAAAAGAAATGCTCTTGCAATTCAAGCTGGAAAATGTGGTTAGCATTATCCCGGGCGCCTCTACTTCCTTATCGAATGAATACGATTAAGTTGTCATATTAAGATCGCGGTTACATAACATGTACTGCGAGGAAGTTTCCATTTATTCACTATCAATTACGCGATCCTATGACGATCCTATCGTTTTTAAGTACGTTGTAAGAAACTTGCCCGAAGGAGTTCTGTGCAAATAAAGGGAAGCAGATCTCCTTCTATTTCGGGCAAGTCTTATTTTGTATACAAAATCATACAAACAAAGGATGTAGATCACGATGTCAATGCCCACGGTCCCCAATATAACACCGGAAATCATATTGAAACGCAACGAAGTATTAAATCTGCTTCTCACCTCCATTGCGCTGGAGGAAATCGGACTTTCTCACATTATTAATGCAGAGGGGCAAAAGATCCAAAAAATCGTGAAGGAGCAATCCCTCTCGCTCAATGATGCACTTGCCCTAAACAATAGCGTGGAACGAATGCTGCGCAATGTCATCAAGACAGAGATGCTCTTGCAATTCAAGCTGGAGGACATTATTAAGCTGGAGCAGATGCATGATCATAACCACGATGACTTACCTGACTTGCCCGACCTGACTTGCTTCAAAGAATAACCCTCACTACTCACACTGCTTCTCATGGGATCATAATTTTATTGAAGAGGGATGATGATGACCTTACAAGATAAAGTTCAATCAAATGATTTGCCGACGCGCGAAGAAGCTTTGAGTCATTTGCTGCAATCGATTGCTCTAGAGGAAGAAGCCTTGTCCAGATTGCTAAATGCTGAAGCTGACAAAGCCCTTGCTTTCGTTGGCAAAAATCTGGACTTCCCCAACAACCCGTCCAATGATGAGATCATCACCTTTAATCGTACAGTCATTTCGATTCTGGATTCGGTGCTGATGGCTGAGTGGCTTTTGTTAAAAAAGCTGGATGCAGCCATTCACATGTACCCTGTGGCGCTTAAATCAAATTTTGAGATGGAAGAATCCGATTTCGGGGATGAATTGGATGACATCACCATCGACTATTAAGGATTGTTCATTTCAGGAATTCGAGGTCAATTGCCATGAAGAACAGAGGTATCGATGACACCGTTCTAAAACTGACCTATTCCATCGTCCAGTTGGTCAAAGGATTGGAATCCCGCTTTCATCATGCCAAAGATTACGAGCTTATGCTGTTTGGCTACCAACTATCAACGATGATCAATCTGCTCGTCAGACTGCATACCCACACACATAATAAGCAGATTACTCACAGCTTCCTTTTTGAATCGCGTAACCCTCTCCATCCCACAAGCGAAACATACACACATGTCCTTGCTGCGATTGCCCAGTTATCGGAGTTGGTAAAGTCGTGGAGCTTTCCACATAAACAAATCGCGACATTCATTGAAGATCATTTGCGGCAATTACAAGCTTTTTACTTGATAGAAGACCATCCCCATCATCAAGCAAAGTCTATGGAGCCGGAAGAGGATTCCCCCTACGAAGAGCCGATGCAATTAGAGCTGGAAGGAGTTTTTCCAGATGACGAACCGATACAGTTGGATCTGGGTGAGCAAACGAAAGCCACTGACGTTCCACCTATGCCTCCCCCAACCCCTCCATTGCTCGCAAATGACGCACGCATCGATACAGCCAACAACCGGAAATCACTACGTCCAAAACCCCCATTATTAGCACAAACTGCGTCCATCCCTACTCCCGATAAAAATAGAAACAAATCCGTGCGTTCCAAGCCTGTAGCGAACGTGGAAAAAGTGCGTGGCAAGAAAAAAATGCTCGCGAAGCGAGTGTCTGCACCTGCACGGCCTCCCTATGTACCGAACTCCGTAAAGGTACGTATCGGCAATGTCACCAAGATCATCCACATATGAACCTGAATCTAATGAAGGAGTAAGGTATATGGATCGTTTGGAATTGATCGAAGTGGCCGGCAACAGTTATGTGGTCTCCGGTAAATACGGAATCGGGGTCTATTTGGATAGGTCCAGCAAAACCGCTGTTTGCATTGATAGCGGCCCAAATGCCGCTGTCATCGAGAAAGTATGCAGTAGAATCAGCGATCGAGGGTATCAAATCCTTGCCGTTGTTCATACACATGGTCACGCTGTTAACCACGGTGGCAATCTCTATTTGAAAAAAAGGTTCCCCAACCTTCGCATCTATGCGACACATTTAGCATCCTATATCATCGAAAATCCACATCTCGAGCCTTT
Source organism: Brevibacillus sp. HB1.1 (assembly GCF_013332445.1). Lineage (NCBI taxonomy): Bacteria > Bacillati > Bacillota > Bacilli > Caryophanales > Paenibacillaceae > Brevibacillus > Brevibacillus sp. HB1.1. The sequence goes on along the minus strand of NZ_JABMIV010000015.1, from coordinate 21,315 downwards.
GGTTTTCGACGCAGGTGGAGGGTCTGATGCGAAGCCTGATCAAAACAAAAGGAATGAACGTGCGCTCGTAACGGATTACCTGCCATCCACCGATGGTATCTTTCACGTCGATACCATTCCATTCAAAATCGTCTCCTTACCTGGACATTCGCCGGGAATGGTCGGCATTATTACCCCTGATCATGTTCTTTACTGCGGCGATGCCTTGTTTGGCCCCAAAACGTTGAACAAGCAGGATCTCCTTTTTTTTAACGATCTGAAGGCTGCCAAAAGAAGCTTCAAGAAGCTCTCGATGATGAAATTGAACGCTTATGTGCTGTACCATGGTGGACCCTTTAAGACAGTAACGGGTTTAATTAACAAGCATCTCAGCCTTATGAAAGACACCTCTGCTTTTCTTGAAGCATGGATTCATGAGCAGCCAAGCACTCTCGAACAAGTAGTTCAAAAAGTCATGAAAAAATATGAGTTTGAAGATGACTTGCACCGCTACGGTTTGACTACTTCGATTATCCGCTCTTATGTAAAAGAGCTACAGCAAGAGAACCGAATTGTCGCAAAAGTGGACAATGGCTTACTGCTATTCAGTAAATCTGCGGAAACCGTTTGAACAATGGCTACATATGGGGGTGTACCATGGGTAAAAAACGTATTTTAATCGGTAGTCCCGTTCAACAATTCCCGATCATTTTGGAGGAATTCCTTCAATCCCTCACGGAGCTGACTACCAAAAACGAACTGATTCATTACATGTTCATTGACGATAACAAAGACCCACTATCCAGTACACTCTTGGCTGATTTCGAGCAGGAGAACAAACGAACCGTCATCCTCAAAAACACAGACGATGACACGTATGTCCGAAATGAAATGACTCATTATTGGACGGAACGAAATATTTGGAAAGTAGCGCAAATGAAAGATACGATTATCTCCCATGCGCTCAAAGAGGGTTTCGATTACTTGTTTTTGATCGATTCCGATCTCGTTTTACACCCTCACACCCTGCAACAATTGCTTCGAGCCAATAAAGATATTATTTCCAACATTTACTGGACACGTTGGCAGCCTGATTCGATTGAGCTTCCTCAAGTTTGGCTGATGGATCAATACACATTGACTCGCGAAGGGGCGTCCGAATCAGCGGAGAACCAAAACTTTTTAGAGATGCTGCGTAAACCGGGTGTGTATGAGGTAGGAGGTCTCGGTGCATGCACGTTCATCCATCGAAAGGTCTTGGAGGCAGGCGTCAGCTTTAAACGAATAGCTAACTTGTCGTTCTGGGGAGAAGATCGGCATTTTTGCGTTCGGGCTGTAGCTATGGGCTTTTCTTTGCATGTGGATACGCATCTTCCTGGGTACCACATCTACCGTCAGTCGGATCTGGCTGGAGTGAGCGAGTATCGCAAAAAAAATGGCATGACAGCGGGGAAAGCGAATCAGATTTCAATCAGTTTATGCATGATCGTCAAAAATGAAGAAGACGCTCTGGAGTGTTGCCTCTCCACCGTTGCGGATCTCGTAGATGAAATCATTATCGTCGACACGGGATCAACAGACCGCACGAAAGAAATTGCGTCCAACTATGGCTGCACCATTTATGATTTCGAGTGGGTTGATGATTTTTCCGCTGCCCGCAACTATGCATTCAGTAAGGCAACATGCCCCTATATTTTGTGGCTGGATGCAGACGATACCCTTCTAGAGAAAGACCGTCAGCTCTTCCGCGAGTTGAAGCTTACGTTGAATTACAGCATCGACAGTGTCACGATGAACTACAACCTCTCTGTGGACAGCAATGGGAATGTGGCGTACAGCATTCGCCGCAATCGCCTCGTAAAACGCGACCGTGGTTTTCGCTGGATCGGACCCGTCCATGAATATTTGGAAGTCAGCGGAAACGTCATCAACAGTGACATATCCATCACGCATAACAAGCAGAAGGAATACACGGACCGCAATCTGCAAATCTACCGACGCAGGGATGCTAAAGGGGAAGAATTCTCTCCACGGGACTTGTACTATTATGCGAATGAATTGCGTGACAATCAGTATCATGAAGAGGCCATTATTTTTTACACGAAGTTCCTGAACACCCAGCAAGGCTGGGTAGAAGACAACATTAACGCTTGCTTGAAGCTGGCGAATTGCTATTCCCATCTATACGAGAGACAAAATGTTCTATCGTCGCTATATCGTACGTTCAACTACGATCGCCCACGGGCGGAAGCGTGCTGCCAGATTGGAGCCTTTCATGTCGAAGATAAAAATTGGCTGCTCGCCATTTTTTGGTATGATCTCGCAACACAAGTGGAGCGACCTGCTGAAAAGCTCGCACACATCGACCACGTATCCTGGACGTGGCTACCTCATCTTCAACTCTGCTTATGCTATTCTCAAATGGGGGATAACGAGAAATCACGCCACCACAATGATATTGCCTACTTATACAACCCAACCCACCCTAGCATTCTCTACAACAAAAGGTATTTTGAGTCTCTGACCTGACTCCCCTCGTGATCATGAAAAAGTTACCCACCCTGTGGGTGAATGTATAAATGCCATAAGCAATGGTGGTCTATTTTTTGATGAGCACGGCGCTTACCGGTTAACACAAAAGCCAATCTGGAAATCAGATTGGCTTTTTTCTGTTTCTATACAGTCAGGCACCTGCACAGATAACGCCTCATAGCATAGTGAGAAGTTTTTGAATGTAACAGGAAGGATGAATGCCATGTCGCAAGCCAATATTCCCAATATTACTCCCACCATTACTATAACGAGAGACGATGCTATCAATCTTCTCCTTACTTCCATCGCCATCGAAGAGCTCAGCCTCGGGCATATTATTAATGCAGAAGCAGAAAAATTGCAATATGCCATTGGTACATTACCAGGTTTGACTGTTCCTGCTTCGTTAAGCGATCTCCTTTTGGTGAATACAAGCGTACGCCAAACCTTGCAAGACGTTGCGAAAAAAGAAATGCTCTTGCAATCGAAACTGGACAACATCCTGTCTGTTCCATCCTACAGCACAGGTGGTATAACGGGGGCGACGGGCGTTGGTGCTACCGGACCTACTGGAGACACTGGGGACACTGGCGCTACCGGACCTACTGGGGCTACCGGGGCTACTGGCGCGACTGGACCTGCTTTCACCGCAGAAAACTTCTCTGGCTTCTTATCAACTGTGACCCTTTGCGCATCTTCCCAATTAATTAACTGGTCAACGGCCAGCCCCTACTATGGCAGCCCAAGTTTCAACCCTCTAACTGGCACTTACACAGTACCAGCGAATGGAACTTACTCCATAAAGGCAACCATTAACTATGAAACGACCGCAGCCATTACCGTTAACTTAGACGCTGGAATTACTCCCGCATTTGTCGTGCAAAGAATAACTCCGACCGCAACGGATTTGATTATTGCCGATTTCCCTGTTCTCAACGTAAACGTTGCGCTCGTACTCACATTAAGAGCCATTCTGGGGGCAGGAACCGTCACACTCGCGGGTGACGTTCAACTCAATGCAGGTGATACACTCGGTTTGTTCTATGTTGCCAATGGTTTGACCATCAACCTCAACTTAGGTGGAGGAGGCGAGGGCATCGTCTGGTCCATTCACCGTCTCACCTAACAAGACTTTGCCTTTACGAAAAAAGCTGACTGCATCTAACATGCAGTCAGCTTTTTCTTGTCCGTTACATTCCCAGCTTACACCTTTTTCACAAATTCCGATTTCAATTTCATTGGACCAAAACCATCGATTTTGCAGTCGATATCATGGTCTCCGTCAATCAAACGGATATTTTTTACTTTTGTCCCGATTTTCACAACCAATGAAGTCCCTTTTACTTTGAGGTCTTTAATGACGGTTACGGTGTCGCCATCGTTCAAGACGTTTCCATTTGCATCCTTGATGACCTTGTTATCTTCACTGTTGTCGCTGTCTGCTTGCAACGTCCACTCATGGCTGCATTCCGGGCATACCAGGGAGCTTCCATCTTCGTACGTGTATTCTGAATGACATTTTGGGCAATTTGGCAATTGACTCATCTTTGATATAACCTCCATTCGATACTGTCCATTCTACCATAACTAGCCTGAAAAACCTGGCCACCTAACCAGTAAGCCCCTCGTCCCGTGCTTTTTTAACGGCCTCTTCGCGATTCTTTACACCCAGTTTTGCATAAATCACTGTAGTGCAATTGCGTACCGTTCCTTCTGAAAGAAAGATTTTCTCCGCGATTGTTTTCATGCGAAGCCCCTCTACTAACGAGGCCAATATGCCTCTTTCCCGTTCCGTCAATCCATAGGGACACTCGCGTCCTTGCTTTTGGCGAAGCCCATTCAGCTCTTCTTGCTGCAAGCGCATTTCTTTGAAAAGGACATCCGCAATCTTATGGTTAATCAACGCTTCACCCTGATGAACAACTCGTATCGCCTCTACGAGCTCGACCGGACTAACCGATTTTAACAAGTAGCCATTCGCGCCTCTCCCTAGCGTTTCTGTCGCAAGGGCTGTTTCTTCGAAGGTCGTCAACATAATGACACGCATATCCGGCCACTGCTCACGTATCGCTTGTAGTGTCTTCGCCCCGTCCATGACAGGCATTTGAACGTCCAAAAGTACGACGTCGGGCTTTTCTTTTGGGATAATGTCCAGTGCCAGCAAGCCGTTCTCTGCGACCCCGACCACTTGTAAATCTTGCTGATTCTGTAAAACGAGTTGCAAACTTTCCCTCACAATGGGCTGATCATCGACGATCAGGATACGTATGCCTGCACTTGGTACAGCCTGCATAGCTGGCAGACTACAAATGACCGTCACACCTCCTTCGTCCATACAATGGATCGATAATCGTCCCTGGAGTGCTTCCAGCCTTTCCTTCATCGATTGCAAACCAAATCCGAATTCGATCGTCCCATTTCCTTCCCCATTATCTTCGACCTGCAATCGGATCAGAGCTTCTTCAAAGTAAAGTCCCACTTGAATTTGTGATGCTTTTCCGTGTCGCACAGCATTGGTCAGTGTTTCTTGCAAGCAGCGGTACAAAGTCAGCTTCACGGAACGGCTCAACGCATACTCAGCGCCGTACATACGCAGCTTGACGGATACCCCTGTAGCCACTTGAAATTGCCCGATCAATTCAACGAAGGCGGACTCCATGGTCGTAGCAGATTCATAGCCATTATGAGCCCATTTGTGGAAAATCCCTCTGGACTCATCCAAACCTTGTCGGGCCATCTGCAAAAGCATGTCCAGCCGACTAACCTCCGCATCTGGTATTTTAGACCGAAGCATCTCCATACCCATAATGAGCGATGTCATCGTGTGTCCGATCGTGTCATGCAGCTCTCTGGACATTTTGTTCCGTTCTTCCAGCAGCGTGATTTCCTCCACCTGGGAAGTGTATTGCTCCAATATCTGGTTCTGGTGTTGAATAATCAGGCCTTGCTTGTGCATACGGCTAAGCAATTGAAAGGCAAAACCAAGCGCATATGCCGCGAAATGGTACACAATTAGATCGCTTACGACTATAGGCTCGAAAGCAAACCCAATTGCCTCGCCCACAAGAAACGGCATCGCCGGAATCACCAAAATCGCCAATGGTCCCGTCCAGCGATAAGATCGTTCCACACTGTGATATCCGATGAGAAAAGCGATGGGGATAAACTGCCACCTTACTCCTTCAAAAAAGAAGTTCAAGGCAATGCACAAGCCTCCACTCAAAATAATCTCAGCGAACAAATATAAGTTACGAGAGTATCGACGCAAACAACTGGGGACGACAAGCACTAAGAACGAAACGATCAATGTAATCACTATCGGATAAGGCAATTGATCGTGATGGCGGACAAAACCAAGAATAATCGTCAATCCCCACATAAAGTGGATGGTGAAGATCATCCAGTCGACCCATAACCATCGTTTAACAAATGCAAGCAATTGGCACACCTCATCTACACCCAAACTTTTTCTCCATTATATTATCAGATGACGACCAGCTACTATCACGATAAACAATGACATTCTGTTACTTCTCACCGTGACACTCCTCATCCTATACTCATCCCTGTCGCTGGCCTTACAACAATTGACTGACGCAAAACGCGAAAGGTGATGAACATGACATTATTTGCTCTACGAAAATGGTTTGCCGTTCTGCTCGTATCCTGCCTCATGCTGATACAGCCTCTATCAGTGGCCAATGCTCGCTCGCCGCTTACTGCTCCTTCCATCGAACAAGTAGTTGATCCCCTCATGCAAAATGAAATGAACAACCTGCATATCCCAGGCGCAGCCATTGTCATTACCCAGGGAGATCGTATCATTTTTAAAAAAGGCTATGGTTTTGCCGACGTCGAACAGCAAATCCCCGTTGATCCTGAGCGTACGGTGTTTCGAATCGGTTCCGTGACCAAGTCGTTTACCGCTACTGCAGCGATGCAGCTCGTGGAACAAGGCAAACTTTCCTTACGCGAAGATTTGAATACCGTCCTAAAAGACTACAAAATTACCAATAATCGTTACGGCCCAATCACACTCCACCACCTGCTCACACATACAGCCGGTATAGATGAAAAAATTTATAAAAGAGACAACCGTCAGAGTGTGATACCGGAATTCTCGACCGAGACCGTAAATGAAACGCTTCAGATGCAGGAGACGATTTTCACGCCTGGCAGCAAATTTCAATACAGTAATGCGGGCACCGGATTGTTAGGAAGTGTAGTCGAACAAGCTTCCGGTCAATCTTTGCATGATTATATGCGGGAGAATATCTTCCGCCCGCTAGGTATGAATTCCGCCGAATTGTATCTCCCGCAAGACAGGAGCAATCTGGCTAAAAGCTATTATTACGACGGAAACGGCTATCAAACGATTCCTTACTCGGGGATTATTTTCCCAGGGAGTGGTGCTGCTAATATGACACCCGTCGACTTCGCCCCCTATATGATCGCCCATCTTTCTGGCGGCAGCTATAACGGCACATCTCTGCTCAAACCAGAGACTGTCCAGCTTATGCATGCCCAACAATTCGCGGCCCATAAACGCATGTACGGGATCGGCTACGGCTTTTTTAAAGGAGAGACGAAAAACGGCATTCCTACCCTATGGGCAAACGGTGGAATTGATGGCTTTATCTCGAAAATGGTGCTGATTCCCTCAGAATCAATCGGCATCTTTGTTACGGTGAACGCCACGCATCCGGGCTTGGAGCTGCACGGTAAGGTCGTGAACGCGTTTACCGACAAGCTACTGACAGAGCAAGTACGCAAGCCCCTAACTCCTGTTGATGGCACCATAGACGAAATGAAAAAGCTGGAAGGTCAATATCTGCTTACCCTGACGCCCGAGAATGGCTGGGGCAAAGGGCTTCGCCTGCTCAGCAGCTACACCTACACAGTGAAGGCATTGGAGGCGCAGACGATATCCGTGACTGGTTTGTTCCAGAATGAAGGACAGCAATCCCTTGAGAAAAAGTTTGTGCAGGTAGACGATCATTTCTTTCAAGAGATCGGCGGTGAGGAACAGCTATATTTTCACGAGGACCAAGGGAAATTTTATATGACAGGACCGATGAACTTTTCACTTCCTCGTATCTCCTTCATCGAAAGTCCGCCTGTTCTCCTGGCTCTGTATGTGATTCCCGGAATCGCGTTCATCCTTCTTTCGCTCGTCTGGATCGCTCGTGTCGGGCTACGCAAATGGCGCAATCAATCGCACGCTATTTCGAAGATCGTTCCGATTATGGCTCTGCTTCATAGCTTATTTTTTATCATCCAATTCACCTATGCAAACGCAGAGCTTGTCTATGGCTACCCGGCCTTCTACCAAGTGATTGTCGCATCCCTACCGATTGTTTCGTTGGTCATTGCCGCTTATTTGCTCCTGCGAATCGGAACAGCCAAGGAGCGCGATCGCTGGAAGGTAGCGAATAGTGTAGCAGCGGTACTCTCCATCCTGTATACTGGCTATTTATTTTACTGGAACTTTCTTTCGATTCATTACTCCTAAGACTCCGATGCCGCAACTGAGCTTTACAGTTGCGGCATTTTTTTAAGCATAATGTTTGATCCAAAGAACTAGGATTAAACTAAGCCGCATAAGGAGGAACGAACCATGAGTACTTCAAGCTTAAAAATCGGGATTATTCTGGGTAGCTCTCGCCCAGGTCGAGTCAGTCCCCAAGTAGGTGCGTGGCTCAAAGGAGTTGCCGATCAACGAGGAGATGCAGCGTATGAAATCGTTGATATTGCGGACTTTCACTTACCGTTCTTTGGCGATCCGAGTGGTGAGCAACAAGTAGCCGCATGGGCGACAAAGCTATCCAGCCTGGATGGATTCGTATTCGTTACCGCCGAATACAACCACAGCATCACAGGGGTATTAAAAAACGCACTCGACCTCGCCCGCAAGGAATGGTACAACAAAGCGGCTGGTATCGTCAGCTATGGTTCGTCAGGCGGAACTCGTGCAGCAGAGCACTTGCGTGGAATCCTGGGGGAATTGCAGGTGGCCGACGTTCGTACACAACCTGCCTTCAATCTATTTACTGATTTTGAAAATTACACGGTCTTTACACCATCCGAATTGCACATCCCACATGTAAACGACATGTTAAATCAAGTGATTAGTTGGTCAACGGCATTACAATCGGTTCGAGACTAATAAGAAAACCTCTATCGAGGCCTTTTCAAGGAGGAGCGACCGCGTTTTAGCGGAAAGTTTCCATGCGCTCCGGAATTTATTTTATAAATTCCTATACGTTAGAAAAATGACTAGCAGTGATATCTGCTAGTCATTTCTTTTTCATTCCTCACTCATATCGCAACGCATCAATCGGATTGAGTCTGGCTGCCTTATGAGCCGGATAGAGGCCAAAGAAAATACCGATGGCACTGGAGAACCCGAAGGCGATTACGATACTTTCCCACGATAATAGCGGCGGCACATCGACATATTGCGAGGCAAACATGGCTGTCCCGATGCCGAGCAGCACCCCAATCGTTCCACCAATCAAGCAGACGATCATCGATTCGATCAAAAACTGTAGCATAATATCTCCGTAACGCGCGCCTAACGCTTTGCGAATGCCAATTTCCCGCGTCCGCTCCGTGACAGATACGAGCATGATGTTCATGACGCCAATCCCACCGACAAACAGCGCAATCCCGGCTGCAACACTAAAGATCGTGGTGAGCGTGCCGGAAAAGGAATCCATCTCCCCCAGTGCGTTCTCAATACTATCGATTTGGTAGTAGTTTTCGCGATCGTGCCTGCGGTTTAAGTATTTCTCTGTCTGACTCTTGGCTGCTTCCATCGTTTCCTTCGACTTGGCTTTTACGGTTATCGTATGAACGTACTTGTACCCGTCCATATTGTGCAGAAAGGTAATCGGCATATAGGCACCCTCTGATCGACCAGCCTCAACCATCAGCTTGGCTTCCCTTACCACGCCAATAACGATGACGGATGCTGCTTTGAAAGTCAAACGCTTGCCAATCGGGTCTTCACGTCCGAAAAGCCCTGCCGCTAATTTTTCGGTTAAAACGATAACCGGCTTCCCCTCTCTTACTTCCTTCGCAGTAAAATATCTGCCTGCAACTAGTTTCAAGTTGGGTTGAACCTTTAACAGATCCTCATTTGTTCCTTGTATACTTGCGTCCTTCCCCTTTTTCGGGCCACGAATCGTTCCAAAAAGATTTGTGAACGGCACGGCCTCTTCAATGTAGGGCGATTGTTGGGGAAGTGCATAAGCATCCTCCACTGTCAAATCAGTAATCTTGCTTCCTTGGTCCCACCAAACAGTAACGCTGAAATTAGTAGCACCCAGCTTCTCCAACTGATCGGTATAGGCCTGTTGACTGCCGTTTCCTAGTGTAATTACAGCAATAACAGACATGATTCCGATGATGATCCCAGACATCGTCAAGGTAGCTCGGAGCTTATTTGTTCCAATCCCTTCCAGAGCCGTACGAAAGCTTTCGAGTAAATTCACGTGAGGATCACCTCCTCGGACGCAGTAGCAAACAAGCGCTCCTCCACTCGCTCATCTCGGATGATATGACCATCTCGAAACGTAATGACCCGTTCGGCATGCTGGGCGATATCCGCCTCGTGCGTGACGAGCAGAATCGTTACCCCTTGCGCATGCAGCTCCTGAAAAATCGCCATGATCTCGATGCTGGAACGACTGTCCAGATTCCCCGTCGGCTCGTCAGCAAGTAAAATCGCAGGCTGGTTGACCAGCGCTCTGGCAATGGCGACACGCTGTCTTTGACCGCCGGACAGCTGCGTCGGTTTATGTTCCATCCGCTGGCCGAGTCCGACACGCTGCAACGCCGCTTTCGCTCTTTTTTTGCGTTCTGTCATGCCGACGCCCGCATACATCATCGGCAACTCTACGTTTCGCAGCGAAGTAGCACGTGGCAACAGATGAAACGATTGAAAGACAAAGCCGATTTTTTGATTGCGTACCTGCGCCAGCCCACTATCCTTCAATTGCGTAACATCAATTCCATCCAAGACATACGATCCGGAGGTTGGCCGATCCAGACAACCCAGCATGTTCATAAACGTCGATTTTCCGGAACCAGAAGGTCCCACGATCGCCACGAATTCACCTTGAGCCACGTGGATATTGATATTTTGCAAAGCAAACAATTCCAGCTCATCCGTCTTGTATTGTTTGGTTAACCCCTCAATGGTCAGCATATGTATCCTCCTTTACCCCGCAAACTCTTCGGGAGATGCTTGGAAGATCACTTCATTTTCTTGCAAGGTTTCCGGTGGATTCGCTACCAATTCTTCACTGCCATCCAATCCGCTTTCAATTTGGATAAACAATTCACTTTCAATTCCAGTCGTCACTTTTTTCTTCTTGGCCTTGCCATTTTCCACTACCCAGACAAAGAAAGATCCATCTTGATCCGTCACGACTGCCTCAATGGGGACTTGCATAGCGTTTGCTGCTTTTTGCAGGACGATGTTCACATCCACGTGAAAACCTGGCTTCAAATACTCCCTCGTCTCATTTAGATGAACAGCGACTGGCACTCCCGTACTCTCTCCACCCGGCTCTTTGCTGGTTACAGCCATAGGAGATATGCGCAACACCTTACCTTGCAACTGTTCTCCGCCTAAGGAAATGCCTGAGACCACCGCATCCTGTCCGATTTTGATTTTACGCAAGTCAGATTCTCCAACTGCTGCTTCGACCATAACATCATTGGTATCTCCAACCGTGAGAATTTCCTCGCCTTTACTTAGGTACTTCCCTTGTTTCACCTTCATGGAGAGCACCGTCCCCTCAATCGGAGACACGATGCTGCTTTGCACACGTTGCTTTTCATATTTTGCTTTTTCCAAATTCAGCTTTTGAATTTGCGCCTCGTAGGAGCGAATCTCTGCCTTGTCTGGCCCTTTTTGCTTCAAAAGTAAATCTTGCTTCGCGACCCTTACTCTTGATTCCGCAGTCTGTAGCTTTTGCTTCGCCTCCTCTACAGCCTGTTGGGTAGACACACCTGCGGTAAACAGCGATTGCGTTCGCTGGTAATCTTTTAATGCCGTTTGGTATTCGCGTTCATGCTGGGCAAGCTGCTCCTGCATTTTCGTGACTTCCTCAGGCTCCACACCTTTGGAGAGCTTTACGATATTCGCTTCCTGAATGGTGATCTGTGCCTCGATATCCATGATTTCATTGCTGACATCGGACATGTCGATATTGCCGATCACCTGCCCTTTCGTCACTTTGTCTCCCTCCTTGATGGAGAAATTCCGCAGTTCTCCTGCATAGTTAGCGAACAATGTATGTTCATTTCGTACTTTGACCATGCCCGACGTCAAAATCGTGCTTTCCAAGTCGGCCGTTACCACCGTTGATAACATGACAGGAATGCCATTCTTCTTTTCGCCCGAAGAAGCCGCATAGCCGCCAAGCCCAGCGACAAGCACGCCTACCCCCAGCCAGATCCACAAACGCTTTTTCATCCTTCCTTACCTCCCCAAAAACTGTAAGCTCCGGTCATCTTTGGCCAATCCAAAAACCCCACTTCTTCCTTCGCAGTTTCCACCCTGGCTCGTCACCCGATCAGGATAAGAAAAACTTTTAAAAGAAAAAGTGGGGTAATCCTTAAATTTTTTTAAAGTGAGGTAGTCTGTTCGTAAGGTAAGCGTATTTCAAAAACGGTGCGGATCAAATTGCTTTGCGCAGAAATCGTCCCTTCGTGGCGCTCGACGATATTTTTGGCGATAAATAGCCCAAGACCTGTGCTTCCGTTTTGATGGCTTCTGGCCTTGTCTCCCGTGTAAAACATTTCGAAAAGATGCGGCAGATCTTCCGGGGGAATCTCGTGACCATAATTGATAATCTGCACAACGACCTCGTCACCCGCAAGAAAACCTTTGATATCAACAAACTGACCATCGTGCCCGTAGCGGATGGCATTGGTCATGATGTTCTCGAAAACGCGTGCCAAGAGCTCGCCATCCCCGTAAACCGTCAATCGTGATGCCACATTCATTCTGGCTTCCAACTGATTTTTCTCCAGGGAAGGATATAGCTCCTCGTTTAACTGCATGAGTAATTCACTCAGATCAATCAGGTTCTGTTGGAGGGTGAGCATGCCGTAGTTCATTTTCGTAATTTCGAAGAGCTCATCGATCAGCTTTTCCAAACGCTGCGACTTGGTAAAAGCAATATTCGTGTAATGCCTGGCTTGTTCCACCGTTAACTGCTCGTCCCGCAAAATGATGTCCAAATACCCTAAAACAGAAGTCAGCGGCGTTCGTAGGTCATGCGCCAGGTTCAAAACCAACTGATCCTTGCTGCTTTCGGCAAAATCCCCTCTTTGTACAGCTTCCTGCAATTTTTCACCCGCCAGATTGATGTCCTTGGCAATATCTGCGAACTCATCGTTCGACGGTATTTGAACATGATGGGTAAAGTCGCCATTTGCAAGATGATGAATCCCTCTGGAAATCTCCTGAAAATAGATGGCATACCTTTTGGTTAGCAAGAAGAAAAACAAGATGGCTAGGGGAACAAAAAAAATCAAAAAGAAGTAAATGTCCCCTATTTCTCGCATAAAATAGCGAATCGGCGCTAAAATGCTTTCCATCTTCACCTGTGTTCGATAGTAAAGCTGAAGCGCTTTAAAGATCACATAGGTAACCGCACCGGATAGAAGCAGACTTAGGCCCAGAAGCTTGACCATTTGGAACCGAAAGCTTCGTATCATGTTATCCATGGAATGAATACCCGACGCCCCAGACCGTTTTGATCCACTTGTTCTTGGTTTTTTCTTCACCCAGCTTCTTTCGCAAGGTGCGAATGTGCACCATGACTGTATTGCAGCCTTCATAGTACGCTTCGCCCCACACCTGCTGGAAAATATTATCCGCACTAAACACCTTCTTGGGATAGCTGGCCAGCAGGTAGAGAATATCAAACTCTTTCGGCGTTAACTCAATCGTTTCTCCGTACAGGCTCACGGTTCGCTGCTCAGGGTAAATGACAAGTCCACCTGCCTCTAAGACCTTGTTACTCGCTACTGCTACTGCTGGTTGATTCAGCTGCTTAAAGCGTCGCAGCTGGGCATTCACACGAGCGACCAATTCCATTGGATTGAATGGCTTGGTCATATAATCATCTGCGCCCATCACCAATCCGGAAATTTTATCCAGATCGGACGTCTTGGCACTCAAAAAGATAATCGGCATATTGTGCTGTTCACGAATGAGACGGGTGACCTCATAGCCATCCAGCCCAGGCATCATAATATCGAGGATTGCCAAATCAATCGAATGCGTCTGCACAGCTTGGAGTGCTTCCCTTCCATCCGCTGCGATAATTGTGTGGTAACCTTCTTTTTTCACATGCAAGGCAACGAGCTCAGCAATCTCCGCTTCATCGTCGGCGATCAATATGGTGACCTGCTTCATCGTTTTTCCCATCCCTTTTATACATTTGCTACCATTATAGCAGGTATGAAAAAACATTTCTGTTATCTCACCATGATAACGTTCATACAATTATGGATAATAATTACTTTCAGTTTGTTTTGACTTTACCGACTTTTCTATATTACTATATTCATGTCCATATCATATCTATCATAAATATACTTGGGGGTAATTTATGAAAAAACTAATGGTTGCTGTTGTTTCTAGTTTGTTGGCACTCACGGTAAGTGCATGTGGCACTGGCACGGATCAAGCTTCCTCAACATCTGGGCAGTCGGGTGCCAAGAAGTACGTTATTGGTACAGATGCAACATACCCACCCTTTGAGTTTGAAAAAGACGGAAAGTACGTGGGAATTGACATCGACCTGATCAACGCCATCGCCAAAGAAGAGGGCTTTGAGGTAGAAATTAAGCCGATGGACTTCAAAGGAATCATTCCGGCTGTTCAAGCGAAGCAATTGGACGGAGCCATTGCCGGAATCAGCATCACAGATAAGCGCAAAGAAATTTTAGATTTCTCTGAACCTTACTATCAAGCAGGTCTTTCTCTGGTCGTACGTGAGGACAACACAACGATCAATGGGGAGGCAGATTTGGCTGGCAAAACGATTGCCATCAAAAAAGGCACGACTGGTGCGACCTTTGCTGATGAGCTCGGGAAAAAATACGGAGCGACTGTCAAATACTTCGACGATAGCCCTTCCATGTTCCAAGAAGTTCAGAACGGCAACGCTGATGTGACCATCGAAGACTATCCGGTTATCTCGTATAAAATTACGGTAGACCCTGCTTCCAAGCTAAAAATTGTAGGCGACCGTCTCAATGGTGACCACTACGGCATCGCGGTTTTAAAAGGCAACAAAGAGCTGCAAGACAAACTCAACTCCGGTCTGAAGAAGCTGAAAGAGAATGGAAAATACGATGAAATCATCAACACCTACTTGAGCACCAAAAAATAAAGGCGCGAGACGCGCCTTTTTTTCACCTTAGAAAGAATGGAGTTGTCCAAATGAGCAGTAGTTGGGATGTCATTGTCGATGCGCTTCCTGTCTTGGCCCAAGGCTCTGTGGTCACGCTAAAAATAACGGTCATTTCCCTGTTTTTTGCTCTCTTAATCGGATTGCTTTTTGGCTTGATGAGTACAAGCCGGTCCAAAGTGCTTCGCGGCATTGCAACCGCTTACGTTGACTTTCTCCGCGGCACACCGCTGTTGGTTCAAATCTTCTTTATTTATTTTGGATTACCGCCTGTCCTTGATATCAAAATTCCAGAGACAACTGCGGGTATTCTTGCGCTCAGTCTCAATGCCGGAGCGTACCTGGCTGAAATTTTCCGAGGAGGAATTCTCTCCATCGATAAAGGGCAGATGGAAGCTGCTCGCTCCCTGGGACTCACGCACGGAAAAGCTATGCGCCTAGTTATCTTGCCCCAGGCTGTTCGCCGCATGATTCCTGCTTTCGTCAACCAATTCATCGTGACGCTAAAAGACACCTCGCTCTTAACGGTCATTGGTATCCGTGAACTGATGAACAGTGGTGAGATTATCATCTCTGGCAACTTCCGCTCGTTTGAAATTTGGGCAGTAGTAGCGGTCTTCTATTTCCTGATGATCTACATCCTCAGTCTGCTATCTCGTTCCCTTGAGAGGAGGTTCGCGAAATGATTCATGTGGAGAATTTAAAAAAGAGCTTTGGCTCGTTGGAAGTCTTAAAAGACATCTCGACTACCATTGAAGAGCGCGAAGTTGTCTGTGTCATCGGTCCCTCCGGCTCGGGAAAAAGTACGTTTCTGCGCTGCCTGAACCAGTTGGAAGAGGTGACATCGGGCAAGATCACCATTGAGGGTGTGGAGGTTACTTCCCCCAAAGTGGACATTAACAAGCTGCGAGAGCGTGTCGGCATGGTGTTTCAACGGTTCAATCTATTCCCGCATCTCACTGTATTGGAAAACATTATGCTCGCACCCAAGCACATCAAAAATTCAGAGCGTCAGCAAAATGAACAAAAGGCGCTGGAATTGCTGAAAAAAGTAGATTTGGCGGACAAGCGAGACGTGTATCCAGATCGGTTGTCTGGTGGTCAACAGCAGCGCGTAGCCATTACCCGGGCGCTCGCCATGGACCCTCATATCATGTTGTTCGATGAACCTACCTCTGCACTCGACCCGGAAATGGTAGGGGAAGTTCTTCAGGTGATGAAAGATTTGGCCAAAGAAGGAATGACGATGGTCGTGGTTACGCATGAGATGGGCTTTGCCCGTGAAGTAGCCGATCGCGTGATTTTCATGGATGGCGGATATATTGTAGAGGAAGGCAAGCCTGCCGAGATTTTTGACAATCCCCAGCATGAGAGAACAAAGGCGTTTCTCAGTAAAGTGCTGTAAAACAAAACAAGCAACGGGCATGATCGATTCGTCATCTACCATGCCCGTGTGTTTTTCCCTATGAAGTACCGCCAGCAAAACGCGAATTTTCAACGTTAAGGGAAGATGGACACAAAAACAGCCGGTTTTCACCACGTTAAGGGGTACATCCGAGATACGAGTAATTCTGGGTCACACACTTACAAAAAATGGTGATTGCATCTATTTGGAGCAATTTCAAAAAGCATGCTTTTTGAGGGCGACCGCCAACATTTTAACGGAAATATACGCTAAAGACGTTAAGCCGCATAAAAAGCCGATTTCTCTTACTCTAAGCGAATGACCGCTAAACATCATTATCGGTCATCAGCATGCCAGAAAACGGCCAGTTACGTCCGCTAATGCTAAGCGTATAAATCGGTCAAAATGTTGGCGCTACCCCTTTGAACACAAAAAAACCCGACCGGAGTCGGGAGCAAATTGGCTTACCATGGGTCAGGATAGTGTTTTGCAATCGGAGGTTCTTTACTTAACGTATCTACCCCAACTGGTACGACAAATAACGCGGATAAAATACATAAAGACATCATCAACTTTTTCACGAGTATCACCCCCTTGCGGGTTTAGGTATTATGTACAGTATACAATATTTCCATTTTTTGGAGTATGTCAAAAGGTAAATTTTCCTTGTTAGCTGTATAGTATTCAAATAAATACCCAATGCTTTTAATCGCTTCTTCCAATTTCATCATTTTCTTATAATACATAGCACTTTCTAATAAACTGGCACACCCCATATCTAAATCGCCTTTTTCAATGTAAAAATTCCCTTTTGCGCGAAAATATAAACCTAGATGAGTACATTGGTTCGGTGTACCAACGTTAGTCGGCAAAAATGACGATTCTGACTGAAAAATATCTACGACCCCCAACTCATCACCTAATCTTGTATAAATATCCAGCAGATCATTTACCACTGGTAACTTTTCGTTTTGCGGGCGCATGTGCAAGCAATCTAATAATAATGGTACTGCCTTTTCAATATCATCCGTAGTCTTTGCGTATAATATAGCTCGAAGATATTGAGATTCTTTCTGTACATTTAAACAATCTAATTGTTCATACGCATCCAAATATACTTTAGCAAGAATATAGTCTCTTAACTCAATGTAAGCGATGATAATAGCTAGGTACGCTTTTGCTGTCAGCTCATCTCGCTTATGATCTTCATTAATACCTTTCTTACATAGATGAATGCACTCTTCATGACATCCTCGAAATAACGCATGCGAACCCAACTTATAGTAAGTCATAACCCTTTCATCCACGTGTAGATATGAAATATAGTGCAATAACTCCATACCTTCTATATACGACTCGTCCAATTTTTTAAAGCTATCACGTTGAATAAGATATTTCTGATATAACGACCTGGCTAAAAATACAGGGATACCATGTTCGCGCGAATACTGAGAAATCACACCATATATTAAAAATCGAAATTCTATATTTTCCGTATTTCCCGCCAATTGATAAAGATAATCTAACGAAAGAAACGTGTTGCTCTTAGGGCATTCTAATAGCTTAGATGCGATTTTTTGCGTAAGAACGGCATTCCCCTGATTGATCGCCGTTTCCAGCAATAATTCAAACGTTTTAGTCCTTTTAATTTTATATAAATATGGCATAACCGCCTCGTACAAAGATATGTCTAGCGTTTCAGCTAATCGAATTACATTCCGCATATTTGGCAAAGTGAGAGAGTCTGTTTCGATCTTACTGATCGTGCCAGAGGATATGTCTGTTTTTCTAGATAACTCCGCTAAAGTCAGCCCCGCCTCTTCTCGATACCTTTTCAAAACGCAGCCAAACGACGATCTCATTTCCGCCATAACCACAGCTATTAACCCCCAATACAATTCCCTTTTTATGGATACTACTATAGCACGTGATTCTATCGAGAAAATAATTTTTCCAGTTTTTCTATATTTTCTACAAAAAGGAAGTAAGGTTATTTTTAGAAATTATGGTACAATTTGGATATTCTATTAAGGAGGAGCTTTCACAACGGGCAATGCCCATTATAGTCAGAAGCGTAAAGATGTAGAAACATGAAAAGAGGGATAGAGAAGCCTATGAAGAAATTTAAAAGAGTATTAGTGCCTTTCGTCGTGTTCTCATTATTAGTTGCTCCAGTGTCAGTCTTGACGCCAGCATCTGCTAAAAGTACAGAGAAAATCGCTGAAAGTATTTCCGAGGAGAAAAAGAAATACGAAAAATCTTATGAGAAAGTTGACTTTAGATTTTCAGAAAAAATTTTAGAAGAGTTGACTCAATATGAAAAAGATCACCCAAAAGCGACTGAAGATGAAATTAATGAACATTTTTTGGAATTGTGCGAAATATACAACAATGATAACCAAAATATAAAGAACCTGGCTTCAAGCTCTGATGGTGATTGGGATGATTTCTATGATTATGCTGATGGAGTAGTTACACTGAATCCAAAAGAGCAGGCATTGTATGATCAATCGCCGTCAAAAGGATTTAAAGCTCTTATGGCAGGGAAAGGGGCATGGAATTATACAGAACTAGCTTTCGGTAGAAATGGTACTGATGAAGAATCAGATGCTTTTCGACATGCATTATGGAACATGTGGATAGTATGGGCAGTGAATGATAGTTGGGCAGAAAAGTGGACGAGTGCACACGAAGATGGTGCTTCCTATCAAAACAAAAAATCTTTAACATATAAAATGGATATGCACAATAATGAAGAAGGACGATACAAAGCAGCACAAGAGGGGATAGACAGTAATAGCAGTCGTTCAGACGTTAAAATTGCGATTGATGAGTTATACAAAAGCGGAAAGCTTAAAAAAATAAATAAACCAAACAAAAAAGAGAGTACCTGGACACTAGAGAGATTTACAGGTAAAGAAGAGGATTATGTAGATCAAGATCTTCCCCCTATTACGTAAGAAAAAAGAGAATCAGGAATGATTATTCCTGATTCTCCTTTTTGAAAGAAGGTGATATTTATGAAGAATAAATTAATCGTGTCTTTGGCTGCAACAGCAATAGTTGTGGTGCTAGTATTTGGATTTTTATATGTAGGGACTGGAAACGATTACTATAGACTTTCTGATGGACCATCTTCAGAACAGATAGAAGCTTTAAAGAGTAATAAAATTGATTATATGATCAAAGAAGACGGATCTTTATGGATAAGAAGAAGTGATGAATTGAAAGTAGCACAATGTTGTACATAGTTATGTTGAGTAACCAAAATGAGAGATACAACAGCAACCGGATTTATGAATGGTTGCTGTTTCTTTTCCATCAAAGGAAAGCCGTAGCACATCTAGGGGTACAGCCGAGATACGAGTAATTTTGGGTCACAAGCTTACAGCAATTGTCATTTTTCGAATGCAGTTTGTGACATGGCAGGAGAATTCGATAAAATCAACATTTGGAAATAAAAGTAAGACTATGACCCATTTTTGCATGTATCTCGGCTGTACCCGGTTAAGGTGTAATCGGCTGTTTTTTCGTTCCAAAGCGAGAATTCCCTTTCTCTTCCTCATGAAGTATCATCTTTATTTCTTAACTTCCAATTCTGACTTTAATTTATCTAAATACCGAATCTGATCCGCAAGTGGGGATGATACCAAATCTTTAAACAACGGGATATTCCTTATCCACTCTGCTTCTTGGTACATTTTTTCAAACTCCTGAATCACCTCTTTATAGGCAGCAGTATTCTTTTGGATCTTTTCCACCTTCTCCGAATTTTATGAATCCCTTAACGTTGTAAATCCGCGTTTATCTTAACTCCAATGTGACAATCACTGTTAATTCAAAGGTTGTCACATTGTTTACATGTATTCAAAGTAGCTTTAAGTTGTTTAATTATCTCTGTTCGAGGAAAAGAGTTAGGCTAATCGATCTTTATAAACCAAGAACCAGTCAAGAACACAAAATAAAGTGTTAGACTGTTTTTTTGTTTATGACACTATCGATCCCTCTAGCTCAACAACCAACGGATTTCTGCAACACAGAAATACTTTCCTTGAGGAACGCTTTATTTTTTTCAATTCCCCTGTTTTTACACCAGACAACAGCACTAAAAGCATCGTAAAAATCATAAAAGGGAAGTATTGTATCCAATTCCATTATGGGACGAATTGTTGAATATCCCTCTATATACGAAACTCTTCTTTGAGGATTTACTTCCCAAACATATCGATTAATTTTTGTAAAATCTATTTCTGAAGATCCTCCCCGTGCACTTTCAAAGTCAATAATTCCAACGACCTCATTATTATTTGTTAATATATTTCCTGGTCGGAAATCCATATGAACAACGCAGGGTCTATCAGGATGAGGTAATGCTGAGAAGGCACTCTCAAAGTGATTAATACATTTTTCGAAAAGTCCTCTCTCAAGGACTTCCTTACAAGGTTCTTTCAACTTTTCAAAGTTATTTTTTATGTATAGTCTCCAATTATTTTCATTAAGAAACTGATAACCTTCTACACCTTCAACACCATACCCCGGCATTTTCACGTCATGCA
The DNA here is from genome assembly GCF_013332445.1 of Brevibacillus sp. HB1.1. Taxonomy (NCBI): domain Bacteria; kingdom Bacillati; phylum Bacillota; class Bacilli; order Caryophanales; family Paenibacillaceae; genus Brevibacillus; species Brevibacillus sp. HB1.1. The sequence goes on along the minus strand of NZ_JABMIV010000015.1, from coordinate 403 downwards.
GCTTGGCATGATACAGCCCAATTTGAAATGACAGTTCATCGTCAATTGTACCTGCACACGGTATTCCTTGAATCTGAGATAGAAGTAAGGCACCAGAAATAAAGTCATTCCCACCCCAGAAATCTAATACTTTTGGAACCGGTATTACCTCGCACAACAATTCAAGCATACGATATTCACGAAACAGTTTATCCCTATTATAAGGGATCTTCGCATATACAGTTTCGCCACTAGTAAGATTCAGTTTGTATACTTGTGAACTAAAAGACTCAGGAACATTATCTATACTTAAAACATTAAGGTTAAATCTTCTTATGATCGTTTGTATTAAGTTCAAAGCGCACCTCGCGTGTTTAGATTAGTTTACTTACCATATCCACATTATTTTGAACTATCCTGCACG
>NZ_JABMIV010000014.1:0-120194 GCF_013332445.1 Brevibacillus sp. HB1.1 | reverse complement strand
TTAATGCCTCTAGGTCAAAACACCTAACTCAATGTACTATGAATACTATAAAATTGAATATAGATATCTAGTATTTGATGAAATAAAAAGAATGGGCAACTCTACATTGAATACTGTAAAGTCACCCATTCTGACTAGTTAAGTTAACTGCGTTTTGCTGGCGGTACCCCTCTATGAACTTCTCCTATACATATTCATGAGCCAACATCAAAAACACACTGGACGTCCAAGTAAATGCCCGGTCTCTCAGTCCATCCCCTGTCAGCGCATCGAAATTTTCCGCCATTCCACTGCGGGCTGCCATTCGACAAAAACGTCTGGCAATCTCCTGAGAAAACGCTACTTCGCCTGCTCTCCGTAATCCATCTACCAACAGCATCGTCACTGGTGCCCAGATCGGACCTAGCCAATAGCCATCCGCGCGGTAGAAGGAACTAGTTGGACTCTCCGTAGCCAATCCATTCTCGGTCAAAAACCGCTCCTGCAAGTCCGCAATCAGCTTGGCTCGGATGTCCTGCGGCAGCTTTTCGCCAAGCACCAGTGGCATATAGCGAATCAAGCTGTCTCCTTGGGTAGGCTGATCGCTTCCGGAGTGAGTCGCGTAGAAATTCTCCCCGTTCCAATGCTTCTCCATGAGCCGTTGCAGCGTCATTTCGGCCTTTTCCAGCCACCTCGCTGCCTCTTCATGACGTCCCAATCTCTTCGCCAAATCCGCCAACACATCCATTTGCAGAATCAAATACGCAGGCAGGTCCGGGCTTTCGATTGGCGCCCCATCGAGGAAAATTGTGCTGTTGTCCCAGCCGCAGTCATAGCCGTGATTATACTGCGGAATCCCGTCTTGATCATCATCGCGGTAACGGAACCACCAATTGGTCCAGCGACAAAGCGGCTCGTACACCTCTTCTAGCATCTCGTTCGTAATCGCGTCGTTCCGATCCAGCATCCAGCGCAGCGCCCAGCCGTGAATCGGAGGCTTGCAGCAATTCCACAACGCATACCGATCATTGATAAAATCGGGGAAGACACCACTTTCGTCCTGCCTGTCGATAAAGATCATGAGCTGATCCCACGCCAGCGGCAAGTTTGCTCGCGTCAGTGCCATCGCATTGAAGCAATGATCCCAGCTCCAGATATTTGTCATCCAGTTTTTGGACATGTACATCGCAGATCGTGGCAGATAGCCTTCTGGTCTCACCACACAAGACCAAGTGATGTACGCCGCGAGTTCTCGTGCTTTACTCAAGCCTTCGCGATGCTCCTCAGATACAGAAAGTGTCTTTTTCAGCCAATCGTCGTACTCTTTTTGCACCTGTTCCCAACCATCGGCAAAAGCGGGATAGCTGCGTTCCTTCCAGACGGTGTGGAACTCCTCCAGTACACCTTCCAAGACATCTGTTTCCTCGTCGGGATGAAAGGTTACGCTTACTTGCTGTTCACGCGATGCCTTCGTAGGGTTGACCATCAGCGCTCCAGCAAGCGGAGTCACTCGCAAGCGAATTTCCGTGGAAAAATGATTGATTTCCCAGCATCCGGCTCCTGCTTGAATCGCATAATCAGCTGCCGTCGATTCCAGCACCAGTCGCAATCCAACACCTTGACCACGTACCTGCACCAGCTGCGGCTCGCTCATGCACAGCTTCACTTCGCCTTTATCCCCGTAAAGACGCAGCAAGGTTGGTGTAGCCTCCGTCTCAAATGGAATCGCCACACCATCCGCTACCATTTCGATTCGAAAAATCGCGCCATCGTGGTTGTCACCTCCACGAATATTGCGTAAATACAGCCCTTCTGTTCGCTTGGCGTTACCTAGTCGCGAGAGTACGAGATACGACCCGTATCGGCTAAAAGGAACGATTCCTAAATCAAACTGCATATGTCTCACCTCGAGGTTGCTTCGTCGATCGTTTACGATCGCGCTTTTCCAACAGACGACTGAATCTGGCGTTCATCCACCAGACGGGCAGACTCGCTCCCAACAAGATCGGCAAAACAGGAATCGCCAGCAAGAGAATCATGAGAAGGAGCAAGCCTCCCATCGTGACGAGCGAATGCAACGGAAAGGCCGCGACCAGCCAAAACGATTGCTTGAGCGTCCTCTTTACGTCTGCATCCTCCCGAACAAGCAGGGAAAAGGCGTGGCAAGAGGTAGCCGCATGCAAGAATCCGATCCCCGCAAAAACGGCCGCAATCGAGAGCCCCCACAGGGAGCCCAAGCGCAGGAAGAACACCACATCGCCCCACAGAATTGCCCCCGTTAGCACCGTCCCTGCGCCAAGCCATTGGCTCCTCCAGAAGTAGTGGCGAAAAGCATGCCAGAAGGCGGACGGAAGCCCACGGTCACTCCACTTGCCGCTCAGTACGTCGTGCAGAGCAGCTGTCGCTGGATAGATTCCAAAGACGATGCCTCCCATGAGCGTGCACACCACCCACATGAGATGCGCTGCCGCCATCCGCAACAATCGCTCACCAAATTGATGAAATGACCATGCCCAGCCTTCCCACTTCGCCCGATTCCCCACTTCTGCTCCCTCCTTACTTGATAGCCTCTTACTTAATAGCAACGCCAGCTGAATTGTCTACGATATATCGTTGTGCGAGGAAAAAGAGGAGTAACGGCGGAAGCGAGATCAGGAATGTTACCGCCATCAGCCCGGTAGCCTCTACTTCATACATCCCTTTAAATTGCGCCAGTCCCAGCGTCAGCGTGTACTGACTTTGGTCATTCAAGAAAATGAGTGGACCCAAATAATCGTTCCATGTGCCCAAGATGTTGAATACACTCACCAAAATCAGAGCAGGCATCATCAACGGCATAATAATCCGTGCGTAAATCTGAAACGAACCCGCACCATCAATACGCGCTGCCTCATCCAGCTCACGAGGAATGGTCAAAATAAACTGTCGCATGAGGAAAATATAAAACGCTGACCCGAAGAACGAAGGAACAATCAACGGCTTGAGCGTATTGATCCAGCCCAGGTAGTTGAATTCCATGTACAGCGGGATCATCGTCACTTCCCACGGAATCATCATCGTAGCCAGAACGACCATAAACAGAAAGTCTCTCCCTTTAAACGTAAACCGAGCAAAGCCGTATGCGACCAGCGAAGACGAAATCAACTGACCAATCGTAGTCAGGATCGTCACCGTCAACGAGTTTTCCAAATAGAGATGAAACGGCTGCGACATCCACGCATTCCCGAAGTTCTCCCAATGCAGCACATCCGGAATCCATTTTGGTGGATACTGCAAAATCTCATCGTCCGACTTGAGCGCAGTAGAGATCATCCAGTAAAACGGTGCGAGAAAAAGGAAAGAGAAAAAGATCAAGCTCGCATAAGCGATCGTTTTGCGTATCACGCTTCTTCCCCTCCCCTGCGGTTGTCGCCCTCGTAGTACACCCATTTGCTGGACGTTTTGAACACGATGAAGGTCAATACCAGTATGATCGCAAACATAAACCAGGAGTTCGCCGAAGCATATCCCATCTTGAAGTATTTGAAGGCGTTGTCGTACGCGTACATGGCATAGAAATACGTAGACTGCAACGGTCCGCCTCCTGTGAGCAGGAGTGCTAGACTTAACTGCTGGAACGCACTAATGATCGTCATAATCAGGTTAAACAAAATCGTTGGGCTCACCATCGGCAGTGTAATGCGGAAAAACTTTTGTACTGCCCCTGCCCCATCAATCGAAGCCGCTTCATACAAGCTCTCCGGAATGCTTTTGAGCCCCGCCAGGAAAATCAATACCATGGAGCCTTGCCCCCATAGACTCGCGATTACCATGGCAATGAGCGCCCACGTCGTATCGTTTAGCCAATCGGGACCTGTAATCCCAACCAGACTGAGCAAATAGTTGAAAATACCGTATTCCCCGTCGTACACCCACGCCCAAATCATCGCCAGCGCCACACCGGAAATCACGCTCGGCAAGTAAAATACGGTGCGGAAAAAGCCGCTGCCTTTTACCTTCTGATTCAGCATCATGGCCAAAAACAACGCGATGAACAAATTCAACGGTACAAATAACAACGCAAATTTAATCGTGATCCAGAGCGATTGCCAAAACAATGGATCGTCCGTAAACATATTGACGTAGTTGTCCAAGCCGACAAACGTAACCTCACCAACGACAGGCCAATCAAAAAAGCTCATGACGAGTGAAAACAGCATAGGTCCCAGCGTAAAAGCGAGAAAGCCGAGAATCCAAGGCAAGATAAAAAGATAGGGCGTAAGAAACGCCCTTCCCTTGAGTTTTTTCGGTTGAACGGTCATGGCAGGCTGTTTATGTGTCACAACACTCTCTGTATTCAATTCCCTGACCCCTTCCCGTTATTTTTCTAAAAACTTCTGGGAGTCTTTGACTGCCTTGTTCAGTAATTCCTCGGCATTTTGTCCCATCATGATCGCATTGACCGCTGCGGAAAGGTTCCGGTTGATTTCGTTCCAGTGCGGATTCAACAGGAAGGCAGGCGTGTCAGTCGATTGTTCCAATGTCTTATAGAACGGCGCGTAGAGTGGGTCCTGATCGAGCTTCTTTTCTTGTACGACACTAATACGCACAGGCAAGTCAGATGTACGCATCTTGATCGCATCACTGGAAACGAAGAACTTCAAAAACTCCCAAGCCAGTTCTTTGTTTTTGGAATCCTTGGCGATCGATACAGAGGAGGTTCCGATGACACCCTTACTAGGCTTGCCAGGGAATTGCGGCATCACGACCGTACCAAAATCGACATTCGCCTTCTTGTACGACTCGAGCGACCATACGCCGTTGTCATACATCGCGAGCTTACCCGCTTTGAACAAGTCGTTCCCGCTCTGCTGGTTTTTTCCACCGACAAGCAAAGCGCTCTTGTCTTTCGTCAAATCACTGAAAATTTGCAGGGCTGCTGCCGTTTCCTTGCTGTTCATGTAGCCTTCGATGGCTTTTCCATCAGGGCTAATAAAGCTACTGCCGTTGCTCCACACGAACTGCTGCAAATCGTACGTATCCGGCTCCGAACGAACAGCGAAGCCGTACTGCTTCTTATCGCGAACGGTCAGCTGTTTGGCGGCCGATTTGAAATCATCCCACGTCCAGTCGTCTGTCGGAAGTGGTACATTTGCTTCGTTAAACAGCTTTTTGTTGTAGAAGACGACCCGCGTCGAGAAGCCCGCTGGGAGACCGAACAATTTTCCATCGAATCGATTATAGTTTAAGAGGCCTTGGTAAAAGTCGTCGATTGCCACTGATGGGTCCTTCTTTACGTACTCATCCAATGGCTCGAGCGAGGCGTGGTACGTTGGGAAATCCCACATGTACATGACATCCGGCGGGTTTTTCGCTCCGAATGCCGCTACCAGCTTCTGATCAAAACCATCTGCATATGCCTCGACTTGTACCTTCACACCCGGATTTTTCTGTTCGAATTGTTTCGCGATATCTTGTTGGATCTTCAGCATTTGGTCCGTATCCCATGTCGCGAAACGCAATGTAACCGTTTCCTTTTTATCAGACGATTCTGGCGTTGTCGTACCTGTGTTACTAGACGTGCCGTCTGATCCTGATGGCTGGGCTTGTGAACAACCAGCTACGACGGCCAAAAGAAGTGCCATACCAGCTGCCATCCATTTTGACGCAACCTTTTTCATCTGTGATCCCCCCTAAATTTACCCCTCATTTTTCTTTATTTTAATGAAGGGAAAAAAACGGTGAAACCGCCAACTGTTCGCAATAGTGCGTCAATTTGTTTCCTTTTTTTCGCTTTGTTCAGGTTTGCGCGGTGGAGTGGACGATTGTTCGACTGGAACCCTCCTTTTGTTTGAAACGGTAGTGGCTCGGGGTCATCCCTGTACATTTTTTAAACCATTTGCTGAAGTATTTCGCGTCAGGAAGACCGACTCGCTCCGCTACCTCCTGAATGGACAGCGTTGTTTCATCCAGCATCGCTCGGGCCATTTTTACCCGGCGCTTGTCGAGAAACTCGCCGAAGCTCTCGCCCACTCCCTTTTTAAACATCACGCTAAAATGACTACGGCTCAGTCCCACCTGTGAAGCTACCTCACTGACCGTCAATGGCGTATCCAGACGATCGAGCGCATAATGAACAGCCTGCTTGATTGGCTCCTGCCACGGATCTTGAATGACGCCGTACTTGCGCGCCCGCTCCGTGCGCTGGTAGAGCATTCGTACCGCCTGAATCCACGGTTCGAGTCCAGCAAACGGACTTGTTGTCTCCCAGCTCGTCACCTTTCCAGCCAGCTTCCATTCCACGAGCAAGGATTCTACCTGTCTGCTAATACTTGCGGGAGTCAGTAAAAAACGGATATCGCCACATGCGATCCACTCCCATTGGCTGTCCAGCTCCCGTGAAATCCATGCCCGCTCCTGCTCCTCGCCATTTGCACTGCTGCCCATCCCTTCCAAGAGCCATACACGCATGGAATCGTTCATCCACGACCAGTGTGATTGCAGGAGGGAGGACAAGCTTTGCTCGAAATCCCGGCTCAAACCAGTCAACCACGCACCGAATTCCCGCTTCCATTCATCAGGGCGTTCCCTACTTTTATCGGGTCGCGCGCTCTCGCCTGCCAGCTCAGACCGCAGCTTTTCCAACAACGTCCCCCATTCCTCATCCTGAAACTCGGTCTTCAACAAATATCCGGACACCCCGAGAGAAATTCCCTGCTGGGCAAAAGCAAAATCGCGGTGACAGCTGAGCAGAAGCATCTTTGTTTGGGGAGCGTGCTCCTTCACTCGCCTGCACAGCTCCAACCCATCCATTTCCGGCATGACGATGTCCGTAATCACCAACTCGGGCTGTATTTGCAGGAAAGCCTCCCAGCCTTTCCGACCATTCGGTGCATCCGCTACCACTTCCATCCCGTAGCGACTCCACGGCACCATTGCCTTCAGTCCTCTTCGCACCAGCACTTCGTCATCCACAATCATTACCTTGATGTTCATCAGGAATTTCCTCCCTTTTCGGCCATGTGATTTGAATTGTGGTTCCTTCTCCTCTGACAGATGAAATTTTCATGCCGTGCTCCATACGGAAATGAAGCTTGAACTTCTGATCGACGTTGTACACGCCGAGCCCTCGTTTGCTAGAACGCTCCAGATCAGGATCGAGAAGTTTGGCCAATCGCTCCGGCACAATTCCTGCGCCGTCATCTTGCAACAACAGCGTCACAAGCCCTTCTTTTTCACTGACACGGATCCGGATCGTTCCATGCCCGTCTTCGAATGCGTGGAAAAAGATATTTTCCAAAAGCGGCTGGAGAGTCATTCGCGGGATCAAATAGCGACGGCAAGCCTCTACTCCCGTCTGTTCAAATTGAAAAACGGGCCCATACCGCAGCTCTTGGATTTGCAGAAAATGCTCGACGGTTTGCAGTTCCTTTTCCAACGGGACGAGCTCCTGCGTGATGTCGAGGTTGCCCTCTAGCACTTTGATGAGATGATAGAGCATATTGCCGATTTCATTGGCGCCAGATAATCTTGCCTTCCACTGGATGGAATTGAGTGTATTAAACAACAGATGCGGATTGATCTGGTAGTGAACGGCTCGCAGCTCTGCTTCCTTTTTCAACTGCTCGGTGCGACTCACCTCGGCGATTAGCGTCTGAATCCGCCTCACCATCTGGTTGAAGCTCACCCCTAACCGCCCCAGCTCGTCTTCTGTATCGACCTCTGCGCGCGTCTGCAATTCGCCTGTTCCTACCAGCCGCATCGTTTCTTGCAGTCGTTTGATTTTGCCTGTAATCCGTTTGGAAAATAAATACGCCAAAAGAAGTGCCAGCACGGCCGAAAGAATCAGCGCCGCGATAAAAAAGGATTGAATCACTTCCGCAGAGCGGTTCATTTGCTCGTAAGGCAAGCGCACCTGAATCATCCAGTTGTTGGACTCCAGTGGCTTGTTCCAGACGATATCGCTCTCTTGCTGGACGAACGTACCCGCAGTCTGGTAAATTAGCTCGCCATTTTTGGCTGTAATCGTTACATACGCACTCATGTCCTCTTCCAGCTGTTCAAACAACTGAAACAGCTTGCCTGCTTTCATCTCGATCAAAATCCGGCTATCCTTCAATACGCCATAACCGCTGAGAACAGGAACGACCAGACCGAGTACCTTTTCCTGATTTCGCAGCTCCGCCTCATCCTGAAATCCGACATAATGCCGTGGTGTGTAAAAACCGATCCATCGCTCCTCATCCAGCTTGGCGGGCAGCCCCTTCCACCACCATTCCCGCATCAGATCCTTTCCATTGATCACATTTTCCCCGAAAAAGTAACCGGAGGGCGTCACGATAAAAATGCCTTTTGTATCAAGGTTGCGGTGCGCCCCCAGGTATCGCTCGAAGTTTTTTTGTTCCAGGAAGCCTGTGTACGTCTTCGGCTGTTCCTCCCGCATGACGACCAACGTCGGGTCTGACACGTACGTATTGATGTCATAAGCCATGTATCTCATTTGACTCAGGTAGTTGTCGATCTGGATTTGCAGCTGCGTAGCGATATACTCGCCTGACTTGCTAAATTGCTCGCGAACGACCATCGACGATTTCCAATACGCCATACTCCCTAGCGTAATCAGCGGAATAATGGCTGCAATCAGCATAAAAGCGAGCAGCTTGGCATGAATGCTTCTGCGCGGGAAGAGCGACCATGACTTCATGTGACAGAACCACCACCGGATTTTGATTAGTTGCACTATTCAATCTTTAATTAGATTGTACAACGTTTCGGCGATGCCTTCGAGAACAATCAGCGGTTAGTCACACAAATTCCGCTTAGACAACTGAACCGGAGAAATCGTATCCTTCGAAAAAGGCGTTAGCCTCATCTGGAAGAAAAACTCCTCTGGACGCAAGGCATGCTGCTCCGATTGCTTAGGTCCGCAGCTATTGCTACCCAGCCCGTTTTGTCGATAATCGAGATGCAGTGTGACATACTCTCTTTTTACGAGATCTGTCGTGTGTTTCGCTTGCTCCAGATCGTCCGTATCATAGCGAAGTGCGCTAAATTCCAAGGTCGGTTGACCCATCGCCAAAAGTCCAATGCCTCGCTGATCCGTGATCGACATCCATTTGACGTCCGTGCGATTGCCATTTTCCTGCGGGAACACGTACGGCGTGTACAGCTCATCCACGCTCGCGTGATACACCCCGATGCGATTGGCTTCCTTGCTGTCGATGTACGCCTCTCCCGGGCCACGACCATACCACGAGACACGCTCCATATCTTTGGCGACCAATAGCTTCAAGCCGATTCGTGGCAGCATTGCTGGCGGGGTGCCTTTGGGTGTGCCTTGAACATCTACTTGCACCTCGCCATTTCCGAACACGGTATACGTGTAGCGGCACGCAAACCCCCAGTCGTATACAGGTGGAGCAATCCGTACATCGCAGGTAATGACCACACGATCTGCTCGATCCTGCTGGATGCTTACATCCTCCACTCGATTTTGCAAACGATCGAGGTACACCTTGCGCCACTCTTCCACTACGTACATGTCATTGTCAATCGGAGCACGCCAAAACGTGAGACGAGGTCCTGCCACCAACAGCTCCTTGCCTGCAAATACCCAGCTCGTCGGCACACCGCTCACTTTGTCAAAAACGAACTGAAAATCTGCTCCTGTAAGGGTGACGTCCGTTTTCGTTTCTTTCGTATCTACTCTGCCTAACACAGCCTGATAGGAAGCGACCTTAACCAGTTGGGCAGCGGTCACTGGCAAGACAAATTGTGCCCACGCCAGCTCATGTCCTGCCTGTACCCAGCTCTCATCTTGGGCCAGCACAAAGGAGAGAGTCAGCCAGTAGTCGGCCCGATCCTGTGCCTGCGCGGGCAAGGTATATGGAACAGCTACAATGGTACGACTTCCTGCTTCTGTATGTGGCAGCGACAGCGTTCCGCTCTGCACCACTTGTCCGTCTGCTGTCACACTCCAAACCATTTTCACGTGCGCAAGCGTGCGGAAATCATAGCGATTCGTAATGGTGACGAGCCCGCTTTCCAAATCAGTCGCTTCGACGACGATCGGCTCAATCACTTTTTTGTATTCGAGTAATCCAGGGGATGGGGTGCGATCCGGACGAATCAGGCCGTCGATGACGAAGTTGCCATTCGTCGGGTAGTCCCCGAAGTCTCCCCCGTAGGCATAATACTCTCGCCCATCCGGCGTAAATTGACGCAAGCCGTGATCAATCCATTCCCACACAAAACCGCCCTGCAAGCGTTGATATTTGTCAAACACATTGGCGTAGTCGCGCAAGCCACCGGGTCCATTTCCCATGGCATGAGCATACTCGCACATGATATGCGGCTTTTGCAGATGTTCATTTTCACCGTGCTGGATCATTTTTTCTACCGAGGAGTACATGGTGGAAAATACATCGCACACTTCTGCTTCGCGATCCTCCTCGTAGTGAATGAGGCGAGTCGGGTCGGCTTGTCGGCACCAAGCAGCCATTGCCCGGAAATTGCAGCCGAAGCCGGATTCGTTGCCAAGCGACCACATGATGATCGACGGATGGTTTTTGTCCCGCTCTACCATGCGCTCCATGCGCTCCACGTATGTCTGCTCCCACTCTGGATCATCGCTCAGCCGACTAATATTTCCAGTTAACTGGAAGCCATGTGTCTCCAAATCGGTTTCGTCCATGACATACAATCCGTACTGGTCGCACAAATCGTAAAAACGCGGATCGTTCGGGTAATGCGCGGTACGAACGGCGTTGATGTTGTAGCGCTTCATCATGAGCACATCTTCACGCATCGTTTCATACGGGACAGCACGCCCGAGATCGGGATGATGATCATGGCGGTTCACGCCGTTGAGGCGAATCGCTTTACCGTTTACGAAGAAGTTGTTTCCTTTTACTTCGATCCGTCGGAAGCCCACGCGAATCGGGATGACTTCTGTCTTTTCGCCCGACTCCTGCTCAATCGAAAGTAGCAGATGATACAGGTTCGGCTCCTCCGCCGACCATTTTTTCGGCTCCTGCACCGGAAGCTCCAAAGTCACGACCTTTTCTTGTCCGGCTGCCAGCTCGCCTGCCCCAGTGTCCGTCAGCGAAGCGATAGGCATGTAGGATGAATCCAACAGCTTTGCGGTCACGTTCACCCCATCATAGGAAGCTGCGGAACTGTTTTCTACATGGACACGTACCCGCAGCACGCCATGGCGGCATTCATCATCCAGATCAGTCACGACTGCCAAATCTCTCACATGCAGCTTCGGTCTGCCAATCAGGGAAACATCCCGGAAAATCCCGCTCAAGTACCACATATCTTGATCCTCAACATACGTACCGTCCGACCATTGGTACACTTGAACAGCCAAGCGATTACTGCCTTCCTGCAACAGCTCCGTCACATCAAACTCAGATGGCAAGCGGCTTCCTTGGCTATAGCCGACTTCCTTCCCGTTCAGCCACACATGAAAAGCGCTGTCGACCCCTTCAAACCGCAGGATCACCTGCTGATTTTGCCACGCAGACGCTACGGTAAACTCTCGTAAATAGCAGCCTGTCGGGTTATCTGACGGGACATGCGGCGGATCTACCGGAAACGGATAATACAAGTCCGTGTAATGCGGTTTTCCGTACCCTTGCAGCTGCCAATGCCCCGGCACCTGAATCCGGGCCCACTCCGTCGCATCATAATCGGCGGCAAAAAAGTTTTCCGGTACACGCAGCGGTGATTCTGCGTATGCAAACTGCCAATGCCCATTCAACAATTGAAACCACGGTGTCGCGCCTCTTTCATATGTCAGTGCTCCCGATTCTTCCGGGTAAGACAAAAAGTAAGCCCGCGCCGCCAAGCGATTTCGCTCAAGCAGCTGATGATTCGCCCAGTCATACCGTTGTTGCATCGATGTACACTCCTCTTTTTACAATTTCACGGTTCCTTGTTCCCTGTTCATTGCTTGCAGGGCCAAGGCGCCAGCACCGAGCATTCCTGCATCTGCACCGAGCTCGGCCAAAACGATCTTTGTCTGTTGATGAACGACTTCCATGGCGTACCGTTGTACACTCGCTTGTACCGGGGCCAGCAATAGCTCCCCAGCCCGGCAAACCCCACCACCGATCACTACGAGCTGCGGGTTGCACACGTTCACCAGCACAGACAAAGCCCAGCCCGTTACTTCACACACTTCGTTCCAGGCGCAGATCGCCACCGCATCACCTTGTTCCACTGCCGTAGCCACCTGCTCAGCCGTAATCCGCTCAATCTGTCCATCGCACAGAGTAAACAGAGGAGAGGCTTTTGCTTGCCGCGGATTGGCATCGAGCTCCTTGTCTAAGCGTTCACGGGCCAATCTGGCAATACCTGTGGCAGATGCGACCGTCTCAACACAACCGAGTTTGCCGCAATTGCATGGAGCAGTAAGCCCTGGATAGCGCACATGACCAATCTCTCCCGCGAATCCGTGACTGCCCCGAACGAGCTTGCCTTCGTTTACAATCCCTGCTCCCACCCCTGTACCAAGCGGCACGAAAACGAGGTGACTTACCTCACGACCCGCACCGAAAATGGCTTCTCCGAGTGCAGCTGTCCGTAAATCGTTTTCAAAAAAAAGCGGCAGCTCCACCAGCTTCGCGAGTGGTGTCCGCAAGTCTGCCTGGTGCAATTGAAAGTTGGGCGAGTGAACCGATATCCCCTTTTCCGCATCAAAAGGACCAGGAAATCCGATCCCTACTGCCTCTATTTGAACGGGTGATTGATCCCGCAGTTCGTTAATCAAGGCAGCCATTCGCTCGATCAAGATGGGCAAGTTGTTATGAACTTTTGTCTCCTTGGCAGCCCGGAGGAGAATTCGCCCATTCTCGTCCATGACCGCCCCTTTCATTGTCGTACCACCGACATCGAGGCCAATTACATGGCGCATGCTACTCCTCCCTTCTGAACCAGTCATTCTACTCGACTCGCTCCACATGCATCGGTTGACTCCTCAACCTCTGCACATCGTCGGGCGCGATCATGCCCGCTCCTAACGACCGTGTATTCGCGGCGCCGCATGCCATTCCCAGCCAAATCGCATCTGGCCAAGCCAAGCCTCGCAGCCTTCCGACAAGGACACCCGCAAGCATCGAATCACCGCAGCCCACTGTATTTTTCACTTCGGTATCCGCTAACCGGATCGCGGAAATACGCCACGTCTCCTTGCCATCGCCAAACCACGCACCCTCCTCTCCTAACGAGAGAAGGACTCGCTGGGCACCGTGCTCACGCAGTTCGCGTATGGCTCTGCATCTGGCATCGTCGCTATCCAGCGAAAATCCGAGAATCGCTTCCGCTTCCGGTCGATTGGGCTTGATGAGCGAGGGGGTTGCTTTTATTCCTTCCAGCAGGGCCTGGCCGCTCGTATCGAGCACACATGCAGTTCCTTTCCCGGCGACACCTCGGATGAGCGCAGCGTATGTTTCAGCTGGAACGCCACCTGGCAAGCTTCCGGAAAAGACCATGTACTGTGCCTTGGCCGCCAGCTCGATCAAACGCTCTTGCAAGCGACTGATCTCTTCTTCATTGGGTGCAGGACCTTGCTCTAGCACTTCTGTCACCGTCTTTTCCTGTTCGTCGAGAAAAGCGAGACACAGTCGAGATTCTCCGCTCGTTTCGATAAAGGAGGACGTAATCCCCTCACGTTCGCAGCCTTCCACGATGAACCTCCCGTTGTGACCGGCGACAAAACCGCTAGCGACTACATCCTGCCCCAATGCTTTTGCTACACGGGCCACATTTAGCCCTTTTCCGCCGGGCAAGCTCAGTACATCTGCCGTGCGATGCAGCTCTCCAGAACGAAAATGCGAGAGTCGATACGTCTTATCGATGGCCGCGTTCAGTGTTACCGTTACGAGCATGCTATCTCACCTGCACAGTAACGAGCGGCTGGCCCATTTTTTGTTTGAACAAATTGATCACTTCTACAGGGGTTGGATCTACGCCGCGAATCAGAGCAGCGTACAGCGACACGAAGTCAGCCAAGTACACGATGGAAAACAAACGAGCCATTCGGGACACACCGTGGGAGTGAACCACCCTTACCCCACCAGCGCGCTCACGCAAAATGTCAGCGCTGATCTCTACACGTTGGGTCGTCTTCTCGCTATCCTCCTGATCGCGGATGAGTGTAAAATGAACGCCCTTCAGCAGTGCAGACGGCGAATCCCAGCCCACAGCTTCGTCGTGGTGAAGACTCGGAATGGCGTTCCAAAATGCCATCAGCTTGCTGTTTTCCCCGAGCTGGTTTTTCCAACGCCATGCAGGAGCATCGAAAAACGGTAGCGTTCCGTACACAACAGGTATCAGTCCATCCATCTCGATGGCGATTTGCTTGGCTTCATTATTTTCGATTGGAGAGTCCGTTCCGTAGATGTGCTTCCACTTTTCGAACAGGGCAATCGTCTCCTCGACCTCCGCACGTTTGTCGGAAATCAGCCCGAGTTTCGTCAATATGGCGAGGATTGGCAAGAAAATGTAGCCGAGTACGATCCGAGGCATCATTCCGCCTGGTACAATCAAGCACGCATGATTGTGTTCACGAGCCAGCTCCAATACTTTTCCGCCCGCCGTAATGACGGCGATCTGTGCTCCTTTGGCGATGGCCGCTTCATAGCCGCTGACGACTTCTTCTGTATTGCCGGAGTGGCTAACGACGATGACGAGCGTCTTCGCATCTACAAAAGCCGGGATGGTGTAGCCTTGATTTAATTGAAGCGGCACTTGCAGCTCGTCAAACAAATACGACTTGATCAAATTAACGCTCGCAGCCGAACCGCCACCAGTGCCAAGCACCACAATATTTTCAATTTTAACAGAAATATTTGACACATCTAAAGAATCAGATAATTGTAAGCCTGTTTTAAACTGCTCATCATAGCTTTCCGTATCTTGCAGTGCCCGAATCGTATCCAGTTCACGCAGTGCTTTTGTATCATCGAGATTCATACGCATGTAAAATCGTCCCTTTCCCATTTTTTTGATTAACGTCCACTAGCTTTCCCGATACAACCACACATCTCCATCTTGGCGAGAGCCACTTCTTTGACCGCCTGCTTGGCCTGCTTCATATAGGTGCGCGGGTCGTTTTCCTGCGGGTTGTTGTCAAATACGCCCTTGATCGCTTGTGAAAACGCGATACGCAGCTCTGTCGCTACGTTCATTTTTGCCATGCCGAGCTGAACCGCCCGCTTCACCTGCTCCTCGGGAATTCCCGAACCGCCATGCAATACAAGCGGCACAGAAACACGACGAGCAATCTCTTCGATACGAACAAAATCAATGCGCGGCTCCCCCTTGTAAATCCCGTGGGCCGTACCAATAGCCGGAGCCAACGTATCTACGCCAGTCAGCTCGATAAATCTCTCGCACTCGATCGGGTCAGCCAGTGCAGCATCTGCATCGTCCACGACGAGATCGTCCTCCACGCCCCCGACCTTGCCGAGCTCTGCCTCCACATTGACACCGCGCTCCCTAGCCAGCTCCACTACACGCCGGGTCATCGACGCATTTTCCGCAAAAGGATGCATCGACGCATCGATCATGACCGATGTATAACCCGCTTCAATACATCGCACGATCAGCTCCTCTTCATGACAATGATCCAAATGCAGGGCAATTGGTACCCGGGCCTCTTCTGAGGCTACCCGGGCGATTGCTGCTACATACTCAGGTCCGAGATGCCGGACCGTTCCGACTGTGGTCTGTAAAATGAGCGGTGCGTTTGCTTCGCAAGCCGCCTCCACTACTGCTTGGAGCATTTCCATCGTGTGTACGTTGAATGCCCCCACACAATATCCTTGCTCCCTTGCTGTGCGCAGCATCTGTGTCGATGATACCAACGCCATATCGATCCCTCCGTTTCCTTTCTGATCTGGTAGTTTACCTAGTCACGCCCTGCAAGCTCGCCAGCTCCAGGTTGATGCCCAGCTCCGCGTACTTACTGACAAGATGCTGTGCCGCCGCATCCGTAATAATCCGATCGACATCGGACACCCCGGCGAACTTCGCCAAATGCGTCTCTCCGAACTTGCTGTGGTCGGCCAGCACATAGACCTTTCTGGCGCGTTCCATCATAACTTGGTTGATTTGCGCTTCTGCCAGATTGAGCGTCGTCAGCCCATTTTCCGGATGAACCCCATCTGCCCCGATAAAGCATTTGAAGACAGAAAGTCCACGCAGATTGTCCGCTGCGACAGAACCAACGAGCGCAAAGGATTTGTGGCGCATCTCTCCACCGATCAAGATAACGTGATGCTTGCCTTGACTGTTCAGCTCCATGGCGATATTGACCGCATTCGTCACAACCGTCAGATCATTCAAGCCGCGCAGCAGCTTGGCGAGCTCCATCATCGTTGTCCCTGCCCCGAGAATAACCGTGTCCCCCGGCTGTATGTGCGACAGCGCTTGATGGGCAATCGCTTGCTTCTCTTCGCTTTTCTCTTCCAGCTTCTCTGTAAAACTGCGCTCCAATGGCAAGAAATTCGTAATCGTCGCTCCCCCGTGAATGCGCGTCAGCAGGCCATCGTTTTCGAGCTTGATCAAATCTTTTCGGATCGTTACTTCCGACACATCCAGCGCCAGACTCAATTGGCTGACGGTTACGCTCTGTTCTGCTTTCAATTGTTCGAGGATCTTGCTGTGCCGTTCGGCTGCCAGCATAAGACTTCACTTCCTTACGATCATAAATAATTTTGTTTCGTTTTATTTCTATTTTCCTTTCGTTTACTTTCACTTCGATCTTAGCATTGTAGAAAAACCGATGTCAAACAAGTTATGAAATTTTCCGAAAATAAAACCAGCCTGCTCTGGTTCTAGACCAAAACAGACTGGTTGGTTGCCGCTTTACCCGATATCCCGACTTTCCAGCATGAAATCAATAAACTTCTTATGTGCCCGTGAAAGCCACTTGTTTTTATGGTAGGCAATTTGCGCATAGAACAACAGCTCTTCCTCGCACGCTATCATTTTCACTTTTTGCTCATTCAACAAGGCTTCGACGCTGATAGAGGGCATCAAGCTCACGCCTAGCCCGTTCGCCACACTCTGCTTGATCGCTTCCATACTGGAGAATTCCAGGTGGTGCTTCGGCTTGATCTCCCTTTTTTCCAAGAATCGTTGAAAAAACCGCCGCAGAGCACAATGCTCTCCACTGAAAATCATGCATTCCTCGCCAGCATCCTCTATTTTCTCAAACGAATGATTACGCCCCCCGATAAAAACCAGCCGCTCGGTAGAGAACTGCTCCACTACCAGATTCGGATCATCGAGCTTTGGCTCCAGCGTGATCACAATATCCAATAGACCTTCATGCAGCTTTTCCCGCAAGCGAATGCAGTCGTCCATCACAAATGAAATATTTACGCCTGGGTAGCTCGCTCTGTACTTGGACAAAATGTCACCCAGCCGATAGATCGTAATCGTCTCTGAGGCCCCGATGCGCAGCTCGCCTTGCAGGGATTGCTCATTCGCCGATATATCCTTGATTTTTGCATACGAAACCAGCAGCTCCTCGACATACGTGTACAGCTCGCGGCCATAGGTGGTCAACTGAATTTTCTTTCCCAATCGATCAAACAGAGGGACACCCATTCCTTCTTCCAACTGCTGAATATGGGAGGTAATCGTCGCCTGTGAATATTGCAGTGCTTGTGCAGCTTTTGTAAAGCTGTTGAAATCGACGACTGCCTTAAAGGTTTGAAATTGGCGAATCTCCATACCGCTCCCCCTTGCGCAAATTTATTATCAGAAATCCTGAAGATCATCTTCAGAACTTTCATTTTTACTAATAACCAATGATAGCATATGATTCTTGGTATGTACCGGTACGGCTTGAACGATTCGAACACAGGAGCTGATTTTCGATGAAAAAAGTGTGCTTGTTATTACCGAATGGTTTTGAAGCAGTAGAGGCTAGCGTATTTACAGATGTAATCGGCTGGAACAAGGAAGAGGGCGACGGAACAACGGAGCTGGTGACGGTGGGAACGCGCAAAGAGCTGAAATGCACGTGGAATTTTACTGTGATCCCCGAAATGGTGATCGACGATGCGGATGTAAATGACTTCGATGCACTGGCACTGCCTGGCGGTTTTGAGCAGGCGGGGTTTTATGAAGATGCCTATCGCGAGGACGTGCTCGCTTTCATACGTGAATTTGAAAAACAAGGCAAAGTGATCGCCTCCATCTGTGTTGGCGCACTGCCCCTCGGGAAAAGCGGGATTTTGCAAGGACGAAACGCAACGACCTACAACCTGAACAACCAGTTGCGGCAAAAGCAACTAGCTGCGATGGGTGCCAATGTCATCCCTGACCAATCCATCGTCATCGACAACAATATTATCACCTCGTACAACCCTTCGACCGCTTTTGATGTGGCATTCACCTTGCTGGAGTCGCTGACATCCCGCGAAAACACCGACAATGTGAAACGCTTGATGGGGTTTCTTGTATAATAAAACCGGCATTCTGCCCAGTGCTCTTGGGTAAATGCCGGTTTCTTTCTGCTATTTAACGAACAAGCTCGCCAGCGCTCACTGTGTCTATATGAATGAGAATATCAAATGTTTGCCCAAGCGCAGTTGTTACAGTGTTTGGTTTGCTTGGATCAGCAGAACCGAATCCGTTCAAAAACGGTCGTTCTTCCTCTAACCATTTTTTGGTGAGACCTGTAGCATTCCGTAAATCAACAAAGTATTGATCCTTTGAGACTTGATCCAGGGTGTGATTGAATGTTTTTGGATCATTCGATTCAATGGTAACTGGAACAATTTTATTTTCTAGGTTATACGCGTTGTAATCGCCTTTCCCGAATGAAGTTCCAATCGTTACATATTTCTTACCATAATGCTCCAGTAAGTGCTGACCGGCGAGCTTCGGGTATACATCCGGCAATATATTGTTCTTTGCGATGTGCCCATTGTGACCCCATACGATTGTTTTTCCCAGCTGTTCATGAGCCCACTTCGCATTCTCAAACATCGCGATATCATGCCTCAAAAATACTTCTGATGGATTCTCCGAGAAGTTGAAATACATGCCAGTAAATTGCTCAATGACCTTGGCGTGTTGCTTGATCTTTGCAAACTCCTCGGATTGGCCGTTCAGACGCTTTTTGTTTTGTTCTAATATTTTCGTGATTTCTTTCGCTTGCTCATGATGTTTTTTCTGAATGGCATCTGGCAAAGATGTATAGGTTTCCAGATCCTTCGTAGCTTCGGCAAGTTCCTTCATTTTTTTATCCACACGGGGCAGCAGGTCAGGCTTATATTCTTTTATATACTGTCTGATCTCATCGTATACATTTTCGCTGACGTTTTGTACATCCATCCCGACCACCCGCAGTTTCTCTTCGTTCTCCGGATCAGCATTGTACTCACGCATCCATTCCAGCATGTCTACGATTTCTTGTGTTTGAAATAGGGGCATTAGATATTCACTCGGATTCCCTTCTCCTGTGAGAACGTAATGATCAAGTTCCAATGCGTTGCCCCAGTTTTCTTCTAATACAAGGGTGGTAAAGCCCATTTCCATGACGAGAAATTCAACAATCCGGTGTTTCATCGTAAAAATTTCACGACTGCCATGATTTGCCTCACCTAAACCTACGATTGAAGCAGAACCGATCATGTCGCGCAGCGGTTCAATATCTTCAAGATCAGTCCCAGGCTCAGCGCTATTCAATTCAAAAGATTTCAGCTCTAACCATTCTTTTGGACTTAGATTTTTTGCCTTCTTCCCTTGTTGTTGTTCGCTGTCCGCCTCGGTTAATGGAGCTGCATACGTGGCATGGGCTCCTGTTAAGAGGAGACTACAAATCGATACCGCGGCGATGCTACTTTTGTAAAAGTTCATTTCTCTTTCCTCCTATTATCTTCGTTTGCCCAAAGTATGGCCCGAGCACTGCCTGTACAACAAGTAACGTTTTGTCATAAGTATCAAACGCCCAGCTGCCAACGGTTTCCCCCTACCCCATATGACAATCTGTCATCAAAAAAAGCACCGGATCTTGAAGATCGGTACTTTTGAAATAACATTTCCAATGTCATATGCTGCAATCAGGGATAAGAATCGGCCATCCATCGCACCCTACCTTCTAAAGGAGTGGTGAATCATGGATAATAAAAAGCGTTCCTCTGAGCACGATCCAACGATTGCGCCAAGTATGTACGGTCATGACCCTTTGGAAGAAAAGGCAACGGAAGAAGAAGTAGAAAAAGGGGATTACACAAAGGTAACGCGGCTGTTCCTAGATCGAACGCCGGAAGAGTAAAGACGGGATTTCTCCCGTCTTTTTTGTCGTCTATAAGATACTCTTGGTTCGCGCCAGTTCAACTGCTTCTTCCCGGTTGCTGGCACCGAGCTTCGAATAAAGAGTGGAACAGTAATTCCGTATCGTTCCCTCCGATAAATATAGTTTGGTGGCAATCGATTTGTAGCGAAGCCCATCCGATAAAAGCTGTAAAATCTCCCGCTCCCGTTTCGTCAATCCATACGGATCATTCGGGCTGTACCTCTCCAACTGCTCACGTTGGCGCTTCATCTCTTCGAATACGCGCGTGGCGATCGACTGATCAAGCCACGTTCCCCCGCTATATATGAGCTTCATCGCTTCCATCATCTCTTTTGGACGAGTAGACTTCAGCATATATCCTTCCGCCCCATGCTCCAATGCTGTTGCTGCCTGTACCGAATCCTCAAACGTTGTCATGACCACAACCTTCATGTTCGGCCAGCTTTCTTTCATTTGAAGGAAGGTCTCCAGTCCGTTCATCCCTTGCATGTGCACGTCCATTAACACGATATCCGGCTGGTGTCGTTCACACTGTTCTAAAGCTTCTTGCCCATCACTGGCTGTACCCACAACGATAAAGTTGTCCTGCTGGCTTAATATTTGCTGTAAACTGTCGGCAATCATCACCTGATCGTCAACAATCAGCAGGCGGATACTTCCCTGTCCAGCTTCTGCCTGTATGGGAACATTACAAATGACAACGGTCCCTT
Organism: Brevibacillus sp. HB1.1; assembly: GCF_013332445.1. Classification (NCBI taxonomy): domain Bacteria; kingdom Bacillati; phylum Bacillota; class Bacilli; order Caryophanales; family Paenibacillaceae; genus Brevibacillus; species Brevibacillus sp. HB1.1. The sequence goes on along the minus strand of NZ_JABMIV010000014.1, from coordinate 99,200 downwards.
GCCCTGATTGTGAATGAACGGACAGCGTACCTTGCTGTTGCTCAAGCCGTTCTTTTATTCCCTTTAGTTCTAAGCCGAATTCGATGGACTCTAGTCCGTTGCCATTATCTTCGATTTGTAAACGGAGTTGCTGACTTTCGAAATACAGATCAACAGCTATCACACTTGCTTGGCCGTGACGAACCCGCATTGTAAGCAATTCTTGCAGGCAACGATATAAAGAAATGCTCATTTTTTGCATAACGAGCGTCTCACTGCCGATCACACGGAAGTTGACCGTTACACCTGTTGACTTCATAAATTCTTCCGTCAGTTCCAGGAGTGACTCACTTAACGACTGGTTGAAGCGAGCATGAGCATGAGAGAGCTGATGCAAATGCTTTCTGATATCATCTAGGCTGCCTTCTGCTATGGAGACAAGTTTATCAACTCGTTCGACCTGTGAATCAGGAACCGAGGATCGGAGCGACTCAACGCCAACAATCAGAGAGGTTAGCGAATGGCCAATCGTGTCATGTAACTCATGTGACAGCCGATTACGTTCCTCGATCAGTGTCAGCTCCTCGATTTGCTTAATATGCTGCTCCAATAATTGCTTCTGTTCCTGAATGATGCGGCCTTGCTTATGAGACTCAATTAATATGCTAAATGCCATCCCAATCGCAAAACCAAAGCTGCAACTAAACATGAACTCGTACGGGAGACGATTGGTAATCAACCCGTTCAAAACCGGAAAAATAATCCCACTAGTGATTCCCGTCCACATATACGTTCTGCGACTACTGGCCACACCAATAATGATTACTAGTAAAACGAAAGGCCAAGTCCATCCAGGTGCTACAAAGGCCACAAATAGATAAAAAAAGCCTGTCATTACGACTTCGACTGCCAGATACCAATCTTTTTTTCTATATTGAACGATCAATGGAATGGCATAAACCAAAAGGGCACTAAGGATGATGACTCCGAACGGAACGGCTATCATTGCCGGATACATAATATCTGCGATGACGATGATACCTAGCCAAATCGTTCGCAAGGCAAAAATCACCCAATTGTACCAGAACCATTTTTTTATCATGAATAACATTTGTCATGTACTCCTGCTCATTTGAATGGTAAGGAATTTCCCGAATGTTTCTGACTCATCATGCATCATCATTTCCCGATTCGTCAAGCAGAATGAGCCGTGTCATATAGCTCCTATGACATTTTATCATGCCGCAAATATGAACGGTTAGCACGATGTCATATATAGATTGAACGGTATTGTCACTATGTGATTTTACAGCCCTGAGAATAAGGTGGATGTGTAAAGACAACACATTTCAACTTACAGGAGCGATGAGAAATGAAACCATTCCCTATGCAAAAAGGAGCGTCCCTTACGTTATCTGCATTATTGATAGGAACGCTGATACTTCCTACTTACGGTTGTGCGGAAGCAGGTTTGGACCAGGCAATCACGCAACAACAGAAAACGGATCATACCAAAATAAAAGAAGCGATTGATAAAGCTGCTGCCAGCGAAAACATTCCAGGTGTCCTCTTTGCAGTAAAGAAGGGAAATGATTTCTGGTCGTATGCTTCCGGAGAAGCGAATATAGAAAGTAAGAAACCGATGGAAGCTGACTTTTCATTTCGAATCGGGAGTTTAACGAAATCGTTCGTCGGTGTAGTGACCCTGCAACTAGCTGAGGAAAAGAAGCTAAGCCTCGATGACTCGTTGGAAAAATGGCTCCCAGGTGTCGTCCAAGGAAACGGATATGACGGTAACAAAATTACGATTCGTCAGTTATTAAATCATTCGAGTGGAGTGGCAGACTACTTAGATGATGAACTCAAGGAAAGTATAATCCAGAACTCCACTCAAACGTTTACAGCAGAACAACTCATTTCTCGCGCATTAAAGCATACACCGACCACGGGTGGCTATTCGAATACGAATACAGTGCTGATGAAACTCGTTATCCAAAAGGTCACAGGAGAAACGGTTGCCGAACAAATCAAGAAACGAGTGATTGAGCCGCTTCAACTAACAGAAACGTTTTTCCCGGATCACTCACAATCCATTCAGAAAAACAGTCCGAATGGATACTTTAACAATGCCGGTACATTAATGGATATAACTGACCTTAACCCTTCGTTTGCAGACGCAGCAGGGGCTATGATCTCGACTACGAAAGATTTAACAACGTTCTTTAGCGCTTTATTGGGCGGAAAATTGTTAACACCTGAGATGCAGAAAGAAATGTTAACCACTGTTTCTAATCCATACGGAAAATTCGGACTCGGTATTCAGGAAGTAACATTGCCGGATGGCACTACCATATGGGGCCATCAAGGCGGTATTCCTGGATTCACCAACTTCGCAGGTGGAACAAAAGACGGCGAGCACGTGATCGCGATGAGTATCAATGCATTAGGAGATACTGTTTCTCATATGGAGAACATCCAGATGACTGAATTCTCGGGACAAGCGATGCAACCATCCACCCCGGATCAAGCAGCTCAAAAACATGGGAAAGAAATGAAGGACTTCATTGATCAGAAAGCAAAAGTTGAGGGAGTCCCTGGAATAATTGCTGCTGGGTTAAGAGACGGAGAATACTGGTCTTATACAGCCGGTGTAGCCAACCTCGATAATAAAAAACCGATGGAGCCAGACTTTACTTTCCGTATTGGTAGTGTCACAAAGGCGTTTGTTGCTACCGTTGTCTTACAGTTGGCTCAGGAGAAAAAGCTAAATCTTGAAGACTCGGTAGAAAAATGGCTCCCAGGTGTGGTAAAGGGCAATGGGTATGACGGCAACAAAATCACGATTCGTATGTTATTGAACCAAACGAGCGGGATTGCAAGCTATACGAGTACAGACATGCGGTACGCTACCTCATTCCCTCAATATACCGTTGATGACCTTGTACGTATGGGACTGGCTAAGCCACCAGTATTTCAACCAGGGGCAGGCTTTGACTATTCGAATACAAATACCGTCCTAGCTGGTCTTGTTATTCAAAAGGTGACAGGAGAAACGTACGATGTGCAGATGAAGAAACGGATCCTCGACCCGCTTCAGATGACAAATACATCCTTTAGTGGCAGTAATCCAAAAATCCCGGGCCAGCATGCCACAGGCTATAGCTTGAATCGGGAAGGGAAACTGTTTGATTTCACAGAGTATAATCCTTCATTCGCGAATGCTGCGGGGGAAATGATTTCGACAGGGAAAGATTTGACCAGCTTTTTTAGTGCGCTTTTGGGTGGGAAATTATTAAATGACGAGATGATGAAACAGATGACAACAGGTGTGGAATCGCCTTTTGGCAAATATGGATTGGGAATTTACGGGGTGACACTGCCGAGCGGAAAGACCTATTGGGTTCATGGAGGCGGCATTCATGGGTTTGAAACGTTAGCGGGTGGTACCTTAGGCGGGAAGGATATTATGGTGACGAACATCAATGCGGTCGGTCCAGAACCTGTCGTCACTAACCAAGCCATGTTCGAAAAGGAATTTAACCGTTAAGTTAAAAAGGAAAATTGATAGAAGGCTTTTGCTTTTGGAAATCCAAGAGCAATAAGCCTTTTTCCTATTCAATTATTATCTATAAATTTATTTATTGTTATGCTACTAAAACATAATTTGTTTTATCGATAACTCGACCTTAGAATAGCAACTGTACCCCAATCAAAAAATACAGGAGGCAATATAGATGGCAAAACAAATCTTGATGGTAGTCACCAATCATACAGACATGCAGGAAGGCAAAAAGACAGGAATTTGGCTGTCCGAGTTTGCGGAGGCTTATCTAGCCTTCGAAAACAAAGGCTTTGAAGTCACCGTAGCAAGTCCATTGGGTGGAGTTGGTCCGATTGACCCCGGCAGCGTGGACGACCAAACACCGCAAGAAATCTTGGACGCCGCCAAGCATCTGGAAAACACCAAAAAGCTGGATGACGTAACAGCAGACGGCTTCGAGGCCATTTTCCTTCCTGGTGGTCATGGCACGATGTTTGACCTGCCAGATAACCAAAAGCTCCAGCAATTACTGCGAGATTTTTATGAAGCAGGAAAAATCGTAGCCGCTGTTTGCCACGGTCCTGCCGGTCTCGTCGGTGCGACCTTGTCAAATGGTCAGCAGCTTGTCGCAGGCAAGCGCGTGAATGCTTTCACAGACAGAGAAGAAGCAGCAACAGGCTTGGGGTCCTACCTGCCTTTCCTCCTGGAGAGCAAAATCCGCGATCTCGGTGCCATTTTTGTGGCGGCACCAAACTGGAGCACCCATGTAGAAGTAGACGGCAACCTGATTACTGGACAAAATCCCCAATCTACACTCGCTGTCACAGAAGCAGTAGTAAACAAATTAGGCGAATAATACACGTGAGGCTGATAGACGAAAAATATCAGCCTTCCCCCTATTTATCTTGTCATTTTCTTTATCCGAAAGGAGGGCTACTCACTACCATGGCAACAGAAAATATGGCCCGACACTATAAACCAGCACAGGCCACTCGCAAAGGATCGACTCTCGCCCTGTACGCTCTGACACTCGGAGCATTTGCGATCGGGATGACAGAGTTCATCATTATGGGACTACTCTCTGAGGTAGCCACCAGTCTGAACGTCTCCATTCCGATGGCTGGATTCCTTATTACCGGCTATGCATTGGGTGTCGCTATCGGCGCTCCCATCATTACGATGGCTACCCACAGAATGCCGCGCAAAGCACTTCTGCTGTTTCTTATGATTCTATTTATCGCGGGAAATGCGCTAGCCGCCCTCGCACCGAACTATATGGTTCTGATGCTGGCTCGCATCCTGGCTGCTCTTACCCACGGATCGTTCTTCGGTGTGGGTTCGGTCATTGCTGCTGAGCTGGTTCCCAAGGAAAAACGCGCGGGTGCCATCGCGATTATGTTTACCGGACTGACACTGGCCAATATTTTGGGTGTACCGATTGGAACGTTTCTGGGGCAAGCGTACGGGTGGCGCTCTACTTTCTGGGCAATCACGATGATTGGGATCATTGCATTGATCGGAATTGTCATGCTCGTTCCGAAGGTCGCCAACGCAACGTCCAGTCTGCGACAAGAGCTCGGCGTACTCAAACGCCCAGCGGTTCATATCGCGCTTTTGATGACTGTATTCGGATTTGGTGGCGTATTTACCGCGTTTACGTACATTTCGCCAATCCTGGTGGACATCACGGGCTTCTCACCCAGCTCTGTTTCGTACATCCTCGTCTTATTCGGCGTAGGGATTACAATCGGGAATATTTACGGTGGAAAATTGGCAGACCGCAAGCTGTTTCCTTCCCTGCTCGGGATACTTGTCGCACTAGCGCTCATTCTCGCTGTGTTCAGCTTTACCGATCAAAATAAGCTTCTCACCTTAATTACCGTATTCATTTTGGGGATTGCCGCATTTGGTACCGTTCCTGGCTTGCAGCTCCACATGCTCAACACAGCCAAGGAAGCACCTACTCTCGCCTCGACCCTGAACATCGCGGCCTTCAATCTGGGTAATGCACTTGGTGCCTATATCGGGGGCGTTGTTATCGATTTTAACTTTGCAGGCGGTCTTACTGCCGTTCCTTGGGTCGCTTCGCTCGTGACGGTCATCGGAATTTTGTTTACGATATGGGGAGCACAGCACCAGAAACGTCTCAGTTAAGAAAGGATAGCCAGCATGGTGGACTTTGAATGGTACCGAAGCTTTATCAGCATTTATAAGCATAGCTCCGTATCGGAAGCTGCCAGAACGAGAATGATGACCCAACCAGCCATGAGCCAGCATTTGGCCTCCCTGGAAGCAGAAGTGGGTGAGCCGTTATTTACACGAGCTCCCCGAAAAATGATTCCTACCGAGAGAGGCAAAGCGCTCTATACACAGGTGGTTCCGCTCATCGAAGCTTTGGAAGAAACCACGCAGACCCTCAAGACGAACGCGGCCACGTCTTTACCCGTGATTCGAATCGGGTCAGCGCATGAGTTTTTCCGTGAAAAATTAGCTCCGCATATCGGGAGCTACCAAATGCGCGTCATCGCCTATCTCGGTGTCGCTTCCAAGGTACTCGAATTATTACTGGAGGAAAAAGTAGATCTCATCGTCATGTCGCAAAAGCTTTCCGCGCCAGGCGTCGAATATATTCCGTACATGCAAGAGGAATTTGCTTTGGTGGCACCTCCCGATTACAGTGAACCAACGTTTGACGACGAGGAGTCTTTTGAATCGTGGCTATGCTCCCAGCCGTGGATCAGCTATGATTTGGATTTGCCGATCATCCGCCGCTTTTGGCGTGAGCATTTTCAGAAGCGTCCACAAACGCATCCGACACACGTCGTACCGGATTTGCACAGTGTGCTGAAGGCTATCGAGCATGGTGCTGGCATCAGCCTGTTGCCCACGTTCATGTTGGATGACCATTTGTCCAGAAACAAAGTAAAGATCATGTATCCGTCCTGTACTGTTTTTAATGATTTGTACTTGGCATATCATATGAAGAACCGAAATTTGCCCCTCTTGAAAGCATTAATTGAAACGATGAAGAAGACGGTTGAAAAAAAACAATAGATAAAAATAATGCCGCTCCTAAAAATGGAGCGGCACATTCTTACAAACAGTTTAAAGTTTTAACATCTCGTTTATCCAAGATCTAAAGTTTTCTTGCATATTTGGATATGTTCCATCAATATTTTTCCTCAATGTCACCCACTGTAAATGCTGAGGGAGATTGCATATTTTTAATCTGAGATCATTCAACTCTCCCGTATAATCTTCTAATAGAAGCAACCGTTCACCATCTAGCGTTTCCTTTCCATATGCTTCATATTTTACTTCATTGATTACTGCAGTCGTATGCCAGTGTTTGTATGTGCACCAACGGAAGTTCCCTGGTAGCCCTTTTAATTTCAAATTCAATTCTTCTATGTCTTCTTTTCTTACATAAGACCCAATTATTTCAGCATCTATTTCAATTCTTGGATCGAACTCTTTACAATCAATGGTAAGCTCATAATCTGCATTTTCTTCAGTATGATAGTGAAATAGGATATCTCTCAAGTTGTTTAAGACAATTTCTTTGCCAAAGTATACTCCTGATTTTTTCTCCATAAATGATCCCCTATTTCATAAATAGTGTGCATTACCTTTTAATCCGTACCCCACTTGGGCAAAGTTCCATTCCGAGTAATTGTGTATATCTCATAGTGTTCTTTTATAAAAATACCAAATAATCGACACAACATCATACTCGGATGAATAAATGGGTGTGGAAGGAAATTAATAAACGCTTGCTATTTTATCAGTTGAGTAGTAAAGTGATAATAAGCTCAGCGAAGGGAGGCAAACTAACATGCGTAATAACACCATAGGCTCATTAATCTGGTTACGCTTGATGCGGTTTACCACCCAAAGCAACCAGCTGTCAAATGAGTTCCTAAATAGATTTGATTTAACAACAGCTCAATTCGATGTCCTGATGCAAATTAGCGTCTATCAGCCTCTTACCCAATCGGAGTTAGCTGAGAGGGTAACCGTTACCCAAGGTGGTATTTCTCGAATGCTCGTACGTCTTGAAAAAGAAGGCTACATTGTACGCAAGCAGGATTGGAAAACAAAAACGATCAGCCTTACCGAAAAAGGGGAAGCAGTACTGGAACAAGCCTTTCCTGAACAACTGGCTTTCCAATCGTCTTTCTTTGACGAAGTACTCAGCGAAGAAGAGCAAAAAACGCTATACACCCTCATGACACGCGTTCATAAGAATAGCCAAAAAAAGGAATTACCGCCTGTGTAATTTTTTTACACCATCACTTGATTAGTCAAGTTATATAAGGAGGGCTACCATGTACACCATTCCAGGCCATCACCATGTATCTATGTTAACCAAACACGCTCCATCGAATAATCACTTTTATCAAAACGTATTGGGACTGCGCAGAGTGAAAAAAAACCGTCAACCAAGACGATCCGTCGATGTATCACCTGTTTTACGGAGATTTGACAGGCAGTGCCGGAACCGAGTTGTCATTTTTTGAAATGCCGATGATAGGAAAAACCGTACGCGGCACGAACGCGATCACTCGAATCGGACTGCTCGTTCCGTCACTGGAGAGCTTGACCTTTTGGAAAAAGCGCTTTGAACAACTGAATGTTCACCATGGCGAGATTACCAAGTACGCTGGCCGCGATGCCTTGCATTTCGAAGACCCAGAAGGCCTGCGAATGATCCTGATCAATAACAACGGCGAAGGAGTTCCATCGAGTTGGGCTCCATGGGACGAATCCGTGGTCGAAGAAAAGCATCGCATTTTGGGAATCGGCACGGTTGAGATTACCGTCCGCTCCTTGGACAAAATAGCCAGTCTGTTAACAGACACATTCGGTTATACCGAAGTATCACGCTCAGAACAAGAAGCCATTTATCAATCCGTCCCAGGGAAATCCTTCGGAGAAATTGTCATCAAGCAGGAAGAAGGTACCCCTGAAAAACCAGGACGAGGGAGTGTCCATCACTTGGCGATCCGCGTGAACAACGATGAAGAGCTGCAATATTGGGATGACGCCGTTCGAAAACGCGGCTTCCGTTCAACAGGCGTGATCGATCGATTCTACTTCAAAAGCTTGTATTTCCGTGAATCAAATGGAATTTTATTCGAAATCGCAACAGACGGTCCTGGCTTCACAGAAGATTCAACCGTCGAGGCGCTTGGGAAAGCGTTGGATTTACCTCCATTCCTCGAAGGCCGTCGTGCAGAGATTGAAGAAAAATTGACACCTATAGACTAAAAGGAGTGAATGAACATGGAACAATATCGTATCGACACCAAAAAGGGACTGGAATTCGGCCTGTATTCAATTGGCGACCATACCCCGAACCCACACACAGGCTCAAAGATTTCTGCTGAACAACGTATCAAGGAATTAATCGAGGCAAGTAAGCTGGCAGATGAAGCAGGTATTGATGTATTCGCTGTTGGCGAAAGCCACCAGACGTATTTTACGACGCAAGCACATACCGTCATTCTGGGCGCGATCGCACAAGCTACAAAAAACATTAAAATTGCCAGCTCTGCTACGGTATTGAGCACATCCGACCCAGTCCGCGTGTATGAAGACTTTGCTACGTTGGATTTGATCTCCAATGGTCGGGCTGAAATTGTTGCGGGACGCGGTTCCCGTGTAGGGGCTTATAGCCTCCTCGGCTACGATGTACGCGACTATGAAGAATTGTTTGAGGAGAAAATGGATCTGCTTTTGAAGCTGAATAACGAGGAACGCATTACGTGGGAAGGGCAATTCCGTGCACCGCTACAAAATGCTACGATCCTGCCGCAGCCATTAGACGGACGCCTGCCTATCTGGCGAGCAGTAGGGGGACCACCTGCGAGTGCGATCAAAGCCGGTCAAGCAGGAGTACCCATGATGCTGACAACACTCGGAGGTCCTGCCATCAACTTTAAAGGCTCCGTCGATGCCTATCGGGAGGCTGCGAAGCAAAATGGCTTTGACCCAGCTACCTTGCCAGTAGCGACAACAAGCTTGTTTTATACAGCTGACAAAACTTCTGATACGCTTCGCGAGTACTATCCGCATCTAAACGGTGGTTTTATCGCTTTGCGTGGTAGTGGATATCCGAAGCAACAGTTTGCGCAAGCTGTCGATTATCGAGATGCGTTAATGATTGGTAGCCCAGATGTCATCGTCGAAAAAATGCTCTACCAATACGAAATGTATGGGCAACAGCGCTTCATGGCGCAAATCGATTTTGGCGGCGTTCCGTTTGATAAGATTGCCAAAAATATTGAGCTGATCGCAACGAAAATCTTGCCAGAAATTAAAAAGCATACAGCAAAATAAGAACAAAAAAAGGAGTGACACCTATGAAAATCGTCGGCATTGCAGGCTCTAACGTAGGCTCGAAAACAAGAACAGCGATGGATTGGACACTCAAAAAAGCACGGGAAAAATACCCGGATGCAGAAATTACGCTGCTTGACCTAGCCGAGTACAATCTCGTCTTCAGCGACGGTCGGAATTACACGGATTACGAAGGCGACACCAAGTTCGTGACCGAAACCATCATGGGAGCCGATGCGCTTATCATTGGAACACCTACATTCCAAGCATCTATCCCAGCCACATTGAAGAACATTTTTGACCTGTTGCCCGTCAACGCTTTCAGGGATAAAGTGGTCAGCGTATTGGTCACAGCAGGAACATCCAAGCACTATCTCATGGCGGAACAACAGTTGAAGCCGATCCTCTCTTATATGAAGGCACATATCGTACCCACTTATGTCTTTATCGAAGAGAAGGACTTCAACCGCAAAGAAATCATCAATGATGATATTCATTTCCGTCTGGAGCGTCTCGTCGAGGATACGGTACTACTCGTCGATGCCTATGCACGGATTCGGGAGCAAAAAGATGCGGAGTACGATTTTTAATCGAATCAAATTTATCTCAAATTAAAGAAACTACACACAAAGACATTTAGGAGGAATTATCCAATTCCAAACACGGCAACCTATCGAAATCTAACTGGCATACAGACTTTTCAAATTTTAGCTAAAAAAGAAAAGCTCTCCCCATTTTGGGTGAAGAGCTTTTTTACTTTCGTGCTACTTCTGCTTCTGTCCAACCAAACCAAAGAAAAACATATCCACCCATTGCTCCATACTCAACGTTACTCGCTCACGATTCGATGCTTCCCAATGCAGTCCCAGCTCATTTTTGTACATCGTGAAGTACATCATCATCATTTCTTCTGTCAGATCACGCTGAATATAACCTTCCTGCTTCCCAAGCGCGACGAACTTCGTAAAAAAGCGCCTGATTTTTTGCTCGTATTCGCTTTCGATTCGTTGCAGTAAACGACTTAGTTCAGAAAAGGGGGCGTTCTGAAACTCGTCCGTGAGGGTATGCAAATTCTTGGCTTCCAACAGCATGATGTCCTTTGTCTTTTCAGAAAAAGAACTCCCCGAATCGAGAATCCTCTCATACTGCTCCAACTGCTTGTCCATCCAGTTCATTAGCATGTCCGCGTAGAGCTGTTCTTTTGTCCCAAAGTAGTTATAAATGGTCGCCGGAGAAACCTTCGCGTTCTGCGCAATTTCATTTACGCTGACTTTTTGAAAGCCATGCTTGGAGAACAATGGAAAGGCGGCGCTGTATATCTGATCGATTTTATTCTGTTTTCGTCGTTCGAATCCGTTCATCTTCTCCACCTCTTTCTGTAGTGTAGCTCAGGTTTTAGAGTAATTCAACGAATACACTACAAAATTATTGAAATGGACGGACCTCGATAGTTATAATTGTTTTGTAGTAAATGAGTATATTTACTACATATTTTTTCGAGAGACGGGAGTGTATTTATCATGAAACAATTACGGATTCCTGCTTTTTTGCATGACGTCTTCGGTGAAAAGCAGAGCATTGGCTCGATCTCAGTTATCTTGCTGTTCGGTGGAGTGCTCACAACTGCTCTCTATTTGCGATTCCCTGAACTCACGGAGAGCTTGCCCATTTGGCGCAGTACATTGGCATTGTTGCTTGTATTCGATATATTTTCTGGCTGCCTAGCGAATTTTACGATCTCAACCAGCAATTTTTATGCCGCACGTAAAAAAAATCGCATCGTCTTCATCGCGATTCACGTCCATATCATCCTCGTTGCATTTCTCTTACAGCAAAACCTCGCGTATTCCATAGGGGTATGGGCTTATACGATTGTAGGAGCTTTTGTTGTGAATGCTCTTTTTGGGCATCGTTCTCAGCTGTTTGTCGCAGGCATTCTCCTGTCTGTTGGCCTTGGCTGGATACCATTGCTTCCAAGCATGCATCCGTTTCTGTTGATCACCTGCTTATTCTTTATGGTAAAAGTGTTGTTTAGCTTTGCTGTCAATCATTATGGGAAAGTAATCAACGACACAGGTACAGAAAAATGAAGACTTCCTACCGCATATCCAAACTCACAAAGTCGGATAAATCCGCATTCGTCTCACTCATGAGCAGGGCATTTTCGCGTGATCCACTCTTTCTGCACGTATTTGGGGATTCAGAGCTCGACCATGCAGCAAGAAAAAGCGTGACAGCTTTTCTGTCTTTTCTGTTTGATAAGAGCTTTCTATTTCATGAGGAAGTATGGGGTATTTTTGACGAAGACAGCTTACTCGGCACATACGTCGTCGAGAAGCCACAAACCAGCAAGCTTCCGCATATAAAAGGGGGCTTGCTGTTAATCGGTATGCTAATTCCTTTAGTATTTCAACTGTCTGGAAAAACGCTGATACTCCTTAATTCATATATGCGCATCACACGTTCTGCCGCTCCTCCATGGAAGCATCACTACCTCATTATGATTGGCGTAAAACCGGAGGCTCAAGGCAAGGGAGTCGGAAAAACCCTGATGCAACATCTGTTTCAAACCATAGAGGATGACCACGAATCGCAGGGGATCGCGCTGGATACGGAAAAGGAAGAGAATGTCGGTTTGTATCGCAAACTAGGATTTACGTTGCGAGAACAAACCAAAATCGATGATGTACCTGTATTTTGTATGGTCTATCAAAAAAATCGCTAGAATGACGGATACATGCTGCCGCCACTTCGCATTATGTTACAATTATTGTAAGAAATACGCATACAGAAGGAAGCGAGTTGATCTTATGAAAAAGAAAGTCATCCTGGCCGGCGGCACTGGCTTTATCGGCAAGTATCTGGCAGACAAATTCAATCAACTTGGCTACGAAGTCATGATCATCGCAAGAACTTTCCCTCATATAATGTGGGATAATCATGCAAAGATCGTGGAAGCTTTGGAAGATTCCGAGCTGCTCATCAATCTGGCGGGCAAATCCGTCAATTGCCGTTACCATGACAAGAACAAGGAAGAAATCCTGAAATCTCGAACAGAGACCACTCACATACTCGGCAATGCTGTTTTGGCTTGCAAAAACCCGCCACCGCTTTGGATCAACTCGAGCACAGCCACCATCTATAGGCATGCGGAGGATCGCCCCATGACAGAAGCGAGCGGGGAGCTTGGAACAGGCTTTTCCGTTGATGTCGCCAAGGAATGGGAGTCTGCCTTCTTTTCCTTTGATTTGCCGCATACGAGACAAGTTGCCTTACGTATGGCGATCGTGCTGGGGGAAAACGGCGGTGTGATCGAGCCTTACAAGAATCTGGTTCGCTTTGGTCTTGGCGGTGTCCAAGGATCGGGCAATCAGCGTTTTAGCTGGATCCATGTTGAAGATGTGTATCAAATTATTCTCTTTTTGAAAAAACGGGGAGATTTAAGCGGCGTATTTAATTGCTCTTCTCCACATCCCGTCACAAACCGTGAGTTCATGCAGCATTTTCGAAACGTCATGAATCGAAGCTTCGGACTACCTTCTCCCAAATGGATGCTGGAAATGGGAGCGGTCATGATCGGAACAGAAACAGAGCTGGTCTTGAAAAGTCGCTGGGTCATTCCAGAAAGGCTTGAGCGTGAAGGGTACCCGTTTCGCTTCGCCCATATCGATAAGACGTTGCAGGATATCTTGAAATGACCGGCAAAGCCTCAACCAACTATGTTCTGCATGCAAAAAGCAAGCAATTTTACTGGGAAGGGGAGGGGCAACTCTCTATCAAGACATTCCGGAAAGGAAGGGCACATTACAAGACGAGCAAAGGCTTTTTTGCTGTGGAAGAAAATCGTTATCTGTTGCTGAACGAAGGGAATTACACCATTTCGATTGATGATTCCGAGGAAGTTGAATCGTTTTGTATTTTCTTCAAGCATGGTTTTGCAGAGGAGATTTTCCAATCGCTCAAGGAATCGACGGATAGACTACTTAGCGATCCTTATAAAGACACAGCTTCTATTGGTTTCTTTGAAAAAACCTATGCTACGAGCCATACACTCGCTTCCCAGTTAACGACTCTGAAAGATGGTCTCACCTTCCTTGATCGGGAATCCATCGGTTATGAAGAACAATTTCACCAAATTATGCGGACCATATTGCTCGGACACCTCGATGTAAGAAAAGAAATAGACGCGTTGCACGCGCTTCGACAATCGACGCGCGAAGAACTCTATCGAAGAGTCAGTACCGCCCACGATTATATACGAGCTTTTTATGATCAACCAATTAGGCTCGATGAGATCGCAAAGATTGCTTGTCTGTCCCCCAACCATTTATTGCGAGCGTACGCCCAAGTGTATGGCAAAACGCCCCACCAGCATATTTCGGAATACCGGATACAACGAGCCAAGCTACTGTTAGCTAAACTGGACTTCAGTATGACAGACATCGCCTTTGCGCTTGGATTCCATAATCCCGTTTCCTTTAGCAAAATGTTTAAGCAGCATATCGGCATTTCTCCTCTGTCATTCAGAAAAAAAGTGATTTTGGATAAGAATTAATCAATGAATTCGTTTATGCTGATGAGGAGACGCGAACAAAAGGGGGATTTTATCATGAAAACGAACCTGATTCAAAAAGTAGGGCAAATCGGCATCCCTGTCAAAAATATGGAAAAAGCCATCCATTTTTACAAAGAGCAGCTCGGGCTCCCTCTTTTGTTTCAGACAGACAATATGGCGTTCTTTGAATGTAACGGACTTCGTCTCATGCTGAGCTTACCGGAAAAAGAGCAATTTGCACATGCCAGCTCCGTCCTTTACTTTCAAGTGGATGACATTCAAACTGCTTTTGAAGGTTTGAAAAAAAGAGACGTTACGTTTATCGACGAGCCACATCTCGTAGCCAAAATGGGGCAAACGGAAACATGGATGACCTTTTTTAAAGACACAGAAGAGAATACACATGCCTTCGTGAGTGAAGTACAAGGGGAGACCGTTTAAGTTTGAACGGTCTCTTTTTTATTTTCCCAAAAATCCCGCGACCTTTTTCCAGTTTCTTACGACTAATAGGTAAGCAATATATTTCGGGGTTTAGGGGGAGCCTTTTTGCATGATATAGAGCAACAGATATTGTCCATCCATACGCAGTACCATTTGGATATTTATCAGTTCCTTCTCTACTTTACTGGAAATCACACCGAAGCCGAGGACCTGACTCAGGAAGTTTTTATTCGTCTGTTAAAGGCTCTTCCCACCTATGACGGACGCTCTGAAATGAAGACGTGGCTCTTTTCCATTGCGAAATATACAGCGATTGATGCGTACCGCCGAAGAAAAATGTACGAGCTGTTACCGAGCGAGTGGCTGAAAAGACTTCATTCCAAAGAGGGCATTCCAGAGAGCTCTTGGGAGAGCAAAGAAACGCAGCATGAATTGATGAATGCGATTCGAACGTTAAAACCCGCGTACCGTATGGCTGTTTATTTACGTGGAATCAAGGAATTCAGCATCAAAGAAACAGCAGAAATCCTCGGATGTACAGAATCCAAGGTGAAAACTGATTTTAGCCGCGGATTACAGATCTTGCAGCAAAAGCTCAAGCCTCATTACTATCCGGGAGGGTTGCAAACTGAAAATGTTAAATGATAGCGACAAAGAGCTTCTCGACCAACTAAAGGAGATGTCCCTTTCTGAACAGCCCCGGGAAGATTTCGTGACGTATCTGCAAAACGATTTGCAAAAAAGAGCACGAAAATTAAAGCAACAGCAAAAGTTACTGGTGCTTTCGAAAGCAGGCGGAGTCGCAGCGGCCGCTTTTTTGGTCTTTGGTCTTGCGAATATGCATGACATGGGAGTGGAAAAGCCGCAAACCGTTTCTCTCCCACCAACTGAAGTCGTGGAGCTGCCTAAAACCGAGCAGCCGATATTGCCCAAGCATCCAGAAAGTAAGGAACCGACCGTACAAAAGACGAATCCCCCTGCAAAGACTACTCCAAAGGAAACAAGTAAAGCTCGGACTGAGCAAGCCGACAAAAACAAAATCAATACGGAACAGTTCAGCCAAACTCCGATTGGAGAAAGCCAAATGAGACAACCAGTAAGTCCGCCAATAAGTCCACCAGTCAGCCCACCTGATATTCCCGCTCCTGTTTGGACTCACTTTCAAAAAATTGCGGTCGGAAATGTCAACCAATACCAGGTTCACTCCTCTCTCTCCAATGAGAAAACAGGGCAGTATTATTTCACGAGGATGGTAAATGGTATTCCTTACTTGGATAGCGGCTATCTCGTGCAGGTTCAAGGAGAGAAAACGCAATCGTTGGCACTCAGCGGAAATAAACAATGGAATACACAGCTGTTTCCTGACCCAGCTAAAGCCATTCCTATGGAACAGGCTCAACAAGCTTTTGCAGATTCAGTGGAGCTCGCTTATGTAAGAAATCAATCAAAGCTCGTCTATTTTCCCGGTTTATTCGGAAACATCAATGCCATAGACGGAACGGTTAGAAAAGAAGAGCAAAAGCAACTCATTCCGATTACACCACATGGGAAGCAATTTGTACGTGATGAAAAAGAGGCTGCTACATTCCTCTCCAAGGAGCTCCAACTCCCCATGAATGAAATGACCTTTAGATATGATTCATCCAATAATAACGGCATGCGACCGCAGAAGATTACTGTTTATCAATGGTATTCTGCCAATCAGCAGAAAAGTGTTTCAATGGATGTGATCGCCGATACAGGCCAGGTCGTCAGCTATTATTTTCATGAAGCAGAAGAGAGCAGTAAAAAGATACCCGATCCGAAGCCGACAGAGGCTTATATTGAATCAGCTTCTCTCTTTTTACAGAAGTTTCTCGATAAAAGCATTCAGCAATTACGTGTCAAAGATATCATCCGTAATTCATCTAGGTCTGAGATAACCATCCAATTCCAAGCTATGCACCATAACATCGCCATTATTGATCGTACCTTCGAGATTTCGATAGACCTTGAAACGGAGCAAGTGGTTCGCATGGTTGGAGATTTGACTACAAGCACGGATACCTTACCAGAACCTGTTAACGTCATTCTGCAAGAAACAGCAATCGAGCGTCTTTTGGAAGATAGTCCGCTGGAATTGGTGTACACGAACAATCCCGGGCTATCAGGTGCAAGTCAACCTCCACAATTGATTTATACGATCATAAAAAAAGAGACAACACGAACCGGGATTGATGCGAGATCAGGTAAAAAGGTGATATGGTGAATCTACCTGACAAGAAGAAAGCCTCCGAAATGATCGGAGGCTTTCAGCTATGATTACTTCTTTTCTCTAGCCAAAGGTTGTTCTAGATCTTTATAGTGTTGTTCAAAATCAAAAGATTCTTCTTCTACATTAGCTCTTACCGATAGGATTTTTCCATTTTGAGCTACATACACTTTCAAATGTTTTACATACCGTTCATCCTCTGGCAAAGGTGTCGTAAATCCAACGGCCGTCCCCGAGTCATTTGCTTCCGAATACGGCGTTCCAAGCGCCACAAATTTGTACTTCTCACTGTCCTCGATAACCTGCTGTATAAATTGCGCCGCTTTTACCTTCGCTACCTCTTTACTAATGGGATTATTGGATTTTTCATCCATTCCATGAATGGTTAAATGGTTCAATTCCCCGGTGATGTTGTCAATAACAATGTCCGCATTATCGCTACTATAGAAGATCTGGTCTCGCATTATGCTAAGCTCTGGTATTTTAAACCTCTCGTCATTTCGATCCCTTCTCATCATTTTATATGGCCCCTCTTTCAACTCAGGAATTGCCTCAAATACCCGTTCGACACTTTTTCGTATTTTTTGATCCAACTTCTCTTCAGTTAAAAAAGGTAATACGCTATGAATGGTACCTTCCGTGTCCACCACCACTCCAAGATTCAACACGTTGTTATTCTCTGTAGTGAACAATACCCGTTTGACATCACGCTCAGCATCGATTTGGCTTCCATCTTCATTATCATTTCTAATGTGAATGGCATCTTCTTTGATACTATCAAATTGGTATTGCTCAAACTTATCATCGAGCAATTCTTTCAAGAACTCCGTTGCTTTTTCTTTTGCTAATTCATCAGAAGGAGGATTCGATGATTGCTCGAGATTGGAAATGTGCTCGAAATAAACGATATCGCCTGTTTTCTTATCAATTTCAATCGTTGCTGATGGATATTCCCGCTTCTTTTTTTCCAGGGTAATGGTATAAATTCCGTTATAGAATTCTACCTCCCTATTTTCGTATTTCTGTATTTCTGGCACCAGCTCGAGCACTTCCTCATACGTTTCTTTCACACGATTCGGCAGTTCGACGCTATCCTTGTCTTTAGCCCAAATTGGTGTGCTTGACATCAATGTGGCTGCGATCAGCACAGCCAAAGTAGAACTCATTTTTTTCATGTTGTTCCCTCCATTTTTTTAAAGGAATTTTTTTCCTATAAATAAGTCGTAATCACGAGTCTAAAGGTCGCAAATTTTATAAAGAAACCTCCAAATCACTGTACTAGTGAATGTGGAGGTTCCTATCTAGCCTTTCACGGTAGCAATCGGTGCCACCTCAGCCACAATCTCAGCCATACCATGATCGACATGCGACTGAATCACGGGTGTAATATCTTTATAGGCATACGGCGCCTCTTTTTTCAGCTCTTCTTCCCATTTCTTCAAAATATCGCTCCGTCCACGCAAGTCCGCCCGTTTCGGGTCAATCGGATTGATCACACGGAAGTTGGCAAGAAACTCGCGAAATCGGTCGTCGTCTACTTTCACAGCATCCCCGCGAGAGAGTGCACGACCGGCGCCATGACTTGCGCTATACAAGCTATCCCGATTGCCGAGCCCCGCCAAAATAAAGCTGTGCGAGCCCATGGAACCGGGGATAAACACAGGTTCGCCCGTATACTGAAACGGCGTGCCCATCATTTGCTCGGCCGACTTCGCCGTACACGACCCTTTCCGATGCAAAAATCCGCCCACCTGCTCCAGCTGCTCTTCCCACAAATAATTATGAGGCGCATCGTACAACAGCCGGTGTTCAAAATCGCCCAACACATCGGAAATCGATTTGTACATCATCAGGCCCAGCATCAATCGATTGGCAAACGCAAAGTTCGCCGCATTGTGCAGGAGACTCCAAAACATTTTCCACTGCGGCAGGGAATGCTCCGAAAGAGGCAGTGGATACATCCCATTATCCGGATGCTTCAAGGAAGTCGGGTACATCTTTTTCAGCATCTCTTTGATCCATGCCCCACTGTTATACCCAATAGAAACGGAGCCCGTATGAATCATGAGGACGACTTGCCCTTCCTTCAGCCCCCACTGGCTGGCGATAGCACCCTGATGCACTTTTTTGACCACCTGAATCTCAAAAAAATGATTCCCTCCGCCAAGCGAGCCGATTTGTGCATCCCGGGAAAGCTCGGCAGGACCGAGAAAGTCATCGAGACCAATCGTCGATTCTGCGATAAAAGAACCCATTTTATTAACATGGCTCAAATCGAGCTCCTGCTGCTTCTCGTTGTAATAACGCCAAATTCCCTCGCCATTCGCTTCCTTGTGGCTGTCCAGTATGCCGATCAGGCCTTCCTTGAACATTTTTTCCCGCATATGCCGCGTCATGGGAATATTGCGGCCCCCTTCGAAAAAAACATGGCGCACATTCCGTTCAATGGCATCCAGATTTGTGCGAATCTGTTCCTCGTGCAAATCCGTGACATACAGACGCATCCCGCAGTTAATGTCGTTGCCAATCGCTTGCGGCAGTACAAACCCACGTGTAAACAGCGTCGTGCCTACAGGGATGCCGCTACCTTTGTGAAAATCGGGCGTAATGGCTACTTCCAAAACCCCTGTATTGGGATCGTCAAAATAATCGGGTGAATGCTTTTGCAGCGTTTCAATTGTTTCATTCACCTCTAAAAGTCGATGAAGCTCCTCTACCGCATTGTTTTCCACTTTTACTTCCGGATTGATGAAATATTTAATCGGCGTGTTGCTCAATGTAAAACCACCTTTGTTTGTTTTTTAGGAACATACGTTCTTTATTTACCAAATAGAAAAAGCCGCTTCCAAAAGCTCATTTCTTCATGCGGGGATGAAAAAATGCAGCCTTGATTGCAGCCTCTACGCTTGGAGCTATTGGGTTATCGTACGGGTATCATCTGCAACCGCAACTGATGGGAAACGGTGCTGACTCACCCTTCAACCACGCAACAATCCGTTGATACATCGCGTAAAAGGCATACCTATGGAGTTGGATCCTATCGCTAAAACGTCCTGATTCATGCTTGATTACGTATGCGAACATGTTCGAATCCTCCTCCTTTCGTTTCTTGCTCACGATCTTACCATTGGATAAATTTTACTGTCAATACGAAAAGAAAAAAGCCCCCAAATTATCGGGGGCTACCTTCCTCATAGTATTCTTGGAAATCAGAGTTTGCTTCTTCCACTCCCGTCGTAGCCCCTGTTATTTTTCCATCTTGATCGACAGAAATTTCAAGATGCTTTATAAAGTTGATGTGCTCTGGCAATGGCGTTGTAAATCCGACTACTATCTCCACATAACCATCTCCAAGAACCCTTTCCCCAGATCCCACGAATTTATATTTGTCACTATCCTTCAGAACCTGTTGAATAAAGTGAGCTGCCTTTTCTTTTGCAACCTCTTTCGTAATGGGGTTATTCGATTTTTCTCTCTCTTTTAGAAGAGAAAAGTGAGTCAATTCCCCTGTTCTGTTGTTAATAAAAATGAGCTTAACCTTATTACTACTTTCCGAAACATAACGGATCACATCTCTCTCTAAGCTCATAAGTGGCCCCTTAAACCATTTCCCGTTACGATTATCGTCCCTGCTTATATGATACGTTTCTTCCTTCATTTCAGGAACAGCCTCCAATAACCGTTGGGCAGTTTGTTTCACTTTCTCATCCAGCTTGGATACGTTGAAAATCTCTTCTTCTACACTGTAGATTTCTCCGCCAGCTTCAACCCGCACGGAAAGAATGGACTCTCCATCATTTTGGGAAGTGAACACGACTCGCTTCCCACTCCGATGTACATCTATTTCCTTTATTACATTTATTTCCTTTGCCTTTTCATCCTCATAATAAAAGTCGATGTTGGCAGGCTCGACAGCTGTGAATTGGTATCGGTGAAACTCCTCATCCCATATTTCTTTCAAGAACTTTGTGGCTCTTTCTTTGGCGATTTCATCTGATGGTTGTTTTTGTGATTGCTCTACCGAGGAAATATGAGTGAATAAGACCAAATCCCCTGACTTTTCATCGATTTTGATTGTGGCAGACCGATACTCCCCTTTTTCTTTTCCCTGCAAAATCAGCTCGAAACGATCGTCTTCCTGTTCAACGGAAGTCAGTTTGTACTGTTTTAATTGAGGAACCGATACCAAGACTTCTTCATACGTTTCATTCACGAGCGTAGGGAGCTTGACCTCATTCTTGTCTTTTGCCCAAACCGTTGCGCTACATAACAAGGGTGCTGCAATCAACAAGGCCAAGATTGAATTCATTTTTTTCATGTAATTCCCCCCACCCTCTATTCAAGTATTTTCCAATTGATAAGTCGTGACAACGAGAGAAAAAGTCACAAATTTTTACGGGCGTTATACCTGCTCCAGCCCCCGCAGAGATAACCAACAGCAATCGGATACTGTCATCTGGCTTGTCTGATTGCTGTTTATTGGTTCTTACAACTCACCCTCCATAAACTTGATCAAGTACATATCAGCATGCGCGATAAGTTCTGTAAAGCTGCACAAATCCGCATACTCCTTATGCTCCTCATCATACAAGCCTATGCTACCTTTTTTCTTCGGATTCCACACAAGATGCAGATGGGAGTAGTTGTCGATTTCGGCAGACAAACGCAGCAGCTTTTGCCGCCCGACCTTCATCTCAATCGTATCGGTCAATGTGAAAAAATCGATGTATCCGATAGCATACTCATTTTCCGCCAGCTCAAGACGCAGCTCTTCTCCGGTAAGGAAGCCAATCAGTTCTTCGGTCAGTTTATATTTTTGCAGCTCGTACTTTCTGTTCTCCACATCATGTAGCTCGGCAGGCTCCAGCGATTTCAAATACGCAGCCAACACCGTATCTTTATTGCTGACCGCGATGGTATAAGGCCGCTCGCCACCCTTTTCCGCTATCATAACGTCCGCACCGCGTTCAACCAAATACTTGACCATGGCGACATTCCCCATGCGCGTGGCCACTGTTAATGGGGTCGCTTGATACGGATACACCATATTCGGTTTGTTGTAATTGATGTCCACCCCATGATCGAGCAAGTAGGCCGTGGTCGTAAGGTCATGATCCGACACGGCTTCACGCAATACATCGCCGCCATGCAGTCTTATATCCAGTCCCAGCTCTTGAATGAGCGGGATGTTCTTTTTGTTGCCGTAGTAAGCCTCCGAATAAGCGCCTGAGCGCACCTGATTGAGCATGTCCAGCTTGGCGCCTTGCGCTACAACATAGCGAACGATCTCTTCCTTGCCATAACGTACGGCCTTCAAAAAAGCCGGTTTATTTTTGACATTCAGATTAACGCCATGCTCTACCAGCAGCTTAACAACTTCTAGTTTCTCCGATACAAGTGCCAGATCCAACGGACTTATCGTCGTATATTCGCTAAGCACGATGCCCTTTTCTATATCCCAGCCTGCCGCAATCGCATCTTGCAAAGCCGTGACATTTCCTTGATAAATATGCATCGCGATTTCTGGCAGCTCTTCAAATCTCCCGATACCTTTCAACGTGATCATTGATTACCCTCTCCTAACCTATGTCTTATGAAAAATATAGAAAATTAATTGGCAAAAAACAACAAATTATTACATTATCCCTCTTGATTCGTTTGAAAATACATGAAATTTTGTCTATTTTTGACGAATTTGCTCGATAAAAAGTTTTTTCCCAATAAAAGGAGTAGTCTTACGGGAAGAGAAATACTTATGCAAATCGTCTTATACATAATTTTTTAAGGAGAGTGGACCGATGAAGAAGATGCGTACTCTCGCTTCTCTTACGCTTGCAGCATCACTCATGCTGAGTGGCCTTCCTTACAATGCACTGGCAGCGGCGGAGTTTAGCGAACAGGATTGGGAGAAAGTAAACGAATATACCAACGCGGAAGTAGAGCTTGGCTCCGAAATTTCGAAGATATCCCCCCTGCTGAACACCAGTTCCAGCAAAAACGTCAGTGTCATTATTGAGCTGAACAGCGAACCTTCGATCACAGCTAAACACGAAGAAGGTTCAGAATCTTCCGTTAGATCGTTACGAGCAAAAGTAGAGGAGGAGCAAGAATCTTTCCTCGATGAGGCAAAAGACAACAAGGTCAAACTGAAGGTAAAGCGCAAGTTTGAACATGTATTCAACGGGATGGAAGTAACAGTGTCAGCCGACGAATTAGAAGAGCTGGCTGGATTGCCACAGGTGAAACGCATTTATCAAAATACGTATTATGAGCTTCCCGAAATTGATGCCGTCAGCGAGAAAGCATCGTCCACCAAATGGGATCAGGCCCCGCTCCAACAAATCGGCGTTCTCGATATGTGGAAAGATGGTTTGACAGGGAAAGGATTGAAGGTCGGCGTCATCGATACGGGGGTCGATTACAAGCACCCTGATCTCAAGGATGCTTATAAAGGCGGATATGACTCCTTCGACAATGACAAAGACCCTTATGAACAAGCACCAATCCCTGTGGAAGAGGATCGCGATGGAAAAGGATATGAAGGCTCCAGCCATGGAACTCACGTCTCCGGCACCATCGTAGGACGCGCCAAAAACAAGACCTCAGATGTACAAGTAAAAGGGGTTGCCTACGGTGCAGACCTCTACGTCTACCGCGTATTGGGCCGAGGCGGCGGTAGCTCCGCTCAGGTCATCGACGGTATCGAAAAAGCGGTGAAAGACGGCATGGATGTCATTAACCTGTCGCTTGGCTCCGCTATGGAGAAGGACTCTGACTCCCCAGATGCCATTGCTGTGAATAACGCGGTGCTGTCTGGTGTGATCACGGTTGTATCGGGTGGGAATTCAGCCGACGATGAACGCGGCAGACATTACTACACGGCAGGATCACCTTCTGGAGCGAGGCTGCCGATCACGGTTGCAGCGGTAGACTCCCCTACCGTGCAATATGACGGCTCAGCAACCTCATCCTTTGGAGCCAATTACGAATTCCCTGTGATGGCATGGCAGGTCAGAAAAGATAACTTCTCCTCCATCATCGGAACCAAAGCGCTCCCAGTCGTCTATGCCAACCTTGGCTCTCGCAGCGATTTTGAAAAGGCAAATGTAAAAGGCAAAGTCGCTCTCGTTTCCCGTGGTTCTCTCGGCTTCACGGAAAAAATCGAAAACGCCCGAAAAGCTGGTGCTGTCGCTATCGTGGTCTTTAACGGTAACGACGTCGACGGGGATGGCCAAGCCGACCTAGATATCCGTGATCGCGAAGGCTATGTTAACACGATCCTGGGTGACCAGATCGAAGCGATCCCTACCTTTGACATGAAGGGTCTGGAAGGCCGAACACTGGCAAAAGAGCTGCTGGCTGATCCTGAAAAAGCAAAAACACTGACGTTTACGTTCTCAGGAAACTACCCTAGCACAAATGATCCGGGCGACCGCATCGCTGGATTTAGCTCTCGTGGTCCAATCATGGGCGACGATTACAGCATCAAGCCGAATCTAGCTGCGCCAGGTGTAGCCGTTCTGTCCAGCTATCCATCTTGGAGCAAGCTTATCCCTGACGCCAAGTACGACAAGGCATACGCCCGTCTAAACGGTACAAGCATGGCAGCTCCGCACGTTTCCGGTCTTGCCCTGCTGTTGAAACAGGCACATCCGGACTGGACACCTGCCGATATCAAGGCAGCGCTCGCGAACACTTCAAAACCGCTGTATAGCCCAGACGGCTTACTGTACGATGTGTACTCCCAAGGTGCTGGCCGTGTGAACGGCTACGCCGCAGCGAAAACACCTGCTGTCCTGACAACGGTCGAGCAGCTCACCATTTTGGGCGAAGATTTTGAGCCGAAGACCATTCCGTACTATGCGGATAACGTTTCCTTTGGCTTGCTGAAGGCTGGCAGCAATACCGTCACGAAAACGCTCCAGCTGAAAAACCTGTCCAAGAAAGAAGTTTCTTACGAAGCAGAAGTAATCATGCATCCATCCGTCACGACAGATCCGTACAAGCCTGGCTCCAAATCGCCAGATGTCGATGACATCGATGTGGAAATCTCCGATGATTCCATCTCCGCTAAAAAAGGCGATGCGACCACATTTGAGCTCAACCTGTCCGTTGACTCCGATGCAAAAGACGGCGTGTATGAAGGGGAAGTCCTGCTGAAAGCGAAAGGCAACCCTGACCTGCGCCTGCCGTTTGCTGTACACGTGGGAGACAAGCGTGAGGATACCAACTTCGGTTTCGACAACCTGAAGCTGTCCGATACGACGATCACGCCTGATGGCGATGGCAATGAGGATTCCTTCACACTCGAAGCTGAGCTGCAAGCAAAAGACGTGAACCAGATCTCTGTTGAAGCATGGAACATGGACGATAAATACATCGGTACCCTCGCATCCGTGTTCAACAATTACGCACTGATTGCACCAGGCCCTATCACCTTCTCTAATCTCGATGGTACCTACTACGATGGTGGCCAAGTAGCGAAGAAGCTCGATCCAGGAAAATACAAGCTGAAGCTCGTCGGTCGAAGCGTTGACCAAAACAAGCCGAAGGGTGAGCAGATTGTAAAAGAATACGAGGCTTGGAAATCCTTCATGATTAAGGCATCGAATAAAAACGCGGTCTTGTCTAAGGTGGTTGAAGAAGCCGTAGATCAATTCGAGATTGAGATTGCGAACACCACAGAGCTGGATCAGCCAGTGCTTGCCCTGCCGGAAGAAAGCGATGATGTGACTTATCAGGTGACAAAGAGCTCTGATGAGGCGTTTATCGATGGCGAGGGGATTTTGAAGGAGCTGCCTGCCGAAGGGGAAGAGACCGTTACGCTGTACGTGACGATTACTTCTAAGGAAGATGAGTCTGTTACGCAGACTGTGAAGGTGAAAGTGACGTTGGAGGCGGTAGTAGAGTAGTCTGCTATGACGCTTCATAGAAAGGAAGGCTCCGCCATGGTGTATGGCGGGGCCTTCTTCCTTCATCTCCCCCACTCCTACTCTGCGAAATCAAAAAAAGAACCTCCGATCCAAAAACGGATCGAAGGTTCACTGTAAGATTGCCATTAACTAATTAACTATAAGCCAGTTCCTTTTGGACAAGACCAAGCGCCTCGTCTGTCGAACGTTGAATCTCTTGGAGAAGCTCTTCGTTTTGCAAGAGTGACACGCCATAAGAAGGAATCATTTCTTTGATTTTCGGTTCCCACTCTGCCATACGTTGTGGGAAGCATTTTTCTAATACCTCTAGCATAACCTGAACAGCTGTAGAAGCACCCGGAGATGCGCCGAGCAATGCAGCTACGGAGCCATCAGCGGCACTAACTACTTCTGTACCAAATTGAAGGGTACCTTTTCCAGCTGGTGTATCCTTGATAACTTGCACGCGTTGGCCCGCTACCACGATACCCCAATCCTCGCTTTTCGCGTTCGGAATGAACTCCCGTAGTTCTTCCATGCGCTTTTCATGCGATAACATAACTTGCTCGATCAGGTATTTGGTCAATGCCATTTCTTTTACGCCTGCCGCCAACATCGTGATGACGTTGTTCGGTTTTACAGAAGTGATCAAATCCATATTGGAACCTGTTTTTAAGAACTTTGGCGAGAATCCCGCAAAAGGTCCAAACAGCAAGGATTTTTTGTTGTCGATGTATCTGGTATCCAGATGCGGTACCGACATTGGAGGAGCTCCGACCTTTGCTTTACCGTACACTTTTGCATGGTGCTGCTCTACCACTTCTTGATTTTTACAAACCATGAACAATCCGCTTACCGGGAAACCACCGATATGCTTGGACTCTGGGATACCGGTTTTTTGGAGCAGATGCAAGCTTCCGCCCCCACCGCCGATAAAGACGAATTTGGCAATATGGTCTTCGATGTTACCGGTAGCCATATTGTACACTTTCAATTTCCACATGCCGTCGCTCGTACGTTTGATATCCTCAACAGCATGGTTGTAGTTAATCGCGACGTCTTTCGTCTTCAGGTAATCGAACAACATACGTGTCAAAGCACCAAAATTGACATCGGTACCAGAGTCGATTTTGGTTGCAGCTATTGGTTCATTCGATGCGCGGCCTTCCATGATGAGTGGAATCCATTCCTTCAGTTTTTCAGGGTCATCGGAGTATTCCATCCCTTGAAATAGAGGATTGTTTGCCAGCGCTTCAAAACGTTTTTTCAAAAAGCTTACATTCTTTTCGCCTTGTACCATACTCATATGAGGTATTGGCATGATAAAGTCTTGCGGATTTTGGATGAGATTGTTTTTTACAAGGTAAGCCCAGAATTGTCTGGACAGCTGAAAATGTTCATTGATTTTAATTGCTTTGCCAATATCTATAGACCCGTCAGCTTTCTCGGATGTATAGTTCAGCTCACAGAGTGCCGCGTGGCCAGTACCCGCATTATTCCATTCGTTAGAGCTTTCTTCGCCTGCTTTTGCGAGTTTCTCAAAAACTTTGATTTCCAACTCCGGTGCCAATTCTTTCAGTAATGCTCCTAGAGTTGCGCTCATGACCCCTGCACCAATCAAAATAACGTCTGTTTTTTGCTGTATGGAGCTCATATTACCCTTCCTTATCTACTGTTTTTGTAAAAAAGAAGTAGTAGCTCCTTGCCCCGTTGCAAGACGCTACGAAAACATCTTACCTTTCACAACTATAACTATATCATAGAAATTATTTATTGATTCAATTATCTATTATAATTAGAGGATTAATAACTATTTAATGTTGGTAAAAAAGAGAGGATTGTCTAGAAAAGGTTATAGGAACATATAAAAACCAAGACCTTACCTTAGCTTCTTGCAGGGGTGAAGGATTTGGTTTGTTGTTACCAGCGAGGTGCTTACCATATAAATTTTTCGTTGCATATGGCAAAACTTAGTAAAATATGCTTAATCTCATGTCTAAGGAGAAATGGAGATGAACTCTTTGACCCACCTGACAAACAACATTCCGTGGCAGCGTTTGACGACAGCCTATGGAAGAGGAACGGACATTCCGCGGCTTATAGAGACCAGGCAATATGAGGAATTGGCCAGTCTAATCGAGCACCAAAGCACCTTGTGGCAGACGACGCCGTGGGTGTTGCTGATTCTCCTGCAGGAGCTTGCCAAACAAAAACCAGAGCAGGTCTCTTCGCAGGAAATTCAGTTGTACTTGGCTGTAGCTTCGGCTATAAACGTGGACGAAATGGATTCCCAAAATGCGGTTGAGTCCATGAACGAGCTATTGGACGAAAAGTACTTATGGCCAGAGGACGAGGAAGACGATGAATTATGGTGGGAAGAAGAGGAGCCGCGGGGTTATGAGCAGGAAGCATTTTTCAGCTATTTTTCTTTCAGTTATTCGCTGCTAAAGGATGCCATTCCCGTTTTCACCGCAATTATGGAAGGGAATGATAAGCTCGCTCCCGATATTCAAGAGCTGCTGCTTATGCTTCAGTCAGAAGAGGCCAGTGCTGACGAATAGGTGTCGGATTCTCCTTGATAGTCCCCACCCCCGTCACCTTATGATGGGGTGGGTATTCCCAACTGCTGTATGTAATAGTGATGTGCAACTTCTGCAATGCGATCTTGGTCTTCCCAGAAGCTCTGATCAAGCTTATCCAGCCGCTCTGCCTCTTCCTCAGTAAGGAACTGTGGAATATCCCAGAGTTGGGTGAGGCGGTTGTCTTCCGATAAATGCTCGATGCAGGCATATCCCGACTGGACGATTTCGAGTGCATGGACTGCCCCGATGGCTTGTAAGGCCCGTACCGCGTAGATATATGCCTCTTCTCCCCAGTTGCAAAAAAACTGCAAAAACCCGCCGTTATATACATCAGCTTCCAACAACCATATGGCGGCAATCTCTTGTTCCTGTGAGGTCAGTGTGTTCCAGCCGGAAGCATTCTTTTTCTGCACAAAGGCTGCGGCATAATCGAACCATACGTCATGGATATCCATCTTACTCAACTTGTACGCCCCCTTAATGTTTAACCCCTTCTAGATTAGCTTTGCACAAACGACACGAAATAAATTAATCTTATATGAATACATAATCGTTTGGTAGATGGGAGTAGCTTCGCGTGGCTAGCATCGCAATAACCCTTAAGCACCGGAAATTTTCTAAGAAAAAGAATCGTTTAGGAGGCTGCCATGGATCAGGCACTTATTGAACAATTGGACCGCTGGCATGAAGAAGACGAACACCAGCAAATTGTGGACTCGCTGTTAAGCCTCCCCGAGGAGGAACGAGACTATGAGGCAATCAGCCGACTGGGCAGAGCTTATAACAACTTGGGGCATTATGAAGAAGCACTCAACCAATTGGAGAATATTGCTGAAGCAGGTCAGCAAGACCCAGTCTGGCACTTTCGGGTAGGTTTTGCCCTCTATCATTTGAAACGATATGAAGAGGCGGCACAATCATTCCGTACCTCAGACAAGTTAGAACCGGGCAATCAGAATACCGAATCATGGTTAAGGTGGAGCCTGCAAAAAGCGGAGAAGCAGCAAAGACATGAGCTTCGGATGGCAGCCAAAAAGGCAGCCGCTGTTGAGGGTTCAGCATCGGAGGAAGTTCCTTTTTCGAACATGTCGCTTGATGACTTTTGGGACGACAGCGAGTACGCGAAAAAGTCCTATCTATCCGAGCCACCCACGGATGAACTGATCGCATCGATCGAGGAAGAGCTGGGATACAAGCTCCCTGCCTCCTATCTTGCACTAATGAATCAGCAGAATGGCGGAATTCCAAAGAACACCTGCTTTCCAACAGAGGACCCGACTTCTTGGGCGGAGGATCATATTGCCATTACGGGCATTCTAGGCATTGGCCGAGAGAAAAGCTATTCGCTCTGTGGAGATCTCGGCAGTCCATTTATGATTGAAGACTGGGGATATCCCGACATTGGAGTCGTCATCTGCGATTGTCCTTCAGCAGGTCACGACGTAGTCATGCTGGATTACCGGGCATGCGGGAGAGATGGTGAACCCGAAGTCATTCACGTCGATCAGGAAAGCGATTATGAGATTACGTTCCTGGCTGAAAATTTCGAGGCGTTTATCAAGGGCTTGGTGAGCGAAGAAGAATACGATACCTCCGAGGAGGATAAGGAAGCCGCTCTTTATAAAGTGGCCCACGGGAAGTTTTCTTCCTTGCTAGAGGAGCTGTGCACGCCAGTATCGGAAGTGGAACAAATCGATCAAAAAATACGCAGCATTTGTACACGGATTGTAGAGGAAAAAGGCTATTTTTCTTTTCATGCGGATGAACTCTCGTATCTGATGTACGATGTGCAATTTTGGCTATACTCAAAGTCATACCCGGATACCAGTCATGAACAGTACTTGGCTGTCTATGAGAAAATGATCGCCTTTGGTGGAGAATTCGGTCAAGGCGGCTATGCCCCGGGATGGATTAGGGAATGGCTGGACCGTCGCAAGAAGGAAGGGCGGATCGTACAGGAAAATGGTCATATCCGGTTTACAGATCAGTTCGCAGCGGAAGTGATTCAGCAGCTACGAGATGCCTAAAAGACAAAGGTAAAGACCATCCTTAACGGGATGGTCTTCTCTTCGCAGCCACACTACTCATGAAAATCAAGTCCCGATCTTACTTCTTTCACATACCCTGCCCGAATAACGAAATCTCCGAAGTGCTCGCCATCCTCACGTTCCTTCGCATACCGATTTAAAATTGGCCGCAGTTCATTTAATATTTCTGCTTCTCCGATGTTTTCACGATACAGCTTGTTCAATCGATTGCCGGAGAAACCACCGCCCAAATACATGTTGTATTTACCGACAGCCTTCCCAATAAAAGAAATTTCTGCGAGTGCAGGTCTTGCGCATCCATTTGGGCATCCTGTCATGCGAATGACGATCTCCTCATCGCGCAAACCCGCCTCATCCAAGATCAGCTCGACCTCATCCAGCAGTGTAGGCAAATAACGCTCCGCTTCAGCCATCGCGAGTCCGCAAGTCGGCAACGAAACACAAGCCATGGAGTTTCTCCGCAGTGCAGAATAGGAAGTTCCATCGGTGAGCCCGTATGCTTGAATGATCTGTTCGATTTCCGGCTTCTTTTCACTGGTGACATTTCCAATGAGGAGATTTTGATTCGGCGTCAGGCGGAAATCCCCTGTATGCACCTTGGCAATCTCCCGCAAGCCGGACTTCAGGAGATAGTTGTCCTCGTCTTTTACACGGCCATTCTGAATGAAAAGGGTAAAATGCCAGTTATCGTCACTCCCTTTCACCCAGCCATAGCGATCGCCATTATGCTCGAAGTGATAGGAGCGTGCCTTCTCCAGCTCCCAGCCCAGTCGTTGCTCCAGTTCATGGATAAACCATTCGATACCGCGGTCGTCGATTGTATATTTGAATCGAGCGTGCTTCCGCACCGCGCGATCTCCGTAGTCTCTCTGGATCATGACCGTTTTCTCGGCGACATCCAAGACTTGTTCCGGTGTGACGAAGCCGATCACCCGCGCCACCTGCGGATACGTTTTTGGATCGCCGTGGGTCATTCCCATTCCACCTCCGACCGCAACGTTGAAGCCCAGCAGTCGACCGTCCTCATGAATAGCGATAAAGCCCAAGTCCTGAGAAAAAACGTCCACATCGTTGGCAGGCGGTACGGCGATGCCGATCTTAAACTTGCGTGGTAAATAAACAGGCCCATAGATCGGTTCTTGCTCTTCCCCATCCCGACTGTCGACAACCTTTTCTTCATCCAGCCAGATTTCATGATAGGCGCGGGTACGGGGATCGAGATGATTGCTTATTTTTTTTGCCCATTCGTAAACCTCTTGATGAACTTCCGACTGGTACGGATTCGGGTTGCACATGACGTTGCGGTTGACGTCCCCACAAGCAGCCAGTGTACTAAGCAAGGCTTCGTTTACTTCTTGAATCACCTGCTTCATATTCCACTTGATCACGCCATGCAGTTGGAAAGACTGACGAGTCGTCAGGCGAATCGTTCCATTGGCAAACTGCTGGGCGATATCGTCCATCATGAGCCATTGCTCTGGTGTGACAACGCCACCAGCGGCACGCACGCGCACCATGAATTGATAGGCCGGCTCCAGCTTCTGTTTGCTCCGTTCGTTACGAAGATCCCTGTCATCCTGCATGTAGCTGCCATGGAATTTCATCAGGCGGTTATCATCCTCAGGGATGGACCCTGTAATTTTGTCTTCCAGTGTTTCCACCAGGCTCCCCCGCAAGTAATCGCTTTTGCGTTTAATGTCTTCTACATCGCTGTGAGGAGCACTGTTTGGCGAAAGCAAATGATTTTCTGACATGGTTTCATCTCCCCTCTCATTCTTTCTCAAAAATCAGTAGACATCTCGCTGATAGCGTTTTTCCTGCTGCATCCGCTTCAAATACGCAACAGCTTCCTCTGAATGGAGTCCACCCTCTTGTTGGAGAATGGTGACCATCGCTGCGTGAACATCGTGCGCCATCTTTTTCTCGTCTCCGCATACGTATACGTGCGCCCCATCTTGTAGCCATTGATAGAGCTCCTTGCTCTTCTCAAGCATCCGGTGCTGAACATACACTTTTTCGCTTGTATCTCGAGAGAACGCGACATCCAAGTGCGTTAGTACGCCTTTTTTGAGCCAACGCTGCCATTCGAGCTGATAGAGAAAATCTGTGGAGAAATGCTGGTCACCAAAGAAAAGCCATGTCTTGCCCGTCGCCCCAAGCTCCTCCCGTTCTCCCAGGAAGGCACGGAATGGAGCGACACCCGTGCCGGGACCAATCATGATCAGCGGGGCGTCCGGGTTAACCGGGAGCTTAAAGTTGGGGTTATGCTGTACAAATACTGGCAGCGTATCACCCGTCTCCAAACGATCCGCGATATAGCTCGAACAAACGCCGTAACGATCTCGGCCATAAGCCTGATAGTGAACATTGCGAATTGTCAGATGAACCTCGTCTGGGTAGGACATTGAGCTGCTTGAGATCGAATAGAGTCGCGGCGGCAGCTTTCTAAGTATGGAGACAAATTCTTTGGAAGGCACGCCTTTAAAATCGTAATCCTCCACCAGGTCCAGCAAATCCCGATTTCGAACATAATCGCGAAGCTCTTGCTCTCGCCCTTCCGCAAGCAGTTCCTGCAACCCGTTTCCTGATGATAGCTTTACTGCTTGTTCCAAGAGAGGCTTGGTGAGAACCGTAATTTCAAAATGGCTGGACAAGGCCTCTTCCAGCGTGCGCTCTTCCCCGTTTTTATGAATGGGAACGAGCTCTTCCGCCTTCCAACCCATCGTGTCAATCAGCTCACGGACAAGGTCAGGATGATTTTTGGGATAGATCCCCAAACAGTCACCCGGTTCATACTCGAGATTGGAACCCTCAAGGGAGATTTCCAAGTGGCGGGTTTCCTTATCTGATCCGCGTCCGTTCAGATTCAAGCTCTCCAAGACCACAGCCTGAAACGGATTCGACCGAGAATATTCGGTTTGTGACCCTGTCCCGATCACTGCACCGCCGACGATCGCGCTTGCAGCAGCAACCTGGGTTGCCGAAGTTTCACTGAGAGAAGCCAGGACCTGATTCATCCATTCAGAGGCTTGCTCGTCGTAATCCACATCGCAATCGACCCGGGGAGTAAGACGCTTGCCGCCTAGCTCTTCTAACCGCTTATCGAACTCTTTGCCAGTTTGGCAGAATAATTCATAAGAGGTGTCGCCTAATGCCAGCACGGAAAACCGCAGGCCCACCAATTGCGGCGCTCTTTTGCTGTGCAGGAATTCATGGAAGGAGATGGCATTGTCCGGTGGTTCACCATCCCCGTGTGTGCTTACCACAACAAGCAGATTTTCAACCTTTTTCAACGCATTCGTCTTGAAGTCGCTCATGGAGGAAAGAGTTGCATGGAAGCCGTGCTCCTGAAGCTTTCCGGTCAGCACCTTGGCCAACTTTTGGCTGTTTCCGGACTGAGATCCGAAAAGCACTGTCACCTCTTTGGAAATGACTGCCCCATTCGCAGCTGAAGCGGCTTGAAACCCAGCGGCCATCGGTGCCTCCACTTTGTGAAGAGCTGCAAGATACCCGCTCAGCCAAACCTTTTGCACCTCCGAAAGCGTGGGCAGCAACCGATTTAGGAGCTCTACTTGTTCCTGACTGAAAGGACTGTCTGTCACCTTAAGTACCAACGATATGCACCTCACAAGAGAAAAAATTAATTCCGAGTATTCTTATATGATTATTTACTTTAAGCTACCACAGTAAGTAGAACCCGAGCAATTGGAATTCGTTATTATGATCATAAGCTTTACTAATCATTGGAAAACTGCATAAAGAACCCCGATCCTAAGATAAAGAACCGGGGTTTTCTTCACTCAAATTCTTATGAGTCTCGACTCTATGTAGTGGCTACCAGGAATTCCTCGCCGCTTGGCAGCGAAAGACCATCGGTGCGGCCGCCGAAGTAGCGCTGGTTAAGTTCTGCCGAGAATACATGCTGGACTTCTCGGAAACCAGCCTCGCGGGCCAGTGCCAACATCTCCGGCGGTGTGAAGAAGCTGATAAAAGGCGTGCCGCTTGCTCGCGCTCCCTTCTCCGCCTCTTCAACCTCAGGTCGCTTCTCGGTTTTTGTGACGTTAAAGGGGAGCAAGAACGTCATGGCCAGCGTGGAGCCTGGAGCAAGCGTCGCTACTTGGCGCAACGTAGCCACAATCGCATCCGTGGTGAGGTATTGGGTGACGCCGGTGGATGCCACTACAGCTGGTTGGCTAGCGTCAAAGCCAGCGACCTTCAGCTGCTCCCACCAAGACCCGCCTACTTCGAAGTCAACAGGCACGAGTCGATGCCACTCGGGGATGCCAAAGCCAAGCTCGAGCAGGCGTTGCCTCTTCCAGCTCTGCGTGTCTGGCTGGTCAACCTCGAAAATTCGCATCTGGGAGGCGATCTCCGGTCGGCGCTGAGCAAAAGTGTCGAGGCCAGCTCCGAGGATGACGTACTGCGTGACGCCGTGATCGAGCTGTTCGGTGACCAAATCTTCTATAAAACGGGCACGGGCCACGATAGATGCTCGGAATCCGCTCGTGCTCTCTGGGTCCATGTCAGGGCGTTGGCGCCATTCGTCTTCCGGGACCGCCAGTCGCAGACCGATCTCGTCTTCTAGCACATGCGGTGGTGAATCGTTCTGTACATGCAATGCCCGCCACAACGCGACCCGTACCGCCGTGTGGTCTGGCACCGTATTTTCCTTATCATGCATGGCTGCTGTCTCTCCTATTAAATACAAAATGTCCGATTTTAATATGCTCCAATTTAATAGAACAATCCTGCCAAATAGCAATTCAATACCTCTAGACCACCCTCCTCCAAAAACTTGCCGCCTATCGGCGAAAAAATTGAAAAAGGAGTACACCGCGGCATGCTCCCTTGTTGATTTGCTTACCTGCTACCCACTGGAATACTCTGGGCAAAACGAAACACATTATGCGGATCGTACTTTCGTTTCACTCGCTTTAATCTGGCAAAGTTCACACCATAATACGCCTCAGGCCAGTTCTTGATCTGTAAATCAGGAAAGTTCACATAATCCCCAACAACGAAGGGACGTAGCGCTCTGCGGAACCTTTTCACCCACTGGATATTTCGTTGCTGCTCGCTGTCGTTCCTCCATCGCGCCGACAGCTCATAGATCGTCTCTGCCTTCCGATGAGGATAAGCCGTTGCGGTTGGGGAGACTCGGCTCACCGCGCTTCCTGCACCACCCAAGCTTTGACACCATACGGTAGAATGCCTGTTGGGGGCTTTGGACAGGAAATTGCGGATGATCCGTACTCCTTCACGAGGCAAAGGCTGAAATCCGAAAGCCCCGGTTATTTTAAACTTCGGCTCCAGATTCAGGTCCGCTTCGGCAAAAAATCTGGTTGCTTCGATAAAAGGCACTGTCCGCACCATCACCTTCACCGGAGTTCCTGCTTGTAGCAAAGGTCTGATCAATCGCCGCAGCTCCTTTGCACCGCCTAGTAATTGCCCGGTAGACACGATGGTACCCACTTGCTTGGAAGCCACCTCGATGGTTGAAGTTAAGCGGTTCGTGACAGACGGTGCCCAGCGCTGCCAAGTCGGGAATACCTTCTTCAGATCGCGCCATTTCCAGGTAATGCTGTAGATGGAGACATCCTGGATAGGCCGTACCCGCAACGTAAAGTCTGTAGCAATGCCAAAGTTCCCTCCCCCACCACCTCGTGATGCCCAGAGCAGATCGGAATGCTTCTTCTTATTTGCCACGATCGTCTTCGCCCCAAGCCGTCCCGATGCTACGACCATCTTCACCTGTTTCAGGTTATCGCAGGTAAGGCCATACTTACGGGACAAGAGTCCAATCCCGCCGCCAAGGGTAAGCCCCCCAACTCCCACGTCGGGTGCAGTCCCAGCCGGGAGTGCCACACGCTCATTCCACAGCTTCCTGTACACGCGGGCAAGCGGATTGCCTGTCTGCACATGAGCCACCATATTCTTGCGATCCACCTTCACCTTATCCATCTCGCTCACATCGATGATAATCCCGCCATTTACAGCAGAAAAGCCTTCATAGCTGTGCCGCCCGCTACGCGCTCGCAGCCGTACACCCCGCTCACGAGCCCATTTGACTGCGTTGATCACATCCTGCGTTCGTCTGCAAAAAACGATGACCCTTGGAAACTTGGAAAAGCGCCTGTTGAACTCCATTCTGGCCGTATTGTAAGACGGGTTGCCCGGCAACACAATTCTACCGGTCAAACGTGTACCTGCTTTTTTCCGTTTTTGTGCCATCGAATGTCACCCACCTCGTTCATGGAGTAAGCTTTTCTCATCTGCTTATTCCTATGTGGGGACACTAGACCTGGTAACGGCACATGCCTTACACCCACATTATTCTGAAAGAAAAGAAGGCGCCGCAGCACCTTTCTCGCATTCCTCCAATAAATTGGGAGCAAATCTAGTATGCGATTCGTGAACAGAATAGCCCTCACAA
Source organism: Brevibacillus sp. HB1.1 (assembly GCF_013332445.1). Classification (NCBI taxonomy): domain Bacteria; kingdom Bacillati; phylum Bacillota; class Bacilli; order Caryophanales; family Paenibacillaceae; genus Brevibacillus; species Brevibacillus sp. HB1.1. Next base: position 62,116 of record NZ_JABMIV010000014.1, on the reverse strand, counting down.
AATGTGTTACACTACTATAAGCAACCAATTATATGAATATCCATGAATGGCTTCTTGGGGGCAAGTGATGAAACCATTGATAGTACGGACGATTCCCGGTGGAATCATAACCATCCTGATCTTTTATCTGGATTACTTCCCATTTAACCTTGTTGAAAAATTTCTCATGTTTGCGGCTTTCGTCATTGTGCCTCTTGTGATTGGAGTTTTGCGCTATGACGAAAAGAATAAACATCAACGGAGTATTTTTGCTGCTATCAAGCTACTTCAATTTCCCGCAGCGCTTCTCGCCTTAGCCTCTGTAATGGGCAGCAAGACGTGGGGGCTGGGAAGCACAGCAATACCGGGGACCCTCTCGCTCGGGTGGCTACTGTTCACATTCCTGCTCGGCATCTATGGCCTGACCATTATTATGAATCGCAAGGGAAGAACAGAGGAAATCGCGATTGGCGCGGGGCTCGTTTACTTTTTTATCGGGGGCATTTGGTTCACCCTCTATCAGTATCAGTTTGACCTCTTCCAGGCTAAGCCCGCAACGCACGCCCTGAGTTCACTCCACTTTCATTTCTCATCTGCCATTGTACCGATTTTTATCGGTCTACTGGGACGGGTTATGACGAAGAAAAGCTGGTATCCTTGGGTCGTTGCTGTCGATATCATTGGACCTATTCTGATCGCTATCGGTATTATTTTCTCGAAGCCGATTGAGTATATTGGCGTCACCTTGTTCGCCTGTAATATTGCGATTTACACGACTTATCTGCTTGGTTACTTGAAAAGAGGTTCTTTGCTCAATAAGTCCAACTTCTTTTTAGTCCTTTCTTGCATTTCCTTTTACACGATTGTTGTAGTTTCCATTTGCTATCCGTTATTGAAGAACATGTTTTCTTTAACCATACACGATTTCATTCCGATTTACGGATCGCTGCATGCGTTTGGGTTTGTTTTATGTGGCCTGATTGGATGGGCGTATATGATAGATTCTCTTAATTTACGAAAATGAAAAAAGGTCATTCCCCCCGACCGTTTGGCCGATGGGGAGTAACCTTCTTAGATAAAAACCTATTCGTCACAACCAACTGTACCTGCAGGAGGAACTGTAATTTGTTGTGTAGCTGTAATTAATAACTGTTGTGTTTGTAACACTTTTACAGTTAGATCTAAGACAATTTTTTCAGTCAGGCTAGTAAACGTTCCTTCAGGTGTTGCTGTAACCGGTGAAAAATCAAGTTCATAGAAGTTGGCAGCTACCAACTCACCAAATGGTTGTTCGTTGTATTTAACGAGATTTTGGAAGAAATTTTTATCCAAACGTGGAATCTGGCCATCATTCTCATTGAGGAAAAATGCTTTACTCGCCTCAGAGACACCAATAATGGGCCTTGTTAAAAATGTTCTGATGTCAGCAAAACCTGTGAAAGAAACATCCGCAATTGTATCTTGAAGTGCTCCAGTACATGCAGCAGTAGCATATTCAATATTTTTACGAATGAATCCTGCTACAAATAACTTGGCTCTTGTAACATTGAAAAAGTCAGTAGTACCAATACGCTGAAATGCGACAGGAACAAGTTTAACCTGATTGAGAAATACATGTTTAACCACTCTCTTAATCTCGGTTGCTGGTGGGTTAAGTGGAATATTTGCTTCTACAACGATTTGAAGTGTTGGCTCTACAAGTACAACTGGAACTTTAATGGTTGGTAAAGCTGCTTGAGAAATGATCGTGGTTGGTTCGACGGTTAATGGATTTTGTTCTGTCGAAAACACTGGACATGCGGGGGTCACTTGATTTGGATTGACATTGCTCATAATTGGAAATCAACTCCAATTTTCAATTTGAGTTTTTTAAACTCGATATCACTATATTCCGCATTCCTTTTTAAGTAAGGGCAATTCTCTTAGACAACATACCCATTTTACTTGAGTCGGTGTTTGATTCCGTTATTTCCTAAATTTTAGTGCCATCACAACTGATTCGAACCGGTTGAATTTGTAGTATGTGAACAATTAATTCTACTGCAATTTTTTGATGTAATTGATAAAAATTCAATACTGACTCTTTTTGAACTGTAGTACCATTTGTTTTGTCCGCGACAGAATACTCGATATTTTGATGGATATACCCCTCCAGGAATAAATCTCCTTCCCGGGCTTTCCTTGTTCCTTCCCCTAATGATGGATGAAATTGAGTAGGAACCAATCTGCACTCTTTAAGGATTACCTCATTTGAGATTCCTTTAATACCCAGTATCTCTTCTTCAAACATAATATCCTCATCTAGAGGTATTTCAACCTTATATTCTCCAACTATAACTGGTACCCTGATATTTATGAAATGATGAGTAGGACAGGATATATGATTTGTTTCTGCTGAAATTGTATCTGGCGAGTCATGAATGGGAGCTGCAAAAGTATGATAAAGATTATCTTGTTTATTCATATTACACGCATGAACAGTAGTAGTTAAAAATATACTTCCAGAAATTTTAGAATGAATTAAACGACCAAAAATCTCCTCCTGATAATGAGCTGTACTATTGACTAGCTTTGTATCTAATTGAGGTTGTTGTTTATTATTTAGGTCTATAAATTCAATTGTATTTTGATCTATACCGCCAAAAATGGGGGGATGAAGAAAATCTTTAATTTTTACAATAGTCGAAAATGGGCTTTTGTTTGTTAGCGAATAGATTCTTCCACGTTTAGGCGATTCGATTTGCGGATCATTAGTCGGTTCATCGACTTGCTCACTCTGAGAAACTTGCTCAATATCTTTGGAATCCTTCACTTCCATACCATTATCAGAAACAGAAAACTCATCGTCTTGAGAGTTGTGGTTACAATCAAAATGCTTATCTATTTGACAATAATGATAGTTTCCAGCTCTGCGATTTTTCACATCCGTTAGCTGTTTGCCATCATTCTTTTTATTTTTTTTGAGACGGATTTCTTTTTTTGGCGGTACCTTAGTGTTTTTACTATTCTTTTGTTTTAAACTGATCTGCCCCATCTTCGCATAATTTATCCATGGAGTTTTCACAATATTTCACTCCCAAATAAAGAAAATCATCGTTATATTAATATATGCTGTAATAGTGTTTTTGCCCTTAGGCTAATATATATATTGAAGATGTATTCTTATATAAGAGCTCTCCGATCAACCGTTTTAAAGGCTGACTCCTAATTCCTCTTAAGTGGCACGAGATTCGCTTGGAAGACCCTGTATGCTGGAGACCGTATTTTCCTCGCCCTGTCCGCGGTTCGGGAAGGTAAGAACTGTGGCGGCTGCTTCCCCGGTAAGGTCGCCTCGGTTCATTCAAACAACAAAGAGCCCACGCTCGACGCGGGTTCTTCTTGTATTTCATTCTATGGAGGTCTCCTCACAACTTCAAACAGCGCCTCATTTACTCCGGCGATAGAGATCGATGCTTTTAAAGCCCGCAGCCAAGATCGCCATCATTTCAGCTCGGCGCTTTGCCCGTGTCCCCTCTTGTACGGCACTATATACATACCGAGCCCAATCCTTTTGGTACCCAGGCGTGAGAGATTGGTAAAAAGCGAGCTCTTTTGGCGCATGACGCAAATCCTCTTCTATTTTCGGAACAAAGTCTATATAATCATCGACGCATTGACTCGGCTTAGATGAAGCTTTTGCCGCCTTCTTTTTCTCATTTTTAAACCCGACAACCGTAAATACTTCATTCATGCCGACCATTCGATTAAATTTGATCGTGCTTGTCCCGATATAGCCATCTTCGTCGGCTCCTAATCCATCGAATAACTCATCCCGATGGATATAAGTCGGATAGACTTTATTCCCCTTCTTGGGATAAGCAACGTATAGAAGCCCTCCCTCCAATAAATGGCTGTGGTCGATTACCTTCTTCATCAGCTCCTGCAAGGACTTCATATCCAGTACGAAAGCAAAAATCATCTCATATTGTACGTCTTTCAACTCATGGTCCGCTTCTTTCAGAACGGCTAAGCTCTCCTCACCCTCCGGTGTATGTAAGACAGCCGTTTTTTGATATTTTTGCAGGTTCAGCTTCTCAATGATTGTTTTCGACATGATGGATCTTCTCCTTTGATTTCATGGTACGGCTCGGAGCCAAGCCTGCCTTACTTTCCACATTCGCAGAGTTTCTCTTCATGTGTTCTGTGTTTCCGTTCTACTATTATACCGCTAAAGTTAAAAACTACATGAATGGAGGCAACAGGCTTTTCTCCAACTGGTCGTTTCTATAAAAAAGACACATAAAAAAAGCTCCGCCTCTTCGATAAGGCAGAGCTTCAACAACCATTTGTGAATTGATTTGGCCCCCATATAAGGTAACTTCTCCGCCGTTATCACGTGGAGGCTTATCAGTTGACATTTTATGGATGGTAGTGTATAAATTCAAAGCCAATACGAAAGACAGTAAAGGAGGATCTGTATGCACAAAGTGATCAAGATCAAATATACGCTCTTTTACGGTGAAGCGCCTGAAGTAAAATGTTACGGGTACATGGAGTTGAATGAGGATGGCAATATGATCGCGCTCTTCAATAGGTACGGTGAGGAAATAGACATGTATGGCGGACATGAATTTGTTAGGATACGGACACTTGGCTCATTTGATGACGAAGACCGAGATAATTTTTATTCCTTGTTAGAAAATGATGGTGTAGGGTAATAAAGCCTACATCCCATTGTGCTACTAAGTGATTCCCATTAGTATATTATGCAAGGGGGTTGGTTCCGTTGAAAACAGCGAGTGAGATACTTTCGCTAATCAATAATGACAGTTTTTTAGAGAATGTCTTCCATAAAGATGTTGATTGGGACGCTGAATTAGACGCTAGGGATGCTGATGAATTTGATACGGCATGGAGTTCTAGTTACAAAAAAGTTGATGAAATTGCCCCCTCTGAAAATACCGTGATCAAAGAAATTAGGGAATTTGTGTTCAAGCAAACATTTCGGATAACCCAGAATTCAGAGCTGGCAGGGTATGCGTCGGACGACTTTGGTCTCATTTCCAAAGCGTTTGAAAACAAGATTAATATTGAATTTATCAATAGCCTGTGGGATTCCTATCTGCAAGGAAAATTCCCGAATTCCAGTATATGTGAATGAAAATGAAAAAATAAGGAAGGGGCTGTGGCGGTCAGCTCCTTCCTTTACTATTCAATCATTATTTCTTTACCCCAAGCAATGATAAATTCATATGCTTTCCATGAATCCTCTTTCACGCTCTCATTTTACTACTCTATCGTTTCATAACGATTATTCTCCATCGCTTGCTTGATCCATCCATCGATCCGATCCTTAGGCAGCAGGATGTTTCCTCCATAAGCATTATTCTTATGAAAGCCCCAATCTCCATATACGAGCATATGGTACTGACTATTTAATTGTTTTACGAGTCCCCATTCGCCGAGATCTCCCTGTGCACCAGCACTGATAAATAGCCAGTTCCTGTAGTTAAATATGTAAGGATCTCCGAACATCTCAAAACCTTCTAAATAACCTGTGCTCCCATCTCTTTCTGGAAATCTCTCGTTGTAATCCTTAATCATCCATACATCTAAAATCTTTATGCACAACCAAGCTGTAAACTCATTCCGCTCAATGACACGCTCAATGGAACACTGTACAAAAGAAGATTGTTCAATCTCTTCGGGATGCGAATCCCATCCATTAAAACTGGAGAGTACCGGAGTGTACATGATCCAAAAGGGTTCTCCAATCCTCATATGGAAAGGATGGGAAACCTTCACCGTTCTAACCTGACCTTGCTCAGGCGGGCGATCAGAACGCAGCCAATGTCGCTCATCCAACGGAGGAACTTCGTTTTCAGAATCTGACCATTCCATAATATCATTTTCGAAGCCAGCAATATCAAACAGCTCACTTTCCATCCTTATGCGCTCTGATACGCCTTTGCATACCCCGCATGTTAAGGCAACGAGCTCTTGTTCCATTTGCTTCAACTCCACTTGTCACCTTCTGTTTATTTTTCTTACGTGAACCATTTTCTCATACATTGAGTTCGTACTAGTAACAAACACTGGATCGATCCAAGTATTATTGACTGCTGTTATTCAGACTCAGTACCGCCAGTGTTTACTACGCTTCTAGGCTCCACCAACATGATATGGCATTCCTTTTCGGCGAAGGGCTTCTGCTCGGCTCCCCCCGGGACAATAAACATCTCACCCTTGGAAATTTTCACCCGACCATCACGAAAATCTATGAACATCTCTCCTTCGAGTACCATAAATACCTTATCCGTACCTTGATGCTCATGCCATATAAAATCCCCAGCAATCTTAACGAGCTTAAATTGATAGTCATTCATTTCAGCAATGACTTTCGGAGACCAGAGATCGGTGAATGTAGATAGCTCCTCATTCAGATTGATAGCTTGGTAATGCATATTAATCCCTCCTTATTTTTTAACCTGCATAATTTAGAGCTTACGCAAGGCATTTGTTATATTTTGCAAAGCGTATTCGATAGCTAATGGGCCACCAGTAATAGCGGAAGTATCCATTAAATAGACATTGCCTTTCTTCACGGCATTCAGATTATTCCATACCTTACTTTGCTTTAAGTCATTCATTAATATTTCCTTTTTTGTAATGTCACCTATAAGGAAAATGTGGTCTGCTTGAACAGTTGAAATCCCTTCAAACGTCGTAAATTTATTATTCGTACCTTTAAATGTATCATCTGGTGTAAGCCCCAGTCCCTTTTCTTTCTCAAACGCAAGTGTATAGACAGGATTTCCTTCACCTAGAACATTAAAAGTTTTTCCGTCCCAAGACAAAATAAGAGCTACTGACTCTCCTTGAATCGACTTTAATGCTTCACGCCCAGTTGTAATTTCTTTCATCATTTTATTAATGACTTGTTCCGCTTCGTCTTCTTTCCCAATAATTTCGGCTACTGTACGAAGCCCATATTGCCAATTTTCATAGATGTCCTTGGACTTTAACGTAATGACTGGCGCAACTTTTTCTAGTGAATCATACATTTTTTCATGTTGTTCTGTTGCTAAAATATAATCAGGCTCAATAGATAAAATTTTCTCGATACTAGGGGACAATTTGTCTCCTAATTCTTCAGCTGAATCCAACTTTCCACTTAAATAAGATAACGAAGATAGATACTCTTTATCAGTAGAAGCAGCAGGAGGCTCACCTAATGCAACTAATATTTCAGGATAAAAATACCATAATGCAGCCAATTTTTCTGGTTTGTGCTTGATAACAATTTCTTTACCTAACGCATCCTTAAATGTTCTTGGCCAATCAGGTGCATCTGCCTTAACTGCTGATGTAGATGTACTTTCTGTAGTTGATCCTTTATTTTCAGCAGGTGTTTCATTACAACCTGCTAGCATGCCTGCTAATAATAGCATGGGGATTAGCAAGCCTTTCATCTTGTGCATACGCAATTCCTCCGCTACATGATGTTTTCTTTGGCTTACCATCAGTATAGTTAAGTCACTTTTGGTTTAAAATGGATGCCTGTTGAAATTAGCATGGATTATTGATGAACTTCTCTCGATATTCAGTAGGAGAAATACCATATTGTTTCTTGAACACTCTACTAAAATAAAAGGGGTCAGCAATTCCAACAGTTTGCGCAATTTGCTGTACGGGCACATCACTTGTAAATAGCATATTTTGCGCCATCTTTATACGATATTTTAATAAATATTCTGCTGGTCCCATCCCTGCATGTCTTCTAAATACGTAAGAAAGTCGATTTCGATTAACGTTATATTGTTCTGCAAGCGATGCTATTGTAAGGCTTTGATAATAGTATTCATGAATATAAGTAGATACCCGTTCGAATAAAGCATGTGATTCACAGCTATTTTGCCTATTAACAACACATAATAAGGCTTCATTCAGTACATCGCGAAACAGCATTTCGGTCTGAAACATCGAAAGGCCACCACGCTGATTATACACATGCCAAAGACGCATGATTAATTCAATCAGACGAGGGGATTGTCCTGTTGATAATTCAAAATGCTGATGAGAAAAGCTTGACCCTTCTAGTTCTGAATTACATATCCGGTATAAAACAAGGATATACTCCCAGTTGGTGTTACCAAACATTTTTTGAGCTAGTTTCATTTTTGCACCGCCATGCACAACTTTTCCTGGCGAAAGGATATAAGGCGTGCCATTAAATTGAAATTGTACCTTCCCTGTAAGTGGAAACACAAATCCAGGAAAGGAATCTGTATAGTCAGCGTAAGGCACACCTGGATTTCTAGCATATCGATATATTCCTTCTACTTGGAAAGGAATGTGTGCAAAATGCTCTGCTAACTGATCAACGTCGATTTTCATATTGCATACCTCATTTCAATAGTAGTTTGCCGGTAATCCTGAGATGGATCGTTGTACATCCTATTTTCACATTATTGATAACGATTATCATTGTCAACCTATATGAATAATAAAAATGCCGCTACCCGGCTAGTGTTCAAACCGCCGGGTAGCGGCATCAGGTCAGGATGTTTTCAAAAATAGGGGAGTGAGGATCACAAGAAGTAACAAGATCTTCCTTGGTCTGTGTTGTGGTTTCGTCGCCGGACGACACCCGTCCCGATCGTAAGCCTATTTCTATAGCACCTTCCTCCATCACACCTCTACACCCTTCTTCTCACAAATTTTTCGCCATCACTTATGATAAGGCTCTCCGCGCTGTCCGTAACAGCAAGTTTTTAAGGCCATCCTTTGCGGAATGCAGCTATGGCCCTGTACCCGCCGCCTTGTTACCCAACTTTCCATTAACTCTCCTCCCCTTGTATCGTTGGATTTTCATTAAGCCGCACTTTATAAGACTCGCCCCATGCTTTCATTGACATAATGACCGGTTCCAGAGTCCTTCCGAAATCAGTAAGGGAGTATTCCACTCTTGGAGGAACCTCTTTATATATTTCGCGATGAATGATGCCATCCCGTTCAAGCTCTCTTAACTGCAATGTGAGCATAAACTGCGTGATTCCCGGATTGAGCCGCCTGAATTCATTGAATCTTTTCGTTCCGTTCAGGAGCTGATAGAGAATGATCCCCTTCCACTTTCCACCAATAACATCCAGCGTTGTTTCAACCGGACATGCTTGCATATCTGGACTTACTCCATATTTCTTTCTTCGGTCTCCCATCAGCTTATCCCCCAATGGTTTGATTTTTAATACTATACCATAAAAATATGCGTACTTACTTAAAGTAATTGAATCGATTTACAATGCAACTGTACAACATTTCCTATTTGAGAGGATGGATACCCATGAATACTCACCAAAAGATGAAAGCTGTCGGTGCTTACCGTTACCTCCCCATATCCAATCCGGAAAGCCTTATTGATCTGCACTTGGATAAACCGGAACCTACAGGCCGTGATTTGCTTGTACGTGTAAAAGCAATCTCCGTCAACCCTGCAGATGTAGGCGTCCGCGAAGTACATAACTACGAAGCCGATTCACCGAAAATTCTTGGTTGGGATGCCGCTGGAATCGTAGAACAAGTTGGTCCTGACTGCCAATTGTTTAAACCTGGGGACAAGATCTATTATGCGGGCAGTGTGTCTCGACCAGGTAGTAACAGTGAATTTCACTTAGTTGATGAACGAATTGTGGGGAATATGCCGCGAAGTTTGGATTTCGCTGCCGCCGCCGCATTACCGCTTACCTCGATAACTGCATGGGAGGGCCTATTTGATCGTTTAGGAATTAGCGTAAATACAGATGAAAACAAAAGCATACTGATTATCGGTGCAGCTGGAGGAGTAGGATCGATTGCTATTCAACTTGCAAAATTAGCAGGGTTGACCGTCATCGGTACTGCTTCACGTCCAGAGTCAATTCAATGGGTCAACAGTCTCGGTGCAGATTTTATCATAAACCACAACGAACCTTTTCACCCTCAACTCAAGGAAGTTGGTATTGACACCGTAGATTATATCCTTTGCTTGAATGATACTGTTCAACATCTTGAAAATATGGCGGAAGTCATTGTCCCCCAAGGTAAAATTTGCTCTATCGTTCCTACAAATAAAGCTACCTGGACAGGGAGCTTGAAAATGGACTTGCTGTTTTCTAAAAGTGTAACGTTTGTATGGGAGTTCATGTTTACACGGTCCTTGTTTCATACCAATGACATGATCAAACAACACGAATTGTTGAATGAACTGGCGGACTTAATCGATGATGGAAAAATAAAAACTACGCTGACTGAACGACTAGAGCCCATCAATGCAGCAAACCTACGTTTCGCGCATGAGAAGTTGGAGTCTGGACGGACCATTGGAAAAATTGTTTTAGAAAACTTCTGATACTATGAAGGCGAAGTAGGTATGGTTGGTTCCAAAATGTGCTGATGTGAATAAACAACTCAAAGGCCCCTTGCTAATACGGGGCCTTTTTGAGTACAACGGTATGTGCTGGCGAGACAAATTCTCCCCAGACTTCTGTAAAAACTTTCCTTTAGTTGTGATACGGCTTAGCTTAACGGTGCGAGCTCATCTGCGATCATTTTTGCCTTTTCCGCAAGCTCTCTCATATCATCGGCCGGAACAAGCTCGGCTAATTCGTACGGCTGCCTATCCTCATCCAAATCATGCAAATCGACATAACCTGATTTATGAGACTCCAACACAATGGCTGAAGGATCGATTAGAGCTGAGCAGGCCATATTAAGTTCTACTCGAAACGTGCCGTTAGCATTTTTTTGCAAAAAAGCTGCTTTCGGAAAGGATGAATTCACTATCTTCCAGTCGCAAACTTGTTCAATTTCGTCTCTGCAGCAAGTATGACAGCGGCAAGAACATTTCCGCGGCTGCCCTGTCCTCTTCTGAAATATAGACTACGCAAAAGATTTTTACTGTTCACACGGGCGATCGTCTGAACGTAGCTTCTCGGCCAGTCGACGCATTTTGTCAAACCGCTTATCCAGTCAGCGATCTCCTGCTGTGGAAGCAGACCTTTTTCCATCATGGTATCCACGATACTGGCGATCCGTTCATCATCCTCATCGCTAAAAATTTGTTTCCCATTATGGAGCATCCCCTCAATAGCAGCAAGTACTTCAAGCTGTACCGCTGTATCGCTCTCCGGGCACTTGACCAGCTCCAGCAAAGCATCCGCACCGTGTGACGCACTATGAGCCCAGCCTCCTTCAGGCAGATAGCCGCGCAGATCCTTTTCCTCCTTATAATAGCGGAGCAGTGAATGCTTAAGATTCTGGTATTCAGCATAATCCAGAAAAGGCTTCTTGCTGTGAAGCCGTACTATTAAAGCTACTGGCAGAACAGAGAACGTCCTTGTAAATACAGACTGATCACCTTCGCTACCAATATGATAGAACAAATGATGCTCATCGGTCAGAATTGCCAGAAGAGTGCTCAATTCCGTTTCCGTAAACCGATCCTCTTCATAAATCCATTTATACAGTGTCGGATAGATCAGTTCATCCCGTAATTCCGGTTGAGGATCCCCGATAAATTGCAACATTAGAGTTAAAAAATCCTGTGTCCGCTCACCTTCACGAAGCTGGTAATGTTCCTTCTCAATTCTTTGCAGGTCTATCATGAGTTTCATCCTTGTATTGCTCACTATCTCATCCCCTTGCATATATGCTATTTCCGGACTACTTACACCCCTACTATAAAACACAATGACTGACACCTATATGTCAGTCATTGTATGGTAGCAATATTGTTTTTATATATTCTTGTAATTCATTTCTCAAATAACAGGGCTCCACTATCTCGCATTCCTTACCAAAGCTTAAAATAAATTTCAGTAATCCCTCCTCATATGGAAATTGATCCACAACGATATATTGATTGTTATGTGTTTTAGTTATTTTCTCTTTTTGAAAATACTCAGTTAATTGCTCTCCCATTTTATGAGCAAACTTTAAGGTAACGGTTATGCCTCGCGTAAGATAGCTATTCTCAATTATTTCTTGGATTTCTTCATTTGGGATATCCTTTTTTTCGAAGTTCTCACCCATTTTCAAATTCTTGATCCGTACTAGCTTGAACCTTCTGTAATCATTTCTTTCTTTGCAAAAGCCCACCAAATACCATTGACCGGCGGAAAATGTAATTTGAAACGGTTCTACTGTTCTTTCGAAACATTCCATACTTCTGTTGATATATTCGAATACCACTAGCTTATTTTTCTCAATAGCATTGTTTAATAGAAGCAGGTATTCCTTTAATTCATTTTCCATACTGAAATGAGACAGATTAATGTCTAACTTGCTTGTATTCTTTTCTTGTTTAAGCGTATTCTCGATCTTTAAAACAATATCATGAAACGTTGTGTTTTTCCCAAATAGAAAACTTAGATTATTCATTATCGCCATGAAAGTAGAAGCTTCATCTTTGTTTAAAAAAAGATTGTCCACATTATAGTTTTCCATAATGTAATAGCCCCCACCTTTACCACCAATGGATGCGATTGGGATGCCTGCTTCACCTAACTTTTCTATATCTCTGTAGATTGTTCGTATGGACACCTCAAAATGTTCCGCAAGCTCTTTACCTGTAACCGTACCTTTTTTTGAGATAATGAGTAACATGGATAGTAATCGATCTACGCGCATTTATATAGATTACGTTGATTTGCAACGTATCCTCTCTTATTCTTTTTTACAAGATCGACCGGAGTCTTCCCTGCCCCCACCGGTCATTTTGTTCTTTTCTCAAGTAAATAGTACTTTCTTATCTGATTCAACTGTACTTCTAGCTCGATCCGCTGCTTTACCACTATTTGTGATAAGGCTCCCCCCGACTAATCCGAAAAGCCCGATAAACCTGCTCCAACAGCACCAACCGCACCAACTGATGCGGAAACGTCATCTTCGAAAACGACAGCAACGCATCCGCCCGCTTCAATACCTGATCGGACAACCCCAACGACCCGCCAATCACGAACGCCACCTGACTGCGCCCATGCAAAGCCAGCTTGTCCATCTCCGCAGACAGCTTCTCCGATGACCACATTTGCCCATCAATCGCCAGCGCAATCACATACTGATCCTGCTTGATCTGCGCCAGGATACGCTCGCCTTCCTTGCGCTTCACCTGCTCCATCTCCGCCGCACTCATCTCTTCCGGCGCCTTTTCATCATTGACCTCGATCACTTGCAGCTTGCAGTAAGCAGACAGACGTTTGCTGTATTCATCAATGCCCTCACGCAAATATTTCTCCTTCAGCTTCCCTACCGTGATAATCGAAATTTGCATGATCCTACATTCCCTTCTCTTTCAAAAGCACGATCTGCCCAGGCTCTCCACATTCCCGACAACGCTTGTCTACTCCATCGCCCTCAATCGCCTGTGCCGCATACGTATCTGGCGCCGCTTCAAAATCATTTACGTAATCATCCAACTCCTGCTCCAAATGCTCCATGCAAGCAAACCGCACCGGATATTCAGCCAACAGCTCAACTTCTTTGCCTTCTATTTGAATGTTTTTCATCTTCATGTCCATATCAAATACCTCTTTTCCGTTCAATAATGTCGCTTCCTATTCTACCCCAGAACCGCAACAAAACAAATGAATCCCCCAAAAAGACATCGATGAGTTTGCACACATAAGCCCCTGTATTTTATAGCTTTTGTTTGTAAAACTTCGACCGACAGTTAAAAGCTGTAGAGAGAAAAAAGAAGAAAACGGCGAAAGTCTTTGGGATACCAACCGAAGCGCAATGGAAAAAAAGAAACCTGCCTTTAGCGTCCACCTCTGAGATACTCCTTAGAGGCACGACTTTGGACGCGGGTTTCTTTTTTTACATGGAGCTGGGCAGTCTAACCCCCAGCAGGTATCCCAAGAACTTGAGCGTTTTCTTCTTTTTTCTCTCTTCCACCGAAAACCCGTCTAACGAAAAAAAGAGAGCGCCGTATCAGCTCGGCGCTCTTAAGAAGGGATCTATTTAAAAATAGATAGAGGGGGGAACTTCAGATGCTGCATATATGCAAACGGGATAAAATGCATCCCGGAATTGCCCGTCAACGTTTGTTTCCTTCCCATGCCTGCCCGCAAAATGGCTTGGTCAGTACCTCTTACTGCTGTGGCGGAGCGGTCAGCTTCACTTTGGCAGTCTTCTGGATACCGTCACGATAGTACGTAACCTCCATTGTATCGCCCGGCTTTTTGCTCATCGTCAAGTACTTGCGCAGCTGCGCGCTATTGGAAATGTTCTTGTCATCTAGCTTGACGATGACATCGAATTGTCTCAAGCCTGCTTCACCCGCAGGAGAGAATTTGCCTACCTCTGTTTGCACAACGACACCAGCATTCACATTGTCAGGCAGATTCAAGGTTTCTTTCCATTCGTAGCGCGGTACATTTGCCAAGTCGAGCGGCTGCACACCGAGGTAAGAACGTGCCAGCGTACCTTTTTCCATCAGCTGGTCCACGATCACTTTGACATCATTGATCGGGAGGGCAAAACCTAACCCTTCGACACCGGCTTTGGAAATTTTCAGGGTGTTAATCCCGATGACCTGACCCTCGATGTTCACGAGGGCACCACCGCTGTTACCAGGGTTGATCGCTGCGTCTGTTTGAATGACATCCAGCTCCCAGTCGTCCTGACCATCTTCGTTAAAGTCCATTGGCATGGAGCGTTCTTTGGAACTGATGATGCCTTGTGTGACGGTCCGGGAGAACTGCATACCCAGCGGATTCCCGATGGCAATGGCCGGTTCGCCCACCTGTAAGGTAGAGGAATCACCAAACTCAGCAACGTCCGTAACCTTGGCAGCGTCGATTTCCAGTACTGCCAGATCGGTGTAACCATCGGCACCGACCACTTTGGCCGATACTTTTTCACCTGTTGGCAGGGCGACCTCTAGTTTTTGCGCCTTATCGATTACGTGGTAGTTGGTAACGATGTAGGCTTTTCCGCCTTTTTTCTCAAAGATGACACCAGAGCCTTGGCCCTGCTCTACATCCATCGAGTTCTGCATCCAACTGTTTCTGCGCTGACCGATGTTGATTACACCAACAATCGCATTCTCCACTTTTTTCACCGCATCTACTGTACCAGAGCCCACACTTACAGATACTGGCTTGGCAAACGGGTTAGAAGAAGAGGCATTGCTGCTTAGCGCATTTTCTGTTCCAGGCTTAACCATATTAATATATCCGGCATTGGAGAGAGTCGGCAGCGTGAGCAGGACGACCATCCCCCCAATTACAGCGGACGTTACCGATGTCACAACCATTCGTCCAATACTAGAACCGCGTTGTTTTTTCCGCTCTACATGAGTTAAATCATCATAGAAACCCATGATTCATACTCCCCTTTCTACTTTCTACCATTACTAGCTTTACAGGTTTTGGATGCTCGTATACACAATGACATGCGCCGTAATTGGTTTGCATGATTGATTTCGTTGCTGTCTGTTTCCTTTTGACACCCTTAGTATACGACCCGCTTTCGGCAAAATGGCGTGAGAATTATGGAAAGGTTGTGGAATAGAAAAAAGCTCCCGGAATATTTCTCCGAGAGCACGGATATGATAGATTAAAAGCTTTTTTCTGCCAGACCAAATAGAAAGGATTGATAGACTTGAAAGAAGTCCACCTCATCGCCAAGCTGGCTGACCTTCAGGAAGTAGACTACCACAATACGCTTGTCCTGCATGCCTTGATCGAGCTGCTAGTAGCCAAAGGACTGCTGACACATGACGAGCTGACTGCCAAAGTGAACGAGCTCGATACACAATTAACTTTCCATATCGATACGTACGCGAAGCTCACAGAGCGCATCGCCAGTCGTCAAACGGGGATCAAACCGATCTTATAGCTCTTCCAGCTTGGTAGGCCGATCCGGGTACGTATCACGCAGATGCACATCGTCACCAACAGATAGCCCTCGCTCCTCCAAGATGTTTTTGACCGTCAGTCGGGCCAAATCAATCATGTTGTTTTCCTTACTCAAGTGGGCGAGGTATACACGTTCTGCCCCACCTGTTAGACAATCGAGCAAAGCATCGCCCGCCGCTTCATTGGACAAGTGCCCGACATCACTCAAGATACGTCGCTTGATGCTCCAAGGATACTGCGACATGCGCAACAGCTCAACGTCATGATTGGACTCGAACACGTACGCATCTGCTCCACGAATAGTCTCCTTGATCCGATCGCTGACATACCCCAAATCTGTCGCGACACTGAGCTTTTTCTTGCCATCATAAAAACAGAAGCCCATCGGCTCGGCGGCATCGTGCGAGATTCCGAATGACTCGATGCCCAAATCCTCCAACTCTTTCTTTTCCCCCACAGAAAAGAAGCGTCGCTGATCTTCCTTGATCGTCCCGATCTGCCCATCCAGCTCCGACCATGTCTTTTCATTGGCGTAAATCGGCAATCCATATCGCCGCGCCATGACGCCGACTCCTTTAATATGGTCGACGTGCTCGTGGGTGACGAGAATGGCGCTCAGATCGGCCGGATTGACACCAATGGTCTCCAGTGCCGCTTCTGCCTGCTTTCCTGTAATGCCTACATCGATCAATACGGAGACACGGTCTGTCGCCACATAAATGGCGTTGCCCGTACTCCCGCTTGCCAACACACTAAATCTCACCGAACATCCCTCTTCCCGTATCTTTCCCAGGCTGTCTATCTATTCAGCGCTGCGTTACCATCGGACGCTCCAGCGCTCCTGTAATCGCGTTGACAAAATGCCATTTGCCATCGTGAACCACGCGCCATACAGGCACTAGCGTCTGAATATCCGCATCGTAAGAACCGTAATAACCCAGGCTCACATTCTCAATCCGTTCTCCTGGCGAAATGATTTGCTTGTCCACCAGAGAGCGTAGTGCCGCATAACCAGAGATCACCTGTCTTTCTCCCTGCTGCTTACGAAGGTGAAAAAAGGTCTGCCTATATCCGAGTATCGTTCCGTTGTCCAAATACATTTCCAACGGAGCGACGAATACTGGCATTTTATCATAGACCTGCCAATACAAGAGCCGCGCTTGATTCGATTGATATGGATCGGCTACGTACTGATCGGAATAAATCAGCCTCGGTCCAATTTGACGCAAGAGCTCCTGCGGATTCAGTTGACCACGAATCTGAATCGGTGGTTCCAGCTTGGCAGCCAACGCCATCTTTTCTACCGTCGCCTCAAGTCCTGATATCTCATGCAAGGAAATCGGATTAATTCCGATATACTCCGCATCCAAATTGGACATTTCCGGTGTATCCTGCGGTACTTCTGTATCCAATGTGATATTTTGCTGATTCAAGTACAGCTCTGTATTCCATTTCTCGCTCTGCGCGACTTCCTTGTCATTCCACAGGCTAATGCGCGTCACATACACCTGATACAGGAGAAACAAATCGAGGAGAAGAAAGGCCCAGATCAGAATCGTCTTGGTCCTACTCCAATCCATGCGCCTTCCCTCCTCCCTTATTGGTGTGCGCAGAAATATACAGGTTCGCCTGATTCGTCAATTCCACAACCCAGATTGGCATCAGGTCTACGTATCCTTCGCCTACTTTGGTCTGATAAGCCAAATAAGCGTTCGTGATTTTTTCTGTGTCCGCCAGCTTTTTGTCGCGGATATATTGATACAGCTCTGGACCAGACATAACCGTCCACTCTTTGTTATCGATATACTTGTCCAAATCCAGCAGCGATCGGCTCATCGTCACAACCTGGCCTGCCTCTGAAGTGATTTGGATGGTATCGATCTGCTTGGCCTCCCCTTCACTGATCAAGGGATACGCCCCCAAGTACTGGCGGAACGTGATCAAGTCCTTTTCATTGTAGCTCTTCTTGATTCGTTCAAAATGATAATCATCAAGCCAGCCCAGGTGCTTATTCATGAAGGTAACGGCACTCTGCACTTTTTCTTCATCAGACAGCTCCTGATCCCGCTGTTGGTATGCCGGATCAGTAAACGTGAACGCCTGCTGCTCCGATCTCAATTGAATCGATCTGCTGCCATCTGTAAAAATAACCGTTTTGTCCCGCTCCATAATCTGTCTGACGAGCGACTGATCGATAAAGTAGGACTCGATCAATCTATCATTCGTAACAGGTACGTAGCTGTAGCGGAATTGCTGCATGCGCATCTGATTCTTGGGCAAATAGTAGGTGCTCCACATCAGCGCAGGTCCTTCCAAATCTACGAAGCTTCGCTCTGGTTTGACGATTTTCATGATTTGCTCAGGCATTAAATCACCAGAAGCCAAATACGATTCTCGCAAATCCTTAGGGCTGATTGATGTTCGAGAACGCATCATTCGACCTTCCTCAGTCGACAAAAATAACGCGTAGACGACATCCTCGTCCTTCTCGTAGTACAACCACAATCGGTCAATCCCTTTCATTCGGTTGTCAAACTCATCCCGAAAGGTTACCAGCCGACCTACAATTGACAAGGGAACCGTGCTCCGAAAGCGCACTTCCAAACCCATCTTTTCCCGGGCAATATCTTCCCATTTCTCATTGGAGATGGTGAGCGGAGAAAAATCGAGGAAGATCCATTTCGACATTTCTCGCACGATCAAACTATAAGGAGCATCGGTCGCGGATGCTTTTGTGTGGCGATCTTCCCCATAGTGAAAAACAACGGATTCGGGCGTAACGAGCTGTTCGAGTTGTTTTTCCTGAACTGGCTTTGACTGCGTGTACTCTGCCGGCTCAATAAATTGAAGGTTAGGTTGATTCGACCACAACATCGCTGTCAAAACAAAGCTGGCTAGCACTAGCAGATTGAGTAAGACGGTCTTGGCAGGCTCTAGCATCCGCTTCATCCCGTTTTTCCTCCTTGGGCAAATGGCACCCAGAACGTGACTGTCGTTCCTACGTTCCATTCGCTCGTAATCTCGATATCTGCACCGTGTGCCTGTACTAATTCACGGGCAATCGCCAACCCCAGGCCTGTTCCACCCTGACCGCGCGAACGCGCCTTGTCTACGCGGTAGAAGCGCTCAAAGATTCGCTTCAAATCGCGACTGGGAATACCGATTCCTGTGTCGGTGATGGAGATTTGGACCCGCTTTTGCTTGTGGTTCTCTTTTGCCATGAGAACCACAGTGCCTCCTTGAGGCGTATACTTGATCGCATTGGATAAAAGATTATCCAATACTTGATTGATCGCATCCAAATCAATATAGACCAGCGGAAGCTTGCTCGGCATATCCAAGCTGAGCTGAACCTCCTGTTGCTCACTGAACATGGAAAAACGATCGGCAGCATAGCGAAGCAATCGATTGATGTCCGCTTCCTTACAATGCAGACGAACCCCCTGCGAATCAAAACGCGATAGCTGCAACAAATCGTTTACCAAGCGAATCATGCGCTCTGTCTCTGACGAAGTAACCTTCAAGAACCGTTGGGACAGCTCTGGATCTTCCACCGCACCATCCAGCAGCGCTTCCACATAGCTTTTAATGGTCGTTAGTGGTGTCCGCAGCTCATGCGACACATTCGCCACGAATTCGCGGCGCTGCTGCTCCAGTCGTTGCTGCTCCGTCACATCAGCTACGACAGCGATGATCCCACCCATTTTTTTGCTATCGTGCTGCAAGGGCGTAAACGTCACACGCAGGATCACTTCTTCCTTATTCGGCAGTGTCATCTCAATGAAAAGTGGTTCTTCCTGCGCATAGAGCGACATCTCATCCTCTGGCGGCAGACCCAGCAGATCGTACAAGGTGCGTCTCTTGAGAAGGACATCAGCCATTGTCACCTGCAACATATCTTCTGCAGCACGATTAAACAGGATGATTTGTCCATTCCGATTAGCGGCAATGACACCGTCCGTCATGTTGCTCAAAATTCCCGCGAGCTTCTCACGCTCTTCTTCTTGCTGCAAAATCGCTTCCTGCAAACGCAAAGTCATATGATTAAAGGCCATACCGAGTTGGCCAATTTCATCATCGCTATAGACACGTACACTACTGTTAAAATCCCCGTCTGCCACCAATCGTGCCTGACGGGTCATCTCCTTCACTGGCTTGGTGATGGTGCGGGCCAACACGACCCCGAGCACCGCAGTAATGACCATTGCGATCATCGTACCTGTCCCCAAGATACCATTCATTTTACCAATCGTCGCATAAGTGCCTTCCATCGAAGCGATCATGTATACCGCGCCGTATACGATCTGATCGCCCTTAACAGGTAGTGCCAATACTTTCACCCGCGCCCCCGTCTTCGGATCGATCCGCATCGATTCACTGCGCGTCCCGAGCAAGGCAACCGTCACTTCAGGCTGCGAGGTCCGCTGTCCTATTGTACTTTTGTCCTCTGTCGTCGCAACCACCGTTCTTGTCTGATCGATGACCTGCACATTCGCTCCATTGATTTTTACCAGGTTGTTGATCAGGTTGTCGATGTATTGACGGTTTTGTTCGGTGTTGGATTCCTTCCCGTCATGCGGGCGCAAATCGCTTTCCAGCAAACTCGCTAACAAACTAGCTTGTCCATTCAATGCCTCGGAAAAGTTGTTGATGTAGTAGCTCTCGACTTCCCGGGCAAAATAGGCGCTAATAAATTGCATCGCAAGCAAAATCAACAGCATGTAAATGATGACCATTTTCCACTGAACGGTTTTGAACAGCCGCCTCATCCAGGCTGGCCTCCCATGCCGGGATTGCGTAATGTATAGCCCAAACCACGCCGCGTGATAATGTACTTCGGCTGGCTCGGATCATCCTCGATTTTTTCCCGTAAACGACGGATGGTCACATCTACTGTCCGTACATCGCCAAAATAGTCAAATCCCCAGACCGACTGCAGGAGATGCTCTCGCGTCAATACTTGTCCCTGATGGCGAACAAGGTATACCAGCAGCTCAAACTCACGGTGCGTCAGCTCTAATGCTTCTCCCACCTTTTCGACGGTATATGAGTTCAAATCGATTTCCAGCTCATGCACGCGCAGTACATGCTGGCTATCCTTTTCCTCCACTTTCGAGCGGTTACGTCGCAAATGGGCCTTTACACGGGCTACCAGCTCACGCGTACTAAATGGCTTCGTCACGTAATCGTCCGCGCCCAATTCCAGCCCGAGTACTTTATCCAGTTCAGAGTCTTTGGCAGTCAGCATAATGATCGGAACATCATACGTTTGACGAACGGTTCGGCATACGTCCATTCCGTCTCTGCCAGGAAGCATAACATCTAGTAAAATCAGATCTGGTCGCTCATCCTTGACCACGACAAGTGCCTCATCACCATCGTAGGCGCATACGACCTGATATCCTTCTTTTTCAAACGTGAATTTCAAAATATCTGCAATCGGTTTTTCATCGTCAACTACGAGGAGTTTTGCCATCCTGCGCCCTCCTTTTTCTGTAAGTACGTGTTCCAACAGTCACCTGTTTCCTCTCAAACTGCCTCTTCAAGGATTCCACTTCGACCCTCACTATTCCTCTACAATACACCATGTACGCCATGTAAAGAAGGGCTTGGCATTCAATCCCTGCCAACAAAAAAAGGGCCCCTCCTAAGAGTTGCCCTTTCTTATCCAGAAATTACATGTCTATTTTAAGTAACGAATCGGGTTCTGGTTTCGTCCATTTTGTAGAACCTCAAAATGCAGGTGGACGCCGGTCGATTGTCCAGTAGAACCCTTTACGCCGATTTTCTTTCCTTGGCTAACAACATCGCCGACTTTCACATTAATGCTGCTCATGTGACCGTACAATGTCTTCATTCCATTGCCGTGATCGATGATAACCGATTTTCCATAGTCACCATTCCAACCAGCGAAGGTGACACGTCCATTGTCTGCCGCCATGACAGAACCAGAACCGGCAATATCAATTCCTTTATGCATGCTGCCCCAGCGTTTGCCGAAGCCGCTGCTGATATATCCGCTAGCAGGCCAGCTCAAACGGCCTGTCCCGCGCGATGGAATTACTTTTGTACCGCGCTCCATAATTTTGGTTACAGGCTGCACAGTTACATCTTGTTTGATGACTTTGCGATCGACTACTTGTCCATTTTCTTTCAAAACTTCGTATTTAACTGTTTTAGTGCCGTTTTTACCTTCTTGTACGACTTTTGTTTCGCCTTTAGGGACCTTGTCATTGTTATTAATTTGAGTATTAAATGCAATGACCTCTTGCTGATCTACTTCTTCTTTGACTTGTACAGTAACCAGTGGACGTACTGCGGTTACATTGATTTCTTGTCCCAATTTAAGGACGGTATTTTCCGTGACGCCTGGGTTGTTCGCGTAAATATCTTTTGATGTAATGCCGTATTTCTTCGCGATGCAACCGATGCAATCGCCTTCTACGACCGTGTGCTTCATATCCTTGAAGGTGCCTTTTACCAGCAACTCCTCAAGTTTATCGGCAGACAAAATTTGAGATGCATCGACTGTTTCGGTTTGCATCTCTACGTTTTCTTTAAATGCGACTTCTTTTACCGGATTTGGTTTGACTGGGACTGCTGATGCTGCTGCTACAATAGCCTTTTTCCCTGTCGTTGCAGGAACTCCGGAATATTTTTGCTTCACTTCAGCCAGTACTTCATCAGCTGATTGCTGGTCTGGCAGGTAACCTACCACTTTGCCATCAATCGTCAGCTTAACGCTCTGAACCTTGAGATCCGCTACGGATGCCAGAGCTTGTACAGCGGCGTCATTATTGAACGGTGCCTTGAATTCACGCTCTTCTTCAAATGCGATATAGTTAGCCAATTGCAAGTTAAGGCCTGTTTTTGCCTTTTCCTCTTCCAGCTTGGCTGCTGTCCAGTTATGTATCACATTTGGATCGTTTACCACGCCAATCTCTTTGCCGTTCACACTGACATGATAGACAGAATTGACGTTGCTTGTGTAATAGTATTGTGCAGATGCTCCACCAGCAATCGTCAATACTAAACCTGCCGCAATTGAAAGCGATTGTTTTTTATGCGACTGGATGTAAGAGCTTGTACGTTTCATTGTACGTTTCGCCAGATCACTGCAATCCCGAACGATTCGTGATGACCGTTCCTGCAGCTTGGCCTTCCATTCCGACCAATGCATAACTTGTCCCTCCTGAAAACAGATACAACTTGCTCGTTCTATTTCCTGAAAATTTTTAATTTATTGATTAGTTCGTATATCCTAAAATTTAGTTTCCATTTATCTGCCAAATTGCCTAAAGAAACCAACTATGTCGACTTTACCATAAGATAAACGACAACATCAAGTGTAAATTGCTGTCGAATAAAAAAATAGCCGTAGAGTCACTATATGTACAAATAATTGGTAGCATTTATCATAACTGGGAGCTGATATATGTGAAGGAACGTAACATTCTTGCAGGATTTCAAACCGAAGACGATGCCCAAGAGGCAGAAAAAGCACTTCGACAAGCTGGTTTTTCCATCATTCAGATCGACAGAATTGGACAATTCCCTGGTGACGGGAATGAACAGATCATGAATCCTATTTCCGGAGATTTTCCCAGCTTGGGCAGCCTTACATTGGCAGGTGACTTCCCAAGCGGCAGGGATGCAAGCATTATGGCAGCAGTAGATCCTGACGCCAGCGGCATGGCAGACCGGGGCGACGATAATTTATATCGGAGTGTCTTGTTAACGGCAGTCGTACCAGAAGAACAAGGTGATCTTGCAATCGAGATCATCCGATCGTATGGAGGCATGATCTAAAATAAATATAGCCATCTTCCCTTATCTAACTAGGAAAGATGGCTTACTTCGTTATGGACATCTGTGAACTCACACCTCTTGCATCGAGGTAACGTCTTTTAACGCAAGTCTGCGTATTTTCGTTTTCTCGGCGTCATTTTGTTGTTTGTATGTGGTGATAAAGCATAAGTAGCCATTGTTGAAATGAGTCATGGTTCCCTTGATGACGACGCCATTGATCATCTTTACCTGTACATTTTTGCCCAGTAGCTTCATGGCCTTTTGGTCAAATCCAAAACCCATCATCACTTTTCACCTCTCCATTTCTCCCTATGTCTATCCATATGCCCAGAGGGTGTCGTTTCGTGTCTGTCCGTTGCAAAAAAAAGAAAGCTACCGATTGATCGACAGCTTTCTTCTATTATATAGTCTATTGCTTATCCGTAAATGCCACGAACAATAACAGTTTGTTCACGATCCGGTCCTACGGAGAAGATCGACATTGGAATACCAGTCAGTTGCGTGATGCGCTCAATGTAGTGACGAGCGTTTTCTGGCAAGTCGTTCAGATTGCGAACGCCTGTGATATCCTCAGTCCAACCTGGCAACTCCTCATAAACTGGCTCACATTTCGCCAGCAGGTTGAGGTTCGCTGGGAACGCTTCGATAACTTCTCCATTGTATTTGTACGCTGTGCAAATACGCAGGGTCTCGATTCCAGACAGGGTATCCAGCTTGGTGATCGCCAAACCAGTGATACCACTGACACGACGAGCATGACGAACAACAACACTGTCAAACCAGCCTACGCGGCGTGGACGACCTGTTGTCGTACCATATTCGAATCCAACCTCACGAATATGGTCGCCAGTTGCATCAGTCAGCTCTGTCAGGAACGGACCATCACCTACACGCGTCGTGTAAGCTTTTGCAACCCCGATTACTTGGTGAATCTTAGTTGGTCCTACACCAGAACCGATAGTCACGCCACCCGCAATTGGGTTGGAGGACGTTACGTAAGGATACGTACCTTGGTCAATATCGAGCAATACGCCTTGTGCACCTTCAAACAATACGCGGTTGCCGCTATCAATGGAATCATTGAGGACAACAGATGTATCAGTTACGTAAGGACGAATGATTTCTGCCAGAGCCAAGTATTCATCCAGAATTTCTTGAAGCTCAAAGCCAGTTGTGTTGTACATTTTCTCCAGCAGCATGTTTTTCTCTGCCAGGTTGCGCTCGAGCTTGCGAGCAAACTCTTCGCTATCCAACAAGTCAGCGATACGAATACCGATACGTGCTGCTTTATCCATGTAAGCAGGTCCGATACCTTTACGGGTTGTACCGATTTTGTTAGCACCGCGGCTATCTTCCTCTACGCCATCCAGCTTGATGTGGTACGGCAGAATCACATGTGCGCGATCACTGATTTTCAAGTTGCTTGTAGAAAAACCGAAGCTATGAATGTACTCCAGCTCTTTTACCAATGCTTTCGGATCGATTACCATACCGTTTCCGATTACGCAGGTCTTGTCACTATAAAAAATTCCGGATGGAATCAAATGCAGCTTATACTTGTTACCATCAAAAATAATGGTATGGCCTGCGTTGTTACCGCCTTGGTAACGAGCCACTACCTCTGCACTTTCAGCTAGATAGTCTGTAATTTTACCTTTACCTTCATCGCCCCACTGGGTTCCGACGACAACGACTGTTGACATCGAAAAACACCTCCTGATATTATCATGTCTTTTCGGGCCTGAAACAATCTAAGTTTACTAAACGAGACTCCCCATGTCAACGCTAAATACGAACATTCATATAGTTAGTTCTTAATATGTTCGGCAATTCAATATAGAAAAAAAAGCCGGAATTTCTCCGGCTTTTTTTCCATTCCAACTATTAACCTGCTTGATTTCGAAAGCGATGATCCAAGTTAACAAACTTGTTGAATTCTTTCAAGAACGCCAACTCCACCGTCCCGGTCGGGCCGTTACGCTGTTTGGCGATAATGACTTCGATGACATTCTTGTTTTCTGATTCCTTGTCATAGTAGTCATCACGGTACAAGAAGGCAACGATATCGGCGTCCTGCTCAATCGACCCCGACTCACGGATATCAGACATCATCGGTCGCTTGTCCTGCCGTTGCTCTACACCACGGCTCAACTGCGACAGGGCAATAACTGGCACGTTCAGCTCACGCGCGATCCCTTTTAGCGTACGCGAGATCTCAGATACTTCCTGCTGACGGTTATCTCCTTTGCCTCGTCCATGAATCAGCTGAAGGTAGTCGATCAGGATCAGTCCCAAGCCCTTCTCTGTTTGAAGGCGACGGCATTTCGCCCGGATATCCTGTACAGTAACCCCGGGTGAATCGTCGATGTAAATCGGCGCTTTCGCCAGCGTACCAATTGCCATCGTTAGCTTTTGCCAATCATCTTCCTCCAGTGACCCTGAACGCATCCGGGACGCATCCAGATTGCCCTCCGCACAAATCATACGCTGTACCAGCTGAGGAGCACCCATCTCCAAGGAGAAGATGGCTACGGTCTCACCTGCACGAGCTGCTACGTTTTGGGCGAGATTCAAGGCAAAAGCCGTCTTCCCTACGGAAGGACGGGCTGCCAAGATAATCAGGTCACTGCGCTGCAATCCTGCTGTCATCTTGTCCAAATCCGTATATCCCGTAGAAATCCCCGTAATATCACCGCGTCGCTGACTCAAAAACTCAATCCGCTCATACGTTTCCAGAAGGGCATCACGAATCGGTGTAAAACCGCCACTGTTGCGATTTTGACCGATCTCCATGATGTACTTCTCCGCATCCGCGATGATCTGCGTGACATCATCTTCACGGGAATATCCGTCATTGGCAATCTTGGTAGCTGTATGAATCAATCGCCGAAGCAGCGATTTTTCTTCTACAATTTTTGCGTAGTATTCGATATTGGCAGCCGTTGGAACTGAGCTAGCGATTTCCGTGAGATACGTAACGCCACCGACTTCATCCAACAGCTTGTGGTCCTGTAGATCCGCTGTAACAGTAACCAGATCGACAGGTTCGCCTTTTTCATAAAGGTCCACCATCGTTTGAAAGATGCGCTGATGCGCTGTCTTGTAAAAATCCTCCGGACGGAGAATCTCAATGGCCGTGATTAAAGCTTCCTTAGACAAGAACACGGCACCCAGTACCGATTGTTCCGCTTCCTTGTTCTGTGGCGGCACACGATCCAAAAACAGGTCGCTCACGTCACACCCCCCACAATTGAGACATTATTCTTCCACAACGTGTACTTTCAGAGTCACAGTTACTTCGTTGTGCAGTTTTACTTTGATTTGCGTCACGCCCAAAGCACGGATGGCATCCATTTCGAGCTTCCGCTTGTCTACTTTGATTTTATACTGATCTTCCAGCGCTTGCGCTACTTGTTTGCTGGAAATTGCACCGAACAAGCGACCACCTTCGCCTGCTTTTCCTACTACTTTCACTGTCAGCTCTTCCAGCTTTTTGCCCAGCTCCTGAGCATCCAGCTTTTCTTGCTCCTTGCGCTTATCTTCGCTGCGCTTTTGAGCGTCGAGCGTTTTCACGTTGCTATCTGTCGCTTCTTTTACCAGCTTCTTTGGCAACAAGAAGTTGCGTACATAGCCCTCTGACAAATCCTTAACTTCGCCTTTTTTCCCTTGGCCTTTTACATCTTGAAGAAAAATGACTTTCATCATCGTTTCCCCCTTTATATTTTGGCCTATACGACCGAGTCAATCGCTTCTTTCAAACGACGTGTAGCTTCTTTTATTGATATGCCTTGAATTTGTGTCGCAGCACCAGTGAGGTGACCGCCTCCACCCAGCAGTTCCATGATGGACTGAACATTGATGTCGCCCAGAGAACGTCCACTGATCAAGATTGTATCGTCAGATCGCTCTGCAACAACAAACGACGCCTGGATACCTGACAAAGTGAGTAGCTGCTCAGCAGCTTGCGCCACCTGTACCTGCGTGTAATCCTCGGACGGATCGCCTATGGCAATCGCCATGTTGTCGCGGTACGTTTCCGTGTTCATGATGATTTTTGCCCGCTTCACATACTGTCCCAGATCTTCCTTCAACAGACGCTGGACAGCCGCGGTATCGGCCCCGTTACGGCGAAGGAAAGACGCCGCTTCAAAGGTCCGTGAACCTGTGCGGAAGGCAAAGCTTTTGGTATCCACCACAATCCCTGCTAACAGTGCCGTTGCTATCAGATTGTCGATATTCAATCGCTCGCTCTGATATTGCAAGAGCTCTGTGACGAGCTCGGCTGTAGAAGAAGCATATGGTTCCAGATACAAGAGTACTGGCTCAATGAACTCCTCTGAACGTCGATGGTGGTCAATCACTACAATTCGGCTCGTTTCCGTCAACAGCTTCGGCTCAATCACCAGCGATGGTCGATGCGTATCAACAACTACCAGCAATGTGCGGCCAGAAATGAGTCGGATCGCCTGTTCTGGCGTGATAAAGGTCTCAGCCAACTCTTCATTGGCATAAATCTCTTTCATCAGACGCTCGACAGAATGATTGCCTTCATCCATGACGATATAAGCCGTTTTGTTGTGCAGCTGCACAGCCTTCAATACACCAAGTGATGCCCCGATGGAATCCATGTCAGGCTGTTTATGCCCCATGACAATGACGTGCTCCGCCTCATGAATGAGATCACGCAAAGCATGTGCAATAACACGAGCCCGGACACGTGTCCGCTTTTCCACCGCATTCGATTTCCCACCGTAGAAAGTGAGCTTGTTGCCAATCTTGACAGCGCACTGGTCGCCACCGCGCCCCAATGCGATATCCAAGCTTGATTGCGCCATTTGTCCCAGCTCAATGTAAGTGGTAGCAGCCGCTCCAACCCCGATACTAAGCGTAATCGGAATTTTGTTGTCAGCCGTCATCTCCCGTACTACATCGAGAATGTCAAATCGCGATTCTTCCAATTTATCAAGTGCTTCCCGTTCCATCAGAGCCAAGAACTTGTCGGCCGTGATTCGGCGAAGATATATGCCATGTTTGTTGGCCCACTCTGTAATCACACCAGCCACGCTTGTAGAGAGCAGCGTACGGCTCTGATCATCCATGACTTGTCCAACCTCATCCAAATTGTCGAGGTGAATGATGGCAAGTGCAGCCTTTTCTCGATGGTAACGAGTCGTCAGTTCTTTGAAATCCGTAATGTCCTTGAAATACAAAAGGCGCTCATCGGACCGCACAATGACCTCGTATACCCGCTCGTTATAAGTAAACTCCAGCCGTTTTTGCTCCGGCTTCCAAACCAGTTGGGGGAATACCTCTTGGAGGCTTTTCCCGATCATGGATTCATCCCCGGACATATGCGTCATATACGGGTTTACCCACTCAATTGCCTTTTCCTCGTTGTATAAAAGAATTCCGATCGGCAGTTCCTGGATAACGCCTTCTCCCGCCTTCTTCACGCGATGGGTGACCGTCGCCAAATACAGGCGCAAGTCTCGTTGGAACCCCTTTTCTGCTTGAAGAGCGTAAAGAACCAAGCCAATCAAGCAAATCATGCCGATCGCCCCGTACATCCAATGGAACAAGGTCAAAATCCCCAACAACAGCAAGCTAAAGCTGAGTGCCAGGACCATGTGCATCCCGTACCAACGCTTTAACAGGAACTTGGGCATTTCCTCAGCCCCTCTTCACTCTTGTTTCCAGTTTTTCACGCAAACGAATTCCTAGGTCAAATATCCCTACCAGACTAAGTATAGTACTTAGGGGGGGAAAAATAAATAGACAGACAATGAGCACAGGAGTCAATCTCTTCCAGCCATACAAATAGGCAGCAAATAGACAAAAACTCAAGCCCTGCAAAACAAAAATAACATCCAGCATGACTTTCAGGTTCATCAAGGCGATTTCCCAAAACGTGCCCTGCATGCTTTCAGCAAACAACAAAAGACTGATCATCGCAATGAAGTAGTAATAAATCAATGACCGCGGGAAGCTCCATTCCCGAATTGGCTTCAATGCTGGAATCGGTCTGCGCAGACGTCGCCCAATCAGACTCGCCAATCCATGAATAATGGCGGTCGATAAAAAGCTGAACATGATAAGACTCGTAGGCAAGACGATTTTACCCAGTTCAAGGAGCTGATCAAACTGCTCTTTTGGCATCATTGCTGGACGCATCTTAGCAACTTCTTGCACGATGGCATTAAAATCAACGTTCATTCCGAATGCCGCGAATGCCAGCATGGAAACGACACTCAAAAAGGCAACGCCTGCCCCCGCCACAATCGCCGGAAGAGCCGCTCCTTTTTTCGCATAAAAAATCCCCATTGCTGAACCCCAAACCGCACTCGAAAAAGCAAGTGTTGCCGCAAACGGACCAGTAATGATCCAGCCCAGAAACGTAAAGGCAAGGGAGATCCAAACCATGTTAGGTACTGTTCGATTTACTGCCAAAAGGATAAAAGGCAGAGGTATCAAGAAACTGACGAGTCCTCCCAGTATGGTATATGTACTGAGAAACAGCAGCACCAGTGCGATACCCAGCATAAGGGCATTTTCAGCCAAGTGTTTCGTTTTGGACGGCATGTCAGCACCTCATTATTCATGTCTCATGTACACTTTCCATAGAAAACTATGGAAAAAAGAGGGCCACGCAATTGTGCCCCTCTTTGTATAGCTTTTGAAAATTATTCAGCAGTGTAAGGCAACAGTGCTACTTGACGGGATCGCTTGATTGCGATTGTCAGTGCACGTTGATACTTCGCAGAAGTACCAGTTACACGACGTGGCAAGATTTTGCCGCGTTCGCTGATGAACTTTTTCAGCAAGTCAACATCTTTATAATCGATGTGCTTGATTTTGTTCACTTTAAAGAAGCATACTTTACGACGCTTATTAGGACGTCCTTTGCGTGCCATGATAGTCCCTCCCTCTTAGGAATGTGAAAGTTATACGATCTTAGAACGGCAAGTCATCATCTGAAATGTTGATCGGCTTGCCTGCACTCGCGAAAGGATCACCAAACGGATCATAGTCATTATTTCGTTGACCGGATGGTTTGTTACCGCCACCCATGCCTGGTCCTGGATCGTATCCTGAATTGTCTCCGCCGGATTCATTGCCTCGACCGCCCAAAAATTGAACGTTCTCCGCAACGACTTCCGTCACGTATACCTTTTTACCTTCTTTATTATCATAGGAACGTGTTTGCATACGTCCTTCGATGGCTGCTTGTCTACCTTTACGCAAATAGCTTGCGCACAGGTCGGCAAGTTTTTGCCAAGCGACAATGTTAATGAAGTCCGTTTCTCTCTCACCCGCTTGATTGGTACGGGGACGATTGACGGCCACAGTAAAAGTAGCAACGGCAACGCCATTTGGCGTGTAGCGAAGTTCAGGATCTTTCGTCAGGTTGCCGATGAGAATGACTTTATTCATCTTGGTTCCCCCTCTGATCGCGACAATGATTACTTCTCATCACGAACAAACATAAAGCGGATTACGTCGTCATTGATTTTCATCAGACGCTCAGCTTCCGCAACAGCATCGGAGTTCGCTTTGAAGTTCATCAAAACGTAGTAACCTTCACGGAACTTGTTGATCTCGTACGCAAGACGACGTTTACCCATTTCTTGAAGCTTAGAGATTTCGCCACCATAGTTAGTTACAACATCGCTGTAACGAGCTACATTGGATTTTACTTTCTCTTCTTCAAGGTCTGGACGCAATACATACATTACTTCGTATTGGCGCATACCTTTTCACCTCCTTATGGACTTTAGCGGCCCTGTTCGGGCAAGGAGCGAGTGCTAAAACGAAACGCACAAAACATGCACTCCATAAATACTCGCATTATCGTATTATAGCAAACTGCCTAATTCGAATCAAGAATTTCGTACTAAACATTGAAGCGGAAATGCATAACATCTCCATCTGCCACTACGTACTCTTTCCCTTCAAGACGGTACTTCCCACGTTCTCTGGCTACTGCTACGGAGCCAGCATCTACCAGATGATCATACGCAATCACTTCGGCACGAATGAAGCCGCGCTCGAAATCAGTATGAATCACGCCTGCTGCTCCTGGAGCCTTTGTACCCTGACGGATGGTCCAAGCGCGTACTTCTTGTACACCTGCTGTGAAGTATGTTACCAATCCCAGCAGCTTGTAAGCAGCACGAATCAAGCGGTCGAGACCAGACTCAGAAAGTCCCAACTCTTCCAAGAACATTTCTTTGTCTTCGCCCTCGAGCTCAGCAATTTCTGCTTCCACCTTCGCGCTGATGACAACCACTTCTGCGCCTTCACCCGCTGCATGCTGACGAACTGTCTGCACATGCGGGTTGTTGTCTGCATCGTTAATGCCGTCTTCTGCTACGTTGCACACGTACAGCATTGGCTTGATTGTCAGAAGATGCAAATCACGAATCCATTTGCGCTCTTCGTCATCGAGTTCAACACTGCGAGCAGATTGACCCTCTTCAAATGCTGCTTTCAATTTCTCCAGCACGTCCAGCTCTTGCTTGGATTCCTTGTCGCCAGATTTCACTTTGCGTGCAATTCGGTCAATACGACGATCAACAGAGTCCAGGTCAGCAAAAATCAGCTCCAGGTTGATTGTCTCGATATCGCTCAAAGGATCGACTCGACCTGATACGTGAGTGATGTTCTCATCTTCAAAGCAACGTACAACATGTGCAATTGCGTCTACTTCACGGATGTGTCCAAGGAACTGGTTGCCAAGGCCTTCGCCTCTGCTCGCGCCTTTTACCAAGCCTGCAATGTCTACGAACTCAAACGCAGTTGGAACTACCTTGTTTGGTACAACGATCTGTGTCAGCTTTTCCAGACGCTCGTCTGGTACCTCTACGATCCCTACGTTCGGGTCAATCGTACAGAACGGGTAGTTAGCCGATTCAGCGCCCGCTTGTGTAATGGCATTAAACAATGTCGATTTTCCTACGTTAGGAAGACCTACAATCCCGCATGATGCACCCATCTATATACACCTCGTTCATTTATTATCCAACTCAAATAGTCTATCACATTCTGTCATTGCGTCCAATCAGCCATTAACTTGAAAACAATGAATACGATTTAAACTAGTAAACACCCCGTCTCCTAAAATAAGGTTGGGTTAAATAGGCTACTCACACGCTATTCCCATTTCGTGAGTCAAAATTCCTGCTGCCCAAACGGTTTCATTTCTATTTTTTTATCTTACCAAATCATTTAATTCCGTCACTGAAAACGCCTGATATGTAAATTCATGTAAACGAATGTAGTATTACACACTACCTTTCAGGTGGTGGGACAAAAAAAGAAATGCTAGACTGAAAAAAACTTGTTCTTTGAAATATCTCGACATTTTCATAAAAGAGGTGACTACAAAAATGAAGCTCTTACTTCTCGGTGCCACTGGTCGCGTAGGAAGCCATATCCTCGACTATGCATTAAAAGATGGGCATGAAATAACCGTGCTCGTTCGCTCAGCAGACAAGCTCGCTCACCTAGCTGCTGAAAACCTGCGTGTCCTGACGGGAAATGTCCTCGATCAAAAAGATGTTGCATCAGCCATGCGTGGAGTTGACGCGGTCATTAGCGCACTCGGGACAGACAAGGCAACGACGTTATCCGAGGGAACTCCTTATATAATTGAAGCAATGAAGCGAGAAGACGTTACACGCATTATTACGGTGGGCACCGCCGGCATCTTGCAAAGCAGAGTTTCTCCTGACCTGCTCCGCTATCAATCCAGTGAGTCCAGACAAAAATTGACGCGTGCTGCCGAGGAACATCACAAGGCATACTCGCTCTTGGAACAGTCCGAGCTCGATTGGACCATTGTATGTCCGACATATTTGCCTGATGGAGAGTATACTGGCAGTTACCGGGCCGAGGCTCACCAGCTGCCTGTAGATGGGATGCAAATCTCCGTGCCGGATACGGCGGAGTTTACGTATCAGCAGCTTTCTACTTCCGAATACATACGAGCGCGAGTCGGCATTGCCTATTGATACATACAGGAAAAAAACAGGCTCCTATCCGTAATGGAAGGGAGCCTGTTTTGCTTCTGCCGTTTCTTTACTTCTCGTTTACCAGCTTTTCCAGCTCATTCAATGTCTCTTCAAAGATTTCCATTGCTTGCTCGATTGGCTGGGACGTGGACATGTCCACACCTGCTGCTTTCAGTACCTCGATAGGCGGAGCAGAGTTACCCGCTTCGAGGAAGTTTTTGCGAACTCGATCCACTGCTGGCTGACCTTCATCCATGATTTGCTTCGCTAATGCTTGTGCAGCGGCAAAGCTCGTCGAGTATTGATAGACGTAGTATTTATAGTTATAGAAATGGCTCACACGTGCCCATTCCATACCGATTTCCTCATCGGAAACCATGTCTTTTCCGTAGTACTTTTTGTTGATGTCGAGGTAGATCTTCTTGATCGCTTCCGCATTCAGAGATTCCCCAGCTTGCTCCTTCTCGTGAATCGCTCTCTCGAACTCCGCGAACTGCGTCTGACGGAACAGCGTGGAACGGAAGTTTTCCAGATAGTGATTCAAGAGATACATCTTCTCTTCTTTCGTCTTCGCCTTCGCGTACATGCTCTTGAACAGCAGGGTTTCATTCATCGTTGAAGCTACTTCTGCCGTAAAGATTGGATAGTTGGACGAAATGTACGGCTGGTTTTTGTTCGTGTAATACGATTGCATGGCATGTCCCATCTCATGGGCGATGGTATACACATCATCGAGCGTACCTTGGTGATTCAACAGTACGAATGGATGTGTGTCATATGCCCCCCATTGGTAAGCACCCGTACGCTTGTCATCCGTGGAATAGACATCTACCCAGCCTCCATCCAGGCCGTCAGACATTGCCTTCACATAGTCATCACCCATTACCTGTAACCCATTAACGACAATTTTCTTTCCTTCGTCGAAGGAAATATATTTGTCATCAGATGGAACGATCGGCACGTAAATGTCGTACATGTGCAATTCCTTCACGCCAAGCATTTTCTTTTTCAAAGAAATGTAGCGATGCAGCAATGGTAGATTGTCATTCACCGTGTCAATCAGCTCATCATACACCTTCGTCGGTACGTTGTTCGGTGTCAGGCTTGCTTCCAGTGCAGAATCGTAATTGCGTACAGCTGCGTAAAAATTATCGCCCTTTACTTTGGCAGCCAACGTCGATGCAAACGAGTCTTGGAAATTGATCAGTGCACCATAGTACGCCTTAAACGCTTCTCTGCGCACATTTTGATCCTTGCTTTCCAGATAGGAAATGAAATTGGCACGCGTCAACTGAACTTCCTTGCCTGTCTCATCCTTGATTTTAGGGAACCTCACGTCTTTGGACAGCATGCTGTAAATGTTTGTCGGTGCACCACCCAACGGAGAAGATTTTGCCAAGAGCTGCTCCATATCCGCAGAGAGTGAGTACGGCTTCGTTCTCAGCATGTCTTCGATAAACAGCTTGTAAGGCTCAAGCTCCTTTTCGGATAGCAAGCTCTTTATTTTGTCATCGGGAATCGCAACGATTTCAGGCTGTACCCACGAGGTTTTTTCTGTGACAAGCGTGGACATTTTCTCACCACGGTCTCCCAGCTTTTGCAGATCAGGATTCGCGGAGTTTACATCGAGAGACATGTTTGCGTACACGTATGCTTTGTCATTTAAACGCATCAATTCAACATAGTCATCGAATGCCGCCTGCATCGCAGCAGATGATGTACCCAGCTTGCCTTGGTGCTTTGTGAAAGCGTTTGCCAAAGATTCAACCTTAGCAACATCCTTTTCCCATTCCTTAACAGTCGGATAAATATGATCTAGCTTCCACTTGTACGCATCTGGGATCTCAGCGCGAGTTTGATAAGAAGGCTTCTCAGCAGCAAGAGCTACCGCCTGCGTGCTGTAAGGAATGAATGGTACGGATACTGTCGACAATGCAATGGCCAAAGCCGTAACTGATGCAAATACTTGCTTCTTCAAATCTCAATCGCCCCTTTTCTTCTATCTATTTTTGCCAAAATTATAAGTGTGTAATTATATTTTCACCTGCCAAATTCCTTCTTACTAATAAAAATTTTTCAAATATTCAATAACAACCGTCAATTTATCCAGAGAAAATCCCCTTTTGTGGATAAGTCTGTGGATAAGTATTTACTAACAACTTTTTATCCCCCACAACGATTGCAGACACTCCTTTTTTATGCAAAAAGTTGTCCACATTTTCTGTGGATATGCTGTGAATAACTTATTTTCTTTGGAACTAGGGCATCCGCCTATACCTCATATTGGGTTCCTACATAGCATGAGTATTGAAACTACGGTAGGAGGTGTTAGCAAGTGGGTATCTTTAACGGCTTCGACGATTTCGCGCTGATCTTGGTTCTGTTCATCCTTCTCGTTATCGTAGGTTGCGACTGCGACTAACCTACTCCGCTGCCATCCAGCCTATCTGAAGGTAAGCTTGCATCCTCAGCAGCCTTACCTTCTCCATTGCACATAGATCATAACCAGGCGATGCAGCCCAGGGATAATGATCAGTCATAGCCTAAGTACCACCACCGGGAGATACATGTAATCGTACAAAATGAAAAAGGATGCGCCTCTATTGGCTGCATCCTTTTTTTTACCCACATGCTTGAATTATTTAGATCCTGTCTGAAAAGTTATCCACTGCACTTGATTTACATTACCTGCTGTGTCCTTTACCAAACCCATAATGAGACTTACCTGATATCTCGTATGTGGCTGCCATTTTCCTTTTGGCTTCACAGACAACATCCGCTTGCTTTTGTTCCACGTAATGGTATGCGGAACGATAGCCCCTTTTTCATCTGTCACGCGAACTAATGGCCCGGCCGTTTTGCTGGAGAGGACTCCACCACCAACCAAAGCAATCTCTTCTGCAAACTGGAGTGTCACTTTATTCTGGAGCCCTACATTTTTAGCCCCGTGACCAGGCAATATGACTGCTTGTGGAGCGATATTATCCACAAGTTTTTTTGTTTGAAACGTGCTGGTCAACTCTGGATTCAAATTACCGCGCTGATCCTTCACTTTTTTGGCCAGCAAGCTTATTCGATAAGACGCCCCTGCTTCCAGATTTCCTATCGGATCAATCGTCATGCTTCGATCTGTTTTGTTCCATTTTGCCGTAAAACGAACCTTCTTTTTTTTCGCATCCGTGAGCGAAATGATCGAGAGACCAGATTTGTCAGTGAGCTCTTGACCATTTTTCAACGATACTGTTCCCGAAAATGTCAGTGTAATGATTTCATCCGGGTCTATTTCTGCCGATTTGTCAGCCAGGGATATTCTCACTCCCCATTCGTTTGCTGACTTTGCCCACACTCCCTGTGATGGAAGTAGGAAAATCGCAAGCACTACTACCCACTGCAACCACCGAACACTCATCTTTTCCATCGAACCCCTCCCGTCTATAACGACAAAGCCGCTCCCTGAAGCATATAAACGCGTCGCTTCATCGTTTACAGGCATTGTAGAAAAAGACAGATGGGTTGATCAAAGAAATATGGTCTATGCTTGCGGTTCTTCCTCTGCGCGAATCAGTATCTTTTTCAGCTTGCGTTCAAACTCTAGTCGTCCAATCATCACACTATGATCGCAACCCGTACATTTGATTCGCACATCCATGCCCATGCGTATGACCTTCCACGCATTCGTGCCACATGGATGTGGCTTTTTCATCTGTACGACATCCCCCAGTCCAAATTGCTTGCGTTCCATTTCTCTTTCTCCTCTCTACACTGTTCCCTTTCCAGACACCGCGACAATTTTGGGATACGGAATTTGAATGCCTCGGTTTGTTAATTCCGTTCTGATCTTCGCACGCAAATTTCGATTGACCCCGTGATGCGTGTTCGGCTTGCACTCAGCCGTAACCCGGATGATGACTTCGGAAGGTCCCAGTGCATGTACTCCCAAAATTTGCGGCTCAGCTACGATATCCGTCAATTCCGTTTGAGCCGATGCCAACACTTCTTTGAGCACAGACTCAACTTGGTTCAGATCTTCTTCATACGCTACAGATACGTCGACAACCGCTAACGTATTTTGCAAAGAAAAGTTGGTCACTTGATTAATCGTGCCGTTTGGAAAGATGTGTACCTCACCCGTCCAGCTTCGCACCTTTGTAATGCGCAGACCAATCTCCTGCACCGTGCCCGTCAAATTGTTGATCGTTACGACGTCTCCGACAGCAAATTGGTCCTCAAAAATAATGAAGAATCCCGTAATGATATCACGAACGAGACTCTGCGCCCCAAAACCAACTGCCAGCCCCAGTACCCCTGCGCTTACCAAAACAGGACGCAAATCAATGCCCAACAGCTGCAAAATCATGAGAATCGCCAAAAAGTAAATGCCATACTGCACGACATTGTTGACAAGAACCCGCATCGTGTCTACTCGACGTTGATCCATTTGAATCTTGCTTCCATGCCGGTGCTGGAACACTTTATTTACGCCTGATTGCACAACCGACACGACGATTCGCGATAACAGGATAATCGCTGCGATTTTCAGTACAGCCATCCCTATATTTACCCACATATCTGCATCGGTCACATACGTATATACTTGGGCATAAATTCTCTCAAAAAAACCAGCCTGATTCATTCCTCCCGCTCCTTCTGCTCCCCGTTTTCGTCGACCTCGCTATACTGGCCAAAAAACTGACGGAAGTATCCTCGTATTACCACTTGTTGTTCCATCATGATCGCTTTCGCTCGTGAGTAATCCGACAGTGGGAACTCAATGGAAAGGGCACAGCCTGCCGTTATTTCTTTCGGTGTTGGTCTTGTATCGATCTCAATATCTTCGTACTCCAGCAGCATTTCTGCCCGCAAGGCTTGCTGCGTGGAATCAAACGCGATCAGCACTGTCTCTCCTCCCATTTCACTCCCCCTCATCTATTTCACACAAACTGCTATAGGCTCCTCTTATTTTACCTGTTCGCTTTCATGCATGCCAGCCTCACTGAGTTTTCAAAACCTACGTAACTTTCCCATTAGCAGGTATAAAAATGTCATATCGGTACGATACTGTGAATACTTTTATATAACCTTTTACAGGTTGGTTTAAGCCAAGTCGGCAAGAGTGGGGGTTTCCATGAGCACATCCGATAATCGCAAGGATTATTCTTTGCCACCTTTTAAAGTGGAATACCGCAGTGAAAACGCAGACGAGCATCTCGCCGGTCACCTTGCACAGCGCTTTCGCTTAAATCGGTTCGATGACGACCTTGTCATTGTATGTATTGGGACAGACCGTTCTACTGGTGATGCTCTAGGCCCATTAGTAGGAACCAAGCTCATCGCACAGTCAACTCGTTTTTTGCAAGTGTACGGAACGCTTGAGGACCCTGTACACGCCATGAATCTTAAGGAAAAATTAGAGCTCATCCAAGCGAATCATCCGACAGCTACACTCATTGCAGTCGATGCCTGTTTAGGTCAATTTAGCCACGTCGGAAACATCAATGTGATTAATGGTCCACTAAAACCAGGGGCTGGTGTTAAAAAAGAGCTACCTCCTGTTGGTTCCTTTCACATTACCGGGATTGTCAACGTAGGAGGATTCATGGAGTATTTTGTCCTTCAAAATACCCGCCTCTCCATCGTCATGAACATGGCAGATATCATAGCTTCCGGACTGGCAAAAGCCGTAACACTGGCTTCTACGCCGAGTCGATTCGATAGTGTCTTATATGATTGACCGTTTCTTTTTGCAAAAGGTTCCATCCCTCTTTAGAAAACTTGCTTTTCGATCTGTTCTCTCCCTCAACGGACGACAGGTCTATTTTTTTTACACAAAAATCGTCAGACGCTTTTCAATCACTTGAGCACTGATCGTCGTTGGCGCTACGCTTTCTCCATCTGCATGGACGGGCAGTTGTCCTGCTGCTTGTATCGTTACCTGCTTGCCCCTATAAAAACGGACACCCGGATGATGACGGTGAGCTCCTGTGAATATTTTCGGGAAAGCTGCTAACAATCCGAATCGACTCATACCACTTACTACGCAAATATCCGCAATCCCATCGTCCGGTATAGCATCGGGGCAAATCAGCATTCCGCCTCCGTAATTCGGAATATTGGCAGCGACAACTAGCCAGACAGCCTTTAATCGAACCTCAAGACCATCAACGTTCAGTACGATGTCACGTGGCTGATACGTAAATACGACGCGAATCACCGATATAATGTAGGCGAGTGCTCCTAGCTTGTACTGATTCAGCCAAGCTTTGTACACAGCTTGATCCGTTATCTTTGCTACCTGTGCATCGAATCCGGCCCCGATTGAATTCGCAGCCACTTCTCCATTCAATAAAATCAGATCGATTCGCTTTTCCCCTTTTTCCGACAGAATTCGTTCTAATGCCTGTAACGGTTTCATCGGAATTCCATGTCCGCGAGCGAAATCATTCCCGGAACCAGCTGGTACCAATCCAAATCGGCAATCTTGATTCGACTCGTATATTCCGTTTATCACGCCTCGGACCGTTCCATCGCCTCCGACAGCAATGATTTTATTTACTCCCTCTTTTTGAATCAGCTCTTTTGATAATTTTTCTACTTCCCCCTCTCCTGATGTCATCCTGACATGAAAAGGCGCTCCTAGACGTCGTAGCGTTGGCTCAATTTCCCTCCATACTTTCAACCCTGTGCCATTGCCCGATACAGGATTGACGATTACACCCAACATAGTAATTCTCTCCCCAACATGCTGTCATACTGTACTGTTTCGTCCCACTTATCCATACTTGCTCGCAAATCAAGTTTTTGTATCATATTATCGCATGCTATTTTTATCGATGATAGTTGATTTTTCATTAAAAAAGACTCCTCCCGAAGGAAGAGCCTCTGTGCCATCTATGAAAACAGCTTTGAAATCCAATCTATAAAGGGAACTCCGACTGCTGCGATCACTAATGCTGGCATCATGTTGGCTACCCTTATCTGTTTGATCTCCAAGACGTTTAATCCAATGGCAATGATCATCAAGCCACCTACCGCCGTTACTTCTACCAGGATCGCATCCAGCATCGTTTCGCTTACCACACTGTAAATGCGTGTAGATAATAACGCAATCATGCCTTGATATAAAAACACGGGCACAGCCGAAAAGATAACACCGATTCCTAGCGTTGATGTGAAAATGATCGCAGAGAATCCGTCTAGCAATGCTTTCATAAACAATACATCATGGTTGTTACGCAAACCACTGTCCAATGCACCCAGTACAGCCATGGCTCCAATACAGTACACCAGCGTCGTCGTGATAAAACCAGTGGCGATACTGCCTTGGCTTCCCCCAACTTTCCTCTCCAGCCAATGCCCCACATTGTTTAAGCCTTTTTCTATCCCAATCCATTCACCTAGTACTGTTCCTAGCACAATACTGATAATCACGAGTAAAAAATTATCCGAACCCAGGCACATTTTAATGCCCAATATGAATACGGCCAGAGCAATTCCTTGCATGACGGTTTGTCGCATCGACTCCGGAATTCGCTTCAACATTCTGCCTAACAATGCTCCTAAGATGATTGCTCCGGCGTTGACCAATGTTCCTAGCAAGATCACTTGCGCTGTCCCCCTACAGATGCCTTACCCTTACACAAACGCTGCTGCTATTTCTCGAACAGCGTTATGAAGCGCTTCTACATCTTTCTCTGAGTTGAAAATTCCAAAGCTGGCGCGAACCGCTCCACGTTGTTCGGTACCGGCAGTCTGGTGACCCAGTGGCGTGCAATGAAAACCCGATCTGGTCGCAATCCCGTATTGTTGATCCAGGATAAACGATACCTCTGCTGCATCCACCTCTCCGATATTAAAAGCAACCACACCTACACGTTCCGTCTCAATCCCCGGTCCGTAGACATGTACACCCTCGATCTTCTGCAATCCAAGGATCGTTTGTTTCACTAACTCCCATTCGTGCTGACGAATGTTGTCTACACCTTTTTCCATGACAAAATCAACGCCTGCTTGCAGCCCTGCCAAACCAACCGTATTGAGTGTTCCGCTTTCGTATCGATCTGGACGAGTTGTTGGTTGATCGATCGCTTCAGACTGACTACCTGTCCCCCCATGAATCAAGGGCTCGAGATCAATATCATTGCTCACGTACAAACCACCTGTACCTTGTGGACCATACAGTCCCTTGTGCCCAGGAAAAGCAAGCATGTCAATATTCATTGCCTCTACATCGATAGGCAAAACACCAGCAGATTGAGAAACATCCACCAAAAACGTAATTCCGTGCTCTTTTGCCAGTTTCCCCAGTTCGGCTACAGGCAGAATGACACCTGTCAAATTGGAGGCATGACTCACAACGATTAACCGCGTCGCGGGCGTAATTGCCTTGGCAAAATCCTCTACATAGAATTGATGGTCTTCTCTCGGCTCGACAAAAGTAGCTTCTACCTGGTTGTTTTTGCGCATGTACTCGATGGGACGTCTTACCGAATTATGCTCAACAGACGAAGAAATAACATGATCGCCTGCTTGTAAGAATCCTTTTATCGCCTGATTAAGCGCTTGAGTAGCATTGAGATAAAAAAAGAGGTTATTCGGGTTTTGAATCCCAAACAACCGCGACACTTGCACCCGTGTCCGAAACACAGCTTTACTCGCTTTCATCGCCAGTGCATGTCCACCTCGGCCAGGATTTGCAGCAAAATCTTCGATGACCTCCGCCATCATGTCTTTGACTGCTGGTGGCTTCGGCCATGTAGAAGCTGCGTTATCCAAATAGATGATCGCCATGACTACCTCCTGGGCTTACTTCTCTATATTCAACATATCGATGATTCGCTCCAAGTCTTCCTGTGAATAGAAGTCAATCTCGATCTTGCCGCGCTTCGATCCTTTCTTAATCTTGACCGATGTTCCAAAACGACTGCGTAGCCGTTCCTCCATCTCGATCAATACTGGCTCGTTTTTCGCTGGCTTTTTCTTTTTTGTTTCACGTGAAACATTGAGCTGCTTCACAAGCTCCTCCAACTGACGAACACTCAATCCTTTTTCCACCACGTCATTTGCGAGCTGTTGTTGTAATTTCTTATCCGTTACCCCAAGCAAAGCACGCGAATGTCCCATGGATAGTTCGGATGCCGAGACCATTTTTCGGATCTTCTCTGGCAGTTGCAGCAAACGCAGCATGTTGGCTACATGCGGTCGACTCTTCCCTATCTTTTGTGCAAGCTGTTCTTGCGTATAATCATGGTGAGAAATCAGCTTGTCATAAGCCTCTGCCTCTTCGAGTGGATTCAGATTTTCCCGTTGCAAGTTCTCAATCAGGGCAATCTCCATTAATTGCTGATCTGTGTACGCCTTTACTACTACCGGAACCTCTTTTAACCCCGCTACTTTTGCAGCACGCAATCGTCTTTCTCCAGCTACCAGCTCGTAACCTTTGATGCTTTTCCGAACAATCAGCGGCTGGATGATCCCATGCTCTTTGATCGATTGTGCTAGTTCCTCGATAGCCGATTGCTCGAATTCTTTCCGGGGCTGATAAGGGTTAGGACGAATCTCATTGATGGAAACTTCTTTTACCTGTTCCCCTTCTTCGATGAGATTGGAAGTAATAAGCGCATTCAGCCCTTTTCCCAATCCTCTACTCATACCCCTACCACTTCCTTCGCCAAATCAGTATAGACTTCCGCTCCTCTTGAGCGTGGATCGTACGTAATGATGGCTTGTCCGTGTGACGGCGCTTCACTCAAGCGAACATTTCGAGGAATAATTGTCTTGTATACTTTGTCCT
The DNA here is from genome assembly GCF_013332445.1 of Brevibacillus sp. HB1.1. Lineage (NCBI taxonomy): Bacteria > Bacillati > Bacillota > Bacilli > Caryophanales > Paenibacillaceae > Brevibacillus > Brevibacillus sp. HB1.1. The sequence continues at coordinate 18,650 of NZ_JABMIV010000014.1, read as the reverse complement.
GAAAATACTTTTTCACTTCTTCAATCACTTGCAAACCGAGATTCGTACGTGCATCGAGCATCGTCAGCACGACACCTTCGATAGCAAGCTGTGAATTCAAGTGTTTTTGGACCAAACGAATAGTGTTCAACAGTTGGCTTAATCCCTCTAGCGCATAGTATTCACACTGGATTGGAATTAAGACGGAATCAGATGCTGTCAAAGAATTAACGGTCAAAATCCCTAAGGATGGCGGGCAATCGATGATGACGTAATCGTACTTGTCCTTGACAACTTCCAGCGCCTTTTTCAGACGAACCTCACGAGAAATCGTAGGAACCAGCTCGATTTCCGCACCTGCCAATTGAATGGTGGCAGGAATGATCATTAATCCTTCAATTTCAGTTGGCAAAGTCGCATCGACGGGGTTGATATCATTGATCAGGACATCATAAATGCAGTACTTAACATCTGCCTTATTTACCCCGATCCCACTGGTTGCATTTCCTTGCGGATCAATATCAACCAGCAGCACCTTTTTCCCCAATGCGGCCAAACAAGCACTTAGATTGACGGACGTAGTCGTTTTCCCGACGCCGCCTTTCTGGTTCGCAACCGCAATGATTTTTCCCAACTTCTCCACCTCTTTTTTGTCGTGTAGGAAAGCTTGTGGTTTGACCAGTACACTCTCCAGTACGTCTTTCAAAGTCATCTTCTGTATCCTCATCTAGTTAGTCATTCGAGTCTATTTACGATTTGCTCGTATTCTTGTAAAACGATAGTCTTTTATACAATTTCCTTCGTTCGTTGCCATTCAGTAACCTTACATGGCCTGTACATAATAAGACGAAAAAAGTCTCTGCAAAGTTATCCTCATTTATTATCGAGTAAACCTGCAAGTATGCACAGGTTGGTACTCTCCATGTTATCAGATTTACAGCTTAGTCGTACGCTGTTTTTTTTAGATAGTGAGACAAAAAAGCCTGATTTTTGTCCCAAAAATGCAAATTTCCCTAGCTTTTTTTATACGAAATGCTTTTTTCTGGAAATTAAACATTACCGAAAGTCTCTTTTTCCTCTAAATAATCAGCATTTGCCCAAAAAGAAAGGCGACCTTGTCGCCTTTTTTGTTACCATCGCATTTATTTCCCTGTTTCCTTGTTTTTCGGAATACGAATGGTGAATTGATAGAATTCATCATGATCTTCTTCCGCCGTCTCTACAGGTAGGCCCGTCTGGATCACCATATCGATCGATTGTCGAACAGTATTAATCGCAATCCGCGTATCTCTTGAAAATGCTTTCCAGCGAGGCTTCGCATCTTTTTCCGATTTTGGGTTCTCAGCCAATTCTAGAAGCTGCTTCACGCGCACTTCCGTCTGTTTCACATTCCATTCCCGCTCCAAAATCTCCAACAGGACCTTATTTTGTAATTCTGGTTCTTTTAACGGAATCAGAGCCCTTGCATGACGCTCTGTTACTTTTCTGGACAACAATGCATCTTGAATTTCTTGTGGTAAATGGAGCAAGCGCAGTTTGTTTGCGATTGTCGATTGTCCTTTGCCTAAACGTTGAGCAAGACTCTCTTGCGTCAAATTGTGCAAATCAATCAGCTTTTGATATGCGACTGCCTCTTCAATGGCTGTCAAACCTTCTCGTTGCAAATTCTCAATCAAAGCGATAGAGGCTGTTTGCGAGTCATTAAACTCTTTGACAATCGCAGGAATCCTCTCCATGCCCAATTTTCTAGTTGCGCGCAAACGTCGTTCTCCAGCAATCAATTCATAACGACCATCGCGAACCCGCACGACAATCGGTTGAATGAGCCCATGAGTTCGTATCGTTTGACACAACTCATCAATTTTCTCGTCATCAAATACAGTACGAGGTTGATATGGATTCGGTACAATCTCCTCAACTGGTATTTGTTTGATTTCTTCGTTATCTGTCTTGTCCGTCAAGCCAAAAATCCGAGAAAATGAATCTTTAACTGCCATAGAAAAATCCCCCACTTCTACCCGTTCCATCCGTGCAATTTTAAAGTCTTTGAAGAGGTGTTCAAAAAGTCATTTTTGATCACGAAGTAATCCTGAAGAGATTGCGCAACAACGAAACAAGCGTTCACCTTCGAAGTCCTGGTGCTCATGTAGCTCCCCTACATTCCGCCCCTCCATCTTCAGCTTCTCGCCACTTTCTTGGTGCTGAAAAGACGACTTTTTGAATACGTCCTTGAAACTGAAAAAGGTCCTGTCCAATCAACGACAGAATCTCCCTCGAAACATTTTGTATCCCTCGCCCATCCATTGTCCGGATATGACAGATTGAATATGTTCTTTGATTATTGCTGCTAAGGAAAAATGGCATATTGGCGTCGTAAGTGAGTGCAGTCCTACTCTTTTTACATAGGTCCTCCTCTTACATCGTTAGAGACAGCATGCATTTATTTAAAAAAAGCTTCACAAGCCCTATCGTACACGCTGCTTAACAGACTCTTCCTGCCCATCCGGTCGGTTTGTAAAATTGCCTTTGACCTAATCTTCTTTCCCTATACGCTTTCTTCAGGTTCATTTATATATATGTAATTCTGCAAGATTCGTCCAATTCCTGCTAACGAAAAACGTTTCACGTGAAACATCAATCGTGATCTTCGTCATAAAAATCGCGATCGTCACGGTGCTTTGGCCTCTCTTCACTTCCAATGCTCTCATCAGTAGGATGTGAAATCTTGGTGACAGAAAACAATCGAGGGAAAAGTCTATGAAAGTCTAACGTCAGGTAAGAGAAAATCGCGGCAACGATCGCAGCGACATACATTCCTGCACTGAACATTAGACCAATGGCTGAAGCAACCCACATCCCTGCTGCCGTCGTCAGTCCTTTCACCGTACCATTGAATTTAATAATAGCTCCGGCTCCCAAAAATCCCATGCCCGTCACGACTTGTGCAGCTACCCTCCCTGGATCGTGATTTACACCACTCGAAGAAAAGCCATAAATAGAAGCTAGTCCAAAAAGACACGAACCAAAGCAAACGAGACTATACGTTCGAAACCCAGCACCTCTTTGCCTACTCACATCCTTTATGAATCTCTCTCGCTCCCATCCCATGATGGCACCTGCTAGAAAAGCAAGAAAGAGCCGAAGCAATATGGTCGGGAGTTCTGGCGGAAAAAAGGAGGAAAGTACTGCTGCTTGCATAGTCTAATCACCCTCTCATACGATGTCATTCCTTCGAAGGAGCTAGTACTATGTATATGCCGAGCTGTAGACTCCATGATCCAAGAAGCAAACCTGAGAGACTACTTTTGAGGCATACTTTCCATTTCATCAGGAATGGGCAATTTCACTTAAACTATCCATACGAAAAAAGGCCGCAGCACGTGGCTACGACCCTCTCGTATGACTGACTCCTACACTAACGGCTTTTTCGCAGGAACTCCTGCCTTGCGCGGATAGCTTTTCGGTGTCGCTTCTATTTTTTCCATGATGACGATGTTACGCTCTCCCGCTTCCTCTAGAAGCTGGAATGTCTCGACCTTTCTCGTCTTTCCACCGAGCGTCTTGATTGCCTTTTTCGCTTCAGCAAGCTCTGGAGTAATCTCCGCTCCCTTGAGAGCGACGAAGTGTCCTCCGACTTTGGCAAAAGGAAGGCAGAACTCCGATAACAGATTGAGTCTCGCAACAGCACGTGCCACTACGAGATCAAACTTTTCCCGATAAATCGCTTCTTGCCCTCGATCCTCAGCACGCCCATGTACGGGATTTACGTTCTCCAGGCCCAGTTCCTTAGCTACATGCTGCAAAAAGCTCATTCGCTTATTCAAGGAATCAATGATCGTCATTTTCAGATGTGGGAAGCAAATTTTCAAAGGAATGCTCGGAAAGCCTGCGCCCCCACCGATATCTACAACCGATTGCACCTGGTCAAATGGGAAGTAAAAAGCCGGCGTGATCGAATCATAAAAATGCTTGTTGTACACTTGCCCCTCTTCGGTAATCCCGGTCAGGTTCATCTTCTCATTCCATTCCACCAGCAGGCGGTAAAAATGATCAAACTGCTCCTTCTGACGATCCGTCAAAGAAATCCCCTGGGCTGCAAGTACCTCGGCAAACTGTTCTTTCGTCATAGCTTTTCTCCTTATTCGGCTACTCCCACGCGTTTGTACTCCAGATATACCATCAACACGGAAATGTCTGCTGGAGTAACCCCTGCAATACGAGCCGCCTGCCCGATGTTTAATGGACGAATTTTGGTCATATTGTCGCGGGATTCCTTGGACAAACCAGAGATTTGGTGGTAGTCAATATCCGTTGGGATGCGGCGCTCCTCCATTTTTTTCATCCGCTCAACCTGTTGCAAAGACTTTTTGATGTAGCCATCGTATTTAATCTGGATTTCAACCTGTTCGGTCACATCCTCTGGCAGTGCTTCTGGTGCAGGGACCATTTGAGCAATGTGGCTGTAGTTGATTTCCGGACGACGCAGCAATTGAGCCAGCTCGATGACATCTGTCAGTTCAGGAGAGCCTGCGTTGCGCAAAACCTCTTGGACATGTGCCATTTCAGGGCGTACACGCGTGTTTGCCACACGTTCTTTTTCTTGCTCGATCAGCTCGCGTTTTTGGATAAATCGATTATAGCGCTCTTCGCTAATCAGACCAATTTCACGGCCGATATCCGTCAGGCGCAAGTCCGCATTGTCATGACGCAGCAGCAAGCGATATTCTGCACGAGAAGTAAGCAAACGATAAGGCTCATGCGTTCCTTTCGTAACAAGGTCGTCAATCAAGACACCGATGTACGCCTCTTCTCGTCCCAAAATAACTGGTGGTTTCTCTTGAACGCGACGTGCTGCGTTAATTCCTGCCATGAGACCTTGACCCGCTGCTTCTTCATAGCCAGAGGTACCATTGATTTGTCCTGCTGTGAACAAGCCAGGCAAGATTTTGGTTTCCAAAGAAGGCCAGAGCTGCGTTGGCACGACCGAATCATACTCAATCGCATAGCCAGGGCGCATCATTTTGACTTCTTCCATTCCAGCCATGGAGCGCAGCATGGAAAGCTGAACATCCTCCGGCAAGCTCGTCGACAATCCTTGTACATACATTTCTTCGGTATTGCGTCCTTCTGGCTCCAAGAAAATTTGGTGACGCGGCTTATCGTTAAAACGAACTACTTTATCTTCAATCGAAGGGCAATAACGCGGGCCTGTTCCTTCGATCATCCCCGAGTACATTGGAGCACGATGCAGATTGCTATTGATGAGTCCATGTGTTTCTTCATTTGTATATGTCAGCCAGCAAGGAAGCTGATCCATAATAAACTCCGTTGTTTCATAAGAAAAAGCGCGCGGTACCGGATCACCAGGCTGAATCTCCATTTTAGAGAAATCCACACTGCTGCTATGAACACGTGGTGGCGTCCCCGTCTTGAAACGTGTCATTTCAAAACCGAGTTCCTTCAAATGATGGGCCAGACGAATGGACGGACGCATGTTGTTTGGTCCACTTTCGTATTGGAGATCTCCGAGGATGATCTTTCCGCGCAAATAAGTTCCCGTCGTCAATACAACAGATTTGGCCATGTATCGAGCCCCAGTTTGCGTAATAACCCCTTCACAGACACCGTCGTTCACGATCAGCTCTTCCACCATCGCTTGACGCAGGATCAGATTCGGAGTATTTTCAATCGTTTTCTTCATTTCATGCTGATACGCAAATTTGTCTGCTTGTGCGCGCAAGGCATGCACAGCAGGTCCTTTCCCTGTATTCAGCATACGCATTTGGATATGGGTTTTGTCAGTATTGCGTCCCATCTCTCCACCAAGCGCGTCTAATTCGCGTACGACGTGGCCTTTTGCTGGACCACCTACGGAAGGATTACATGGCATGTACGCCACAGCATCCAGGTTGATCGTCAACAGCAATGTACTGCAACCCATACGTGCAGCCGCCAATGCAGCTTCTGCACCGGCATGACCCGCACCAATGACAATGACGTCAAACGAGCCCGCTTCATATGCAGGTACAACGTTCATTTTTTGTCCTCCTCTATCACTTACCCAGACAGAACTGGGAGAAAATCTGGTCAATCAAATCCTCGCCGACGCTTTCCCCGATGACTTCCCCAAGCAGCTCCCACGACTTTTTAATGTCGATCTGAATCATGTCTACTGGCATCAAGTCGTCGATTCCACCCAGTGCTTCATCTATGGCTCGCTCTGCCTGACGAAGCAGTTGAATATGTCTGGCGTTACTCACGTAGGTCAAGTCATCCTGCTGCACACGGCCACTGAAGAAAATCTCCCCAATTGCCTGCTCTAGAAGATCGATCCCCGTCTCCTCACGCGCAGACGTCATAATCAACGGCTGCTGAGGGAAATGACGCTTGATCTCTTCCAAATCCACTTTTTGCGGCAGGTCGAATTTATTAACAATCACAATCACATGGAACCCTTTTGCCGCTTCAAAAATCGCGTAATCATCGGCGGAGAGAGGCTCGTTGTAGTTGACCACGAGCAACACGAGGTCAGCCTTTTGCAGCAGCTGTCTGGACTTCTCTACCCCGATTTTCTCCACGATGTCCTCTGTATCACGAATTCCTGCGGTATCGATGAGTCGCAAAGGAACCCCACGCACATTGACATACTCTTCGATAACATCGCGTGTCGTTCCCGCAACGTCAGTCACAATCGCCTTTTCCTCTTGGACCAGACTATTTAATAGAGAGGATTTTCCTACATTTGGACGTCCAATAATCGCGGTCGACAAGCCTTCACGCAAAATTTTTCCTTGCTGTGCGGTCTGCAACAGGCGTTGGATTTCATCTTTAACCTCCAGGCACTTTCCTCGCAAGAAATTTTGTGTAAACTCCTCAACGTCATGCTCTGGATAGTCCAGTGTTACTTCTATATGGGCCATCGCTTCAATCAAGTTTTGGCGCAGCTGCCGAATGAGCCTGGACAGCTTCCCTTCTACTTGATTCAATGCGACCTTCATCGCTCTGTCTGTTTTCGCCCGGATCAAATCAATGACGGCCTCAGCCTGAGACAAATCGACACGTCCATTTAAGAACGCACGCTTTGTGAACTCGCCCGGCTCAGCCAATCTTGCACCATTATCCAAGATTAACTCCAGAACCTTTTCAACGGAAACAATTCCTCCGTGACAGTTGACCTCAACTACATCCTCCCTCGTAAATGTACGGGGAGCCTTCATTACGGAAACCAGTACCTCTTCCACTCGTTCACCTGTGTTTGACTCATACAAGTGCCCATAATGGATCGTATGGCTGTCCACAGTGGACAACCGCTGCTTTCCTTTATATATCTTATCCACAACTTCGATCGCTTCCGTACCGCTTACCCGGATCACGGCAATACCGCCTTCACCCATCGGTGTTGCGACCGCCGCTATTGTATCGAATTTCATGCTGTTCACCTCAAGCTTTCCACTCTTACAAGTCAGCCACTAACTTACTAGCATAACAGATCGTCTAGAAAAATTCCAAAAGAAAGTGCAGCCAATCCATATGGCTAAACATCTAATAGGAAAAAGCAACCCTATCCGCCAAGGTTGCTGTCCATTTTGGTTATCCACAGTATAATCATTTTCGCAAATCCTCAACCATTTGGTCAATTATCCACAGTGGACAACTTTTTGAAGAGATTGTTCAAAATGTCGACGCTTGCTCACTTAATTTCAGCAAAAAAAAGAAGCCTAGCGAGAGGCTTCTTTCGGTGCAATCACGATATAACGATTTGGCTCGTCTCCTTCACTGAAAGTAACCACATCCGCTCTCTTTTGCAAGAAGGCATGGATTACTTTCCGTTCAGCAGCAGACATTGGTTCCAGACGCACATCCCGTTTGGTCGATAACGCTTTTTTCGCCACACGATCTGCGAGCTGCTCCAATGTTTCCTTGCGACGCAGCCTGTAATTTTCGGCATCCAAAGTGATACGTACATGTTTGTCCGCATGACGGTTCGCTACGACGTTTACGAGATACTGTAATGAATCAAGAGTTTGTCCCCTGCGGCCAATAATGATTCCCAGATTGGTTCCCTGGATGTCAAACAGCATACCCTCTTCATTTGTACGCGTCTCCACTTTGGCATTCACCTTCATGTTCGACAAAACGTCTTGAAGAAAGTCACGTCCCTGTGCAACCGGATCAAAGTGAAATTCTACTTGCACTTTAGCGTCCTTTGCCCCAATCAGTCCAAACAATCCTCTGCTTGGTTCTTCTAGAACTTGGATCGTTGCCCGCTCACGCGGCACTCCCAATTCCAGCAAAGCTTTTTGCACAGCATCGTCGATCGTTTTTGCCGTAGCTACCACCTTTTTCACTTGGAGGCTCCCCCTTTAGGAGTAGGCATATTTCCTTTATCACGATACAGGAAGTAGGTTTGTACAATGGTAAATAGGTTACCGTATACCCAGTACAGAGACAGCGCTGATGGCAATGTGACGGCAATCGCCAAAATCATCAGCGGCATCATGATGATCATCATTTGCATTTGTGGATTTCCTTGTGTTGCCTGACCCATCATCTTGGATTGCAGGTACGTCGTAATCGCCGCAACAATCGGCAAAATGTAGTACGGGTCTTTTTCTCCCAACGTTAACCACATGAACGTTTGCGAGTTAATCTCGGTCGTACGGATGATCGCATGGTAGAACGCGATCAAAATCGGCATTTGTACCAACATTGGCAAGCATCCAGCCAACGGGTTGACACCGCTCTTCTGGAACAAAGCCATTGTTTCCGCTTGCGCTTTTTGTGGATCATTCTTGTGCTTCTCACGGATTTTTTGCATCTCCGGTTGAATCTCTTGCATTTTCTTGGAGCTCTTGATTTGCTTGACCATCAATGGAAGCACAATGATTCGGATGATGATCGTTGCAATCAGGATACCCAGACCGTAATTGTTTCCGAGTATCAATGCGCTCTCTTTAATTAGCCAGGACAGTGGATAAACAAAATACTTGTCCCAAATGCCGGTTGCGTCAGGGCCAATTGGTGCAGCAGCTTGGGGGTTACAGCCCGACAAAACTAGAACCAGCATAGTCAGCATAAGAATGCTGAGTGTACGTCTACTCAAGGGTGATCCTCCTTTTCCCCGCTTCAATTGAGGTAATCTTATTTGTGCTGATCCGGGACTGGATCATACCCGCCCGGGTGGAACGGATGGCATTTCAAGATGCGACGAAGGGCCAACCAGCCTCCCCTCCACGCCCCAAATCGACGAATCGACTCGATTGCGTAGTGAGAACAGGTGGGCGCGAATCTGCATGAAGGTGGTTTATACGGAGAAATCATTAGTTGGTATCCCCGAATCAACCAAACCATGATCTTCACCATCATCGTTTCACCCTCTTTTTCCATCTCTTTTTCCATTATGTACGGGTGCCTGTTTGATCACTTTGGCTCGCTTCATCACATGTAACAGAGATTGCTCAATGGCTTCAAGCGTCATCGCTTCCACACCCGGACGGGCGATGATGACGAGATCGAGACTGACCGGAATATCAGACTCCATTCGAGCTACTGCTTCGCGTATAAGCCGCTTGACTCTATTGCGGACAACAGCATTGCCAATTTTTTTACTTACGGAAATTCCCGCGCGAAAAGCCGCTTGTCCTTCTTGCTTTGCTGAATACAAGACAAACTGCTTATTAGCAGCAGAACTTCCTCGTTGAAACACAGCTTGGAATTGCTCATTTTTTTTGAGCCGGTGTGAACGATGCAAAGGTAAACAACCCCTAACATCACAATTATAGTAGAAAACGTACACAGCATCTACCAGTATATCCTTGTTTCGTCCACTTTTTTCCCCTAAGTATACTCGGTTTAGAACAAAATCAAAAATTCAGTGGAAAAAATGAATGCTATTAGCCAATTTCCGCGATGATTTCTGCACTGGCATAGCGCAAGTCAGAGAGCAATTGCTCATCCGCTTGGAAAAAGCCCAATTTTTGAAGGGACAAGGAAAGCTTAGCAGGCAGATCCGCCCAATGATTCTCCAGCCATTCATCAGAATCCACGCTATGATATAACCAGATCGCCTCTGAAAATAATAAAAACCCGGCCATATCAAACTGATTTCTCTCCTGCAATCTCTGAACCTTTTTCTTTACTAACCAATCATTTTCAACCGCCAGCGCAAACTGGGTCCCCTCATATTTTGACCGTAGATGAGCTCGATAGTCTGCCAATAGCATGAGTGCATCCTGTACCTCTTCATTACGCTGGTATGTCTCCTGAAAAAAGCCTTCCATACCGTCCGAACGTCCTGCTTTCTGTACCAACTGATACAATTGTGCATCACTCAATGAATGCCCCTGGAAAAAGGCACTCATTTGATACGCACCGATCCATCCTGCCCATGCAGCCAAATAAGCAGAGTAAGGGAAGCCTTCCATTAAGGCAGCCTGCGCCTCTTCGTGGAATGAATCTACCACCGCTTTTGCCTGTGCGAACATTTTCTCTTTTCCAGCCAGAGAATCCATGTAGGCACACATGTCATTCATCCAGGAAGTGAAACGATCCTCTGGGTCCAGAACAACCTTTGCTTCCTTTAAGTAACGCCATGCCCACGGATTCTCGTATACTTCTTCATCTGTAGGAGCAGCTTGGACCTGTAACTGTATCACATGCCCTCTAAACAGACGATTTTCACAGGAAGGATCACCTTCTCCCTCCACAAAGATGTGTAAATCGAGGTCGCTGTATGCGTCCGCTTCTCCCCTCCCGACAGATCCACCAGCATAGGCACATACCAAGCTAGCTAGAGGCCATTCGTCAAGAAACTCGCGCGCCAACGATACAAAAAACTCGGTTACGTCCTTGCTTTGCTCCATCGGCCTCCTCCTGTCCCTTCAATAAATAGTAGGATTTTTGGTAGCTAGGTAACGATTATCCCTCAAAAGGTTTCCACATTGGAGAGAGCCTTCCTCTTTTTATAAGATCAAAGAATTTTCAGACATATGTAAGCAAACAAAAAGGCCACTGAAAGTGTGGCCTAAGCGGAAAGAACTTTTCTACCTCTTTGACGACGAGCAGCCAAAATTTTGCGGCCATTCTTTGTGCTCATGCGCTTACGGAATCCATGATCCTTTTTGCGCTTGCGGTTGTTAGGATTGAAAGATGGTTTCATTACGTATACACCTCCGTCTTGCAAAGACATTCTTTTGCATTATAAGAACATATGCCTAAAAAGTCAAGTGACAGTGGAATTTCATTACCAAGGCAAATATCCCCATAAAACTATTTCCCGAACCTGTGGATATCATTTTATCCACAAAAACAGGTTTCGACAAGTTTATCTACAGCTTGTACACAAAATATAGGGATGTGAATATGTGGGGAGTACCAGAAGTTGTGTTTGTGGATAAGTATGAAAAAACCATTGATACCATGCCTTATATCTGTTATTATGTTTTTGTTTTGAAGCGTGAATAACTCCGATACGTAAATCGGTTTTTCCACAGGGTGTGGATAAGTTTGTGGACAGATTCTTTCCTATGTGTATGTCGTTACTCACAGGATTGAGGATAACCGTCTGCTTTTTTTCACTTCTACGAGCGGAATCCCTATATTTCGACTTTTTTTATCCACAGTCGCTACATTCGACTGTGTTGACAATTAGGTCACAACATAGCAGGTTTTTGCACTTTTTCTCGATCATTATGGATCGGTGCTTCATCAATTTTTCGGATGGTCCAGAGGGAGGGATTCTGGTTGGATGCAGCGATTAGCGAACTATGGCGCAAAGTACTCGCCAAGATAGAAAAATCGCTAAGCAAACCCAGTTTTGATACCTGGCTGAAGGCGACAAAGGCAACTACATTAGAAGAAGATGCACTGATCGTCGTCGCACCAAACGACTTTGCTCGTGATTGGCTAGAAACCAGGTACGCACAACTGATTACCGATACACTATATGAAGTGACGGGTATCAATATGAAAGTAAAGTTCGTCGCGATGCAAAATCCTGATGCGGCTTTTGCCGACGAACAACCTGCCCCACGGGTGAAAATGAGCGAGCCGCCAACAGTCGCGGATGACCAGCCACCCAGTATCTTAAATCCCAAATACACCTTTGACACGTTTGTCATCGGCTCAGGGAATCGATTCGCTCACGCCGCATCGCTTGCGGTTGCTGAAGCTCCTGCAAAAGCTTACAATCCCCTCTTCATATACGGAGGAGTCGGACTTGGCAAAACCCACTTAATGCATGCAATTGGCCATTATGTCATTCAGCACAACCCATCGGCGAAAGTGGTCTATTTGTCGTCTGAGAAATTCACCAATGAATTCATCAACTCTATTCGTGACAACAAAGCCGTCGAATTCCGCAATAAATACCGGAGTGTTGACGTTCTTTTAATTGATGACATTCAGTTTTTAGCGGGCAAAGAATCGACACAAGAAGAGTTTTTCCATACGTTCAATGCCTTGCATGAAGAAAGCAAACAAATCATCATCTCCTCCGATCGGCCTCCCAAGGAGATCCCGACACTGGAGGATCGTCTCCGCTCACGCTTCGAATGGGGACTGATTACGGATATTCAACCGCCAGACCTCGAAACGCGGATTGCGATTTTGCGCAAAAAGGCGAAAGCGGAAAATCTCGATATCCCTAATGAGGTAATGGCGTACATCGCCAACCAGATCGACAGCAACATCCGCGAGCTGGAAGGCGCACTGATTCGTGTCGTTGCCTACTCTTCCTTGATTAATCGCGATATCGACACGCAGCTGGCAGCGGAAGCACTGAAAGACATTATTCCTTCCTCCCGCCCACGCGTGATTACCATTATGGACATCCAACGAACGGTCGGAGAAGCGTTCAGCCTGAAACTAGAAGATTTCAAGGCGAAAAAACGGACAAAAACCGTCGCTTTCCCACGTCAGATTGCGATGTATCTCTCTAGAGAGCTGACGGATGCCTCCTTGCCGAAAATCGGTGATGAATTTGGCGGCCGTGACCATACGACAGTCATCCATGCCCATGAGAAAATCTCTCGTGCGCTGGCAAATGACCCTCATATGCAAACAACCATTCAGTCGCTCATTGAAAAGTTAAAAGCAAACCATTAAACCTGTGCATAACGCAAAAAGCCTATACACAACTTACCCACATGTGTATAGGCTCTCTTTTACGTATTGAACCCACATATCCACAAATCCACAGGCCCTATTACTACTTCTGTTAAAAAGATCTATCCTAATAAGTTATGATAAAGGCGCAGCCATTATGCAGATTCCAACCAAAAATAATGGCGCCGGAGAGGGAGGCTCACGTCGATGCATATTACCGTTCAGCGTGAAAAGCTATCGAACGCCGTATCGCATGTTAGCAAAGCAGTTTCTAGCAGAACTACGATTCCAATTTTGACCGGGATTAAAATCAAAACGGATGATGAAGGTTTGACACTCACAGCAAGCGATTCTGATGTGTCTATTGAAGTTCAGATCCCGCTGGAAGAAGCCGGAGAATGGGGAGTAACCGTACATCAACCTGGTAGCATTGTGTTGACTGCACGTATTTTCAGCGAAATCGTGCGCAAGCTGCCAAGCAATGAAATCGATATTCAAGTTGATGATCGGCTCGTAACCCAAATTCGTTCCGGACAAGCGGAGTTCACCATTAACGGAATGGATGCCAACGAATATCCACAGCTGCCGCATCTGGAAGAAGATAAAGTCTTCAGTGTTCCCTGTGATTTACTGAAGGCAATGATTCGCCAGACTGTATTTGGTGTCTCTACTTCCGAAATGCGTCCGATCTTGACCGGTTTGATGTGGTCGCTTGATCAAGGCAAATTGCGTTTTGTGGCAACCGACAGCCATCGCTTGGCTAGTCGTACTGCTATGGTCGAATGCCCAGAGGATCTTTCTTTCCATAACGTGGTTGTTCCGGGTAAAAGCTGCAATGAATTGGTAAAAATATTAGATGACGACCAAAATCTCGCGGATATCGTTGTTGCTGACAATCAAATTTTGGTGAAGTCAAAGCATATCTTGTTCTATTCCCGTCTCTTGGAAGGAACCTATCCAGACACGACCAGAATTATTCCACAAGGAAGTAAAACGGAAATCACCGTCAGCACCAAGGAGTTTTTGCAATCCATTGAGCGTGCTTCCTTGCTGAGCCGAGAAGGCAAATCGAACGTAGTCAAGCTCGTTACGATGCCTGATGGAACCGTCGAAATTACGTCCAATGCACCTGAGATCGGGAAAGTAACGGACATTTTGACGCCAAAAGCAATGAATGGCGAAGAATTGAAAATTTCCTTCAACGCCAAATACATGATCGATGCGCTGCGTGCAATCGATAGCGCGGAAATCAAAGCGAGCTTTAGCGGCCCGATGAGTCCATTTGTGATTCGTCCGACCGATCACGACTGGATGCTCCACTTGATTTTGCCGGTTCGTACGTACTAATTTGTTTTTACGTAAAAGAAAGGAGCCAAGCTATGCGTGAGGTTTCCATTAGCACAGACTATATTGCTCTCGGCCAATTTTTGAAGCTGGCTGAAATCATTGACACGGGGGGAATGGCCAAAGCTTTTTTGGCTGAGGTTCCGATCCAGGTCAATGGAGAGTTAGACAACAGACGTGGACGCAAGCTATATCCTGGCGATGAAGTGGCGATTGAAGGCTATGGTCGCTATCAAGTGGTACGCCCCTGAGAGGAGAGCGTGATTCTTGTTTCTCAAGAACCTGTCTCTAACCAATTATCGCAACTACGAAACGATGTCCCTGTCGTTTGACGGTCCCATCCAGTTGTTTATTGGCAACAACGCTCAAGGGAAAACGAATGCTCTCGAATCGATCTATGTTTTGGCACTCGCCAAATCCCACCGAACGCCCCGTGACAAGGAGCTAATTTCTTGGGATGCCGATTATGCCACGATCCGTAGCGATGTTCTTCGTCGCTACGGTTCTGTTCGTTTAGAGCTGCAGTTGACAACCAAGGGAAAGCGGGCCAAAATCAACGGAATGGAACAGCAGAAGCTGAGCGCCTATGTGGGGGCATTGAATGTCGTCATGTTTGCACCTGAGGATCTTTCCATTGTCAAAGGCGCACCTGCCCAGCGCAGACGCTTCATCGATATGGAAATCGGTCAGGTTTCACCTACGTATCTTTATTATTTGAGCAATTACAACAAAGTGCTGGCCCAGCGAAATCAGCTTTTAAAGGATTTGGCCATGAAAAAAAGTAACTCGCTGGAAATGCTGGCAATTTGGAATACCCAATTAGCCGATTTAGCGGTAAAATTGTTACGGAAGCGTTTTGAGTTCCTTCGGAAGTTGGAGACGTGGGCACAGGAAATCCACACCGGCATTACCGATGGCAGGGAAAGACTTTCTTTGCATTACGTAAACTCATCGCCCGTTACAGAAGAGATGACGATAGATCAGGCTGTAGATAAAATACTTGCTGCCTACGAAGAGGTTCGCGACCGGGAAATCATGCGGGGGAGCACCCTTATTGGGCCACACCGTGATGATTTTTCACTTAAAGTGAACAACATGGATGTGCAAACGTATGGTTCCCAGGGACAGCAACGCACCAGTGCGCTGTCTATTAAATTAGCCGAAATTGAGCTGATTAAAGAAGAAGTGGGAGAATACCCCGTTTTGTTGTTGGATGATGTCTTGTCAGAGTTGGATGAACATCGGCAAACATTGCTGCTCGAAACCATTCAGGATCGAGTACAGACGTTTGTAAGTACCACAGGTGTGGAAGGCTTAAAGCATCAGGTTCTCCAGCAAGCCTCTCGTTTTTACGTGAGGGAAGGGAAAATCTCCGGAGAAAGGTAGGGGGTACAGGGATGTTTATTCACATTGGTGGAGATACTGTGGTGAGCACGAAGGAAGTCATTTCCATTCTTGATCATCAGACTGTGAAATCCTCAAAAATCAACAAAGCGTTCTTACTCGAAAAAAGTAAGACAATTGTTGATCATAGCGAGGAAGAAACGAAGTCTTATGTAATCACCCAGAACGCCATTTACTGTTCACCTATTTCTTCTCTGACGCTGAAGCGACGCGCTCAGTTCGTGGACAGCTTGGATCAGTTTCCCTTTGTACAAGCTGAAGTGGAGGAGTTGACAGAGTAGTGGATCAAGTGACGACGAAAGATACAAACTACGATGCGAGTCAGATTCAGGTACTGGAAGGGTTAGAGGCAGTTCGGAAACGTCCTGGCATGTACATCGGGTCGACCAGCAGCCGAGGTTTGCATCACCTGGTATGGGAGATTGTCGACAATGCCATTGACGAGGCGCTGGCCGGTTATTGCGACGAGATCTTGGTGGTCATTCATCCAGACAACTCCGTATCTGTAACCGATAACGGTCGAGGAATCCCGACTGGCATTCATGAAAAGACTGGGAAATCCACTGTTGAAACCGTTTTGACTGTATTGCACGCCGGGGGTAAATTCGGTGGTGGCGGATACAAAGTGTCCGGCGGTCTTCACGGGGTAGGTAGCTCGGTAGTGAACGCGCTATCCGAATGGATGGAAGTCGAGGTTAAACAAAATAACCAGGTATACTACATGCGCTTTAAAGTAGGCGCACCGGATGCCGATCTTGCTGTAGTGGGCGAGACCGAAGAGACGGGAACAAAAGTTACCTTCAAGCCAGACCCGACTATTTTTACCGAAACAACGGTATTTGAATACGAGATTTTGCAAAAACGTATTCGCGAGCTGGCGTTCCTTAACAAAGGTTTGCGTATCACGCTGAAAGATACACGTCCAGATCAGCAGAAGGAAGAGTCCTTCCACTACGAGGGCGGTATCATCCAGTTCGTAGAATACTTGAATAAAAACCGGGAAGCCTTGCATGATGATGTGATTTATTGCGAAGGGGAAAAAGAAGGTCTTGTCGTGGAGGTTGCCCTTCAGTACAACGACAGCTATGTGAGCAACATCTACTCTTTTGCCAATAACATCAACACGCATGAGGGTGGTACCCACGAAACTGGATTTAAAACGGCTCTTACACGTGTTATCAATGACTATAGCCGCAAGTTTAACTTCCTGAAGGAAAAGGATCCGAATCTTTCCGGGGACGATGTGCGTGAAGGCATTACCGCGATTATCTCCGTAAAAATTCAAGAGCCTCAGTTTGAAGGACAAACAAAAACGAAGCTGGGCAACTCGGAAGCGCGAAGCATTACTGAGTCAGTCTTCGGTGACCGTTTTAACACCTTTATGGAAGAAAACCCGGGTGTAGCCAAAAAAGTTGTGGAAAAAGCGCTCATGGCATCTCGTGCCCGTGAGGCAGCTCGTAAAGCACGTGAAATGACTCGTCGCAAGAGTGCCCTGGAAGTAAGTGCTTTGCCAGGGAAATTGGCGGACTGCTCTTCCAAGGACGCATCCGAATCTGAACTGTTCATTGTAGAGGGTGACTCTGCGGGTGGTTCTGCGAAGATGGGACGCGACCGTCATTTCCAAGCCATTCTTCCTCTTCGCGGGAAGGTATTGAACGTAGAAAAAGCACGTCTGGACAAAATTCTCGGGAATAACGAGATCCGTGCCATTATTACGGCTTTGGGAACGGGTGTTGGCGAAGACTTTGATATTTCAAAGGCACGTTACCACAAAGTCGTCATTATGACGGACGCCGACGTCGACGGGTCGCATATTCGGACGCTTCTGCTGACGTTCTTCTTCCGTTACATGAAACAGTTGATTGAAGCGGGGTATATTTATATTGCGCAGCCGCCTCTCTACAGCATCAAGCAAGGGAAGACGTTGCAGTATGCTTATACCGACAAGCAACGTGATGCGGTACTCGCTACCTTGAAGGCTCAACCCAAGCCTAACGTCCAACGTTATAAAGGACTAGGTGAGATGAATGCGGATCAATTGTGGGAGACTACGATGGACCCAGAAGTTCGTACGTTGCTTCAGGTAGATCTCGAGGATGCTATGGATGCCGATATGGTGTTTGAGACACTGATGGGAGACGAAGTAGAGCCTCGCAGGGAGTTTATTGAGCAATACGCGGCAAACGTACGCGATCTTGATATTTAAGTTGGAACGAAGAAAAGCTTGTCCTTTACCGGGCAAGCTTTTTCTTTATGAAAATATAAAAACACATTTGAAAAATACGATGAACATGACTTATAATAGAGTGTGCTTTTGTTAAGCTCGTATTCCACAAAAAAAGTTCACTCATGCAATAAAAAAAATCAAATTTTCTATTGCAATGAATTTAAAAGTGTGATAGATTTAAGTTCCGGAAGTAATTATGGGCCTATAGCTCAGTTGGTTAGAGCGCACGCCTGATAAGCGTGAGGTCGGCTGTTCGAGTCAGCCTAGGCCCACCACTTACATAGCTGACATGGCAATTGCGTCATTAAAGCGTTAGGATGGGGCTGTAGCTCAGTTGGGAGAGCGCCTGCCTTGCAAGCAGGAGGTCATCGGTTCGATCCCGTTCAGCTCCACCATTCTAAAATATGATTATTCCTCGGTAGCTCAGTTGGTAGAGCAATCGGCTGTTAACCGATCGGTCGGCGGTTCGAGTCCGTCCCGAGGAGCCATTGAAACGGCCCGTTGGTGAAGCGGTTTAACACAGCAGCCTTTCACGCTGTCATACAGGGGTTCGAATCCCCTACGGGTCACCTAGCAAAACGCCCTGCAATCG
>NZ_JABMIV010000013.1:0-136939 GCF_013332445.1 Brevibacillus sp. HB1.1 | reverse complement strand
TCAACGTTAATTAATCGTAAGAAATAGCAAAAGGTTACAAAAAATACAAAATAAAAAAAGCTGTTGAATCAATCATCAACAGTCTTTTTTATTTTGCATGACAGGGAAAGTACATCAATCGAATAGGGAAAAAGTGTTTATCCCCTTCACTCCGGGGACAGGATAATAGTAACTTCCCCATGCTATGGTCCTCAAAGGAGTTGAAAGCACAATGTCTCGTCACTGGTATCGGCTGCTTCGTTATCCAATCATCGCTCTGGCTGTGACATTAACGCTACTTTGGACGCATCATTACCATCGCCTGCCCGCTTCGTACGCTGTCGCGACACGGACACATACCGTTACGATTTCTAGCGCTGGCTTTTTGCCTAATCAATTGACCGCACACGAAGGAGAGCGAGTCTCGTTGATGATCGTCAACACCGATACGCGCCCTCACAATCTATCCATTCGTGATCTGAACCTTACATCCACAGAGCTAAAGCCGACCCAATCGACTCTTTTACAGTTTTCAGCCGTCAAACGCGGTCGGTATCATTTCGTATCAGACGCACCTGGCTATCCGGAAACAGGCTTCCAAGGCATGCTCGTCATTGACTAGCCTGCACTTCTTCGTCTGGTGAGATTTGCTTCCACCGTCCGAATTTTATCATGAGTAGAGGAATAATCCCGATCGCGGTGATCATTCCAAAAAACAAATAAATGGCTAGCACCGAAAACGAATCTTTGATCCACCCTGCTACCAAATTGCAAAACATCGCACCAAGCCCGCCTCCTACTGAAAAGAAGATGGCTAACGCCGTCACCTGAAGGGATGCGGGCGTATTTTCGCGCACAAATTGGGCTGCTGTCGCCAAATAAAAACCTACTGAAATCCCTTGCACAAAGAACATGGCAATCACGGCAGTGGTACTCGGAGCTGAGCTATACCAGAACCAGCGCATCGCGCAAAAAATCGCAGATAGCAAGAGTGTCAACTCCAGCCCCCACCTGCGGACAATATAACCCGCCAGTTTCATAAAAGGAGCCTCACTGCCTGCAAACAACAAGAAGGCAAGACCGATTCCGGCAATGGTCCCTCCGATATCCTGATAAAACAGGGAAAACCAAATATTATTGGCGTTTACAGAGCCCATCATGCAGAACGATGAGATCAAAAACAACGCAAATCGCGGAATTCGCGCCAAATCTCTGATCCCTGCAAGCATACTGACGCGAAACCGCGAAGCCTCTGTCACTTCTTCCGGAACCTTCCGAAGAAACAGAATGGCAATCAGAAACGCCAAGCAAAACGAGTAAAAAAGAGCATGTGGCCCCCACTGCTCGACGAGAATACCTGTGATGAATGCCGCTAGTGCAAAGCCGATGGCTCCCCACAAGCGAATGTCGCCGAACTGCATGCCATGTCCCTTTGCATAACCAAGAGCCAAGCTATCTGAGATAGGAACAACGGCACTTTGAAAAAACGACAGCAGTATGTAGAGCAAAAATACGTAAACAAAGGTGGAAGCACCCGTAAAGAGAAGTCCCACCAAGCCGGTGATGATCAATGTCAGAATCAGCACAGTTTTGCGAATTTGATAGCGATCACAGATCATACCCCACATCGGCTGTGCCACAATGGAAACAATCGGCGCGACTGCACTGATGAGACCGATTTGGGTCCCAGTTAGATGGATGGATTCGTAGTATTGCGTAATGAGCGGAGCAAAAGCGCCAAACCCGTAGTAAATAAAAAGATAAAGGGCGCAAAGACTTACGTATCTGCCTTTTGCGCCCCCCAGCCCTATACCGGAAAGTGATTCTGGCATATAACTCTCCTATTTTGAGGTTCATTAACCGTGTAAGAAAACATAACGCAGAGCATGCCTCTATTATTTATTTTACCGTTGGCAATATTTTCGCCATGTTGACGGTGCGTTTTTTCTCCCATGTAGCCGGATTGAATTCATCGAACTGCTCCAGGAAGGAGATGACTTCCTTCGTCAATGGAGTCGGCGTCGAAGCACCAGAAGTAACCGCCACATTTCTCTTTCCACGCAGCCATTCAATGTCCAGTTCAGACAAATCAGCGATACGATACGAGGGAACATTCGCGATTTCTTCTGAGACCTGTGCTAAACGATTGGAGTTGTTGCTACGCGGATCGCCTACGACGAGGCACAAATCTGCCTCTCCAACTTGCTCCGCTACAGCTTCCTGACGAACCTGTGTTGCGAGACAAATTTCATTATGCACTTCCACACCTGGAAAACGCTGAAGAATGGCGTCCATCAGATGTTTGACATCCCATTGGCTCATGGTCGTCTGGTTCGTTACGATCAGCTTGTCTGTCGGCAGATCGAGCGCGTCCAGCTCTTCCAGCTTTTGAACTAGATGTACGTGATCCGGCGCGATTCCCATCGCACCCTCTGGCTCTGGATGTCCTTTTTTGCCGATGTAGAGCACATGGTAGCCTTCTGCTACTTTTTCACGGATCAAATCATGTGTCTTCGTTACATCCGGGCAAGTCGCGTCTACGACGGTCAAGCCTTTATCGCGCGCTTTCTTGCGTACCTCAGGAGACACGCCATGGGCAGTGAAGATTACCGTTCCTTCATGGACCTGATCCAAAAGAGCCAGTCGATCCTCTCCATCCAATGTTTTTATCCCTTGTTTTTCAAACGCCTCGACGACGTGAGCATTGTGTACGATCATGCCCAAAATGTGAATCGGGCGGGGCAAGTCAAAGTTTTGCGCTGTTCGCAGTGCCAAGACCATGGCATCCACTACACCGTAACAATATCCACGGGGGGAAATCTTGATGACTTCCATCTTTACCCCTCCTACTTTTTATAATGCGTGAGCGAAAGACATTCACCCCGTATTATACCTTATTTGTCTCCTGCACGCTTCTGTTCGTAAACCTTCAGATTATTGTAGACAACTTTTAAGAGCGGCGTGGACAAGCCTTTTTGTTCCGCTCGCTCCAAGAGATAGCCTTGAAGATGATCCGCTTCCACCGGAAGACCTTTTTCCATATCACGCAGCATCGAAGATTTCGTTTGAGGACGCTGATTCTGGAAAGTCTCCATCTGCTTGTCGACGATATCTGGCTTGATCGGTGCCTCCAAGGCGTTCATGACAGAAACGATTTCCTCAGCGAGTTGACGAGTCAACTCTACGCCCCAAGCCGATTCCCGGATTGGACCGACAGCGGAATTCATCAGCGTGGTAATACCGGAAAACGTCGCAATAAACAAGTATTTGTGCCAGGCTTCCCGTTGAATATTTGCGCTGGCACGCATCGTCCCGTTGATCTTGGAAAAGGTTTGCTCGATCCGCTCGACACGCTCGCTTTTGCCGCCCTCCCACTCCCCGAAAACCGTATCATGAATTGGACTTGTCTGCACGACATCTCCGTCAGCATTCAGCGTCGTCTCAATGAAACAAAGACCCCCGAGCACACGCTCCCGGCCAAAACGATCCCACAACAGTTCCATGTGCGCAATTCCATTCAATAGCGGAATGACGACCGTGTCCTCGCCTATGTACGGAGCGATGGCATCGATGCTATCTTCCAACGTGTAAGCTTTGTTGGACAATAGCACAACATCAAAAGGTCCTGCTTCCTCACCTGCTTGAATCAGTTGTGGCTGTTCCAAAAGCAAATCCCCATGAATGCTCTGAATGCGCAAGCCTCGCTCCTGCAGCTGTTTGTATCTACGTTCGCGCACAAGAAACGTTACATCTACCCCCGACTCAACCAGCCTGCCACCAAAATAACCGCCAATGCCCCCCGCTCCCAGTACGAGAACCTTCATCTAAAATCGCCTCCGCGTTTATAAGTCATGGTTTGTCTACATTTTATTAAAAAGTAACCATTTTCTAAACCCCACAATATAATGTTAGAAATTCTGACATTCAACGTAAGAAAACCTCTTGACGAACAATAAGAATTGTCGATATAATTCGGAATATAGAAATCAAGTAAAAACCGAACGTTGATAATGAATTCATAACTTTAATTCGTGAATGGAGTGAATCATGTTGGATATGAAAACAGTCTTGTCCACAATTGACACAGAAAAAGTGGAATATGTAGATTTTCGCATTGTTGACCTGCTCGGCCGCCAACACCATGTCACCGTTCCTGCCTACGCGGTAGATGAAGGAACTTTCCGTAATGGCGTCGCATTTGACGGCTCCAGTCTAATCGGCTACAAGTCCATTGAAGAAAGCGACATGGTAGCGATGCCCGATCCGGCAACCGCCTTCATCGATCCATTCGTAGAAGCCAAAACCATGAATATCATCTGCAACATCGTCAATCCAGACAACACCGTCTACACACGCGATCCTCGCGGCATTGCCCTCAAGGCCGAAGCCTATCTGCAACAATCCGGCCTCGCTACCGCTGCTTACTTTGGTCCAGAATCCGAGTTCTTCCTCTTTGACAACGTACGCTATGCCTCTGGTCCATCCGGCTCCTTCTTCCACATCGATTCTGAAGAAGCTTTCTGGAACACAGGTAAAGAAGGACAAAACCTCGGCTACAAAGTACGCAACAAGGGCGGATACTTCCCTGTTCAACCAACCGACTCCCAAATGGATATCCGCAATGAAATGTGCACGTTGATGACGAAATGCGGCATGTATGTAGAGCGCCATCACCATGAGGTGGCAACAGCCGGTCAAGGTGAGATTAATTTCCGCTTCGATACACTGACTCGTACAGCAGACAATTTATTGCTGTTCAAATATATCGTGCGCAACGTAGCAGCCAAACACGGCAAAACTGCTACCTTCATGCCAAAACCAATCGTTGGAGACAACGGATCAGGGATGCACGTTCATCAAAGCTTGTTTAACGGCGATACCCCGTTGTTCTATGAGCAAGGCGGTTACGCAAACCTAAGTGAGACTGCGCTGCACTACATTGGTGGCATTTTGCACCACGCCCCCGCACTGATCGCTTTGACGAACCCAAGCACCAACTCGTTCAAGCGTCTGGTTCCCGGCTACGAAGCACCCGTGAATTTGGTCTTCTCCAAAGGAAATCGCTCTGCTGCCGTTCGGATTCCGATTGCTGCCGTTACGCCAAAAGCGTCCCGTATTGAGTTCCGCACCCCGGACTCTACGGCTAACCCGTACTTGGCTTTTGCTGCCATGCTGATGGCTGGCCTCGATGGTATCAAGCGCAAGCTCGACCCGCGTGAACTGGGCTTTGGACCATTGGATAAAAACATCTACGACTTGTCCGATGCAGAAAAACACGAAATCAAGAGCGCTCCCGGCTCTCTCGCAGAAGCACTTGTCGCACTTGAACAAGACCATGACTTCTTGCTCGAAGGGGATGTCTTTACAAAAGAAGTAATTGAAGGTTGGATTGCACAAAAACGCGGTGAGATTGAGCAAGTGGAACGGACTGTGAATCCGAAAGAGTATGAGCTGTATTACGACCTATAAGTTACAGGAAAAAGCCCTTCTCTGATGAGGAGGGCTTTCTTATGCATTCGAATAAAAGGCCACTCCCCATCACAAATTAAAAGCGTATTGCGAAAAACAGATGATGGGATGCGCATTGATTATGTTGATTCAAAAGATAACTCGCTCTCTCATACAAGGGTCTGCCATTCTTCTTCTGACCATAAGCATGTCAGCCGCTATCGGTCAGAAAATGGCTTACGCCGATCACTCGTTACCAATCATAAGCGATCAAGGTATATATTCAATTGAGGTCTATCCGAGAAAACATCAGCTGATCATCCGAAAGCATGGGAAAGTATTGAAAACCTATGTGGTTGCAGTTGGCAATCCCTCTACACCTACACCTGTTGGAGAATATAAAATCATAGCAAAAGGAAAAGATTGGGGACCCTCTTTTGGTCCGAGATGGCTGGGGTTAAACGTCCCATGGGGAATATATGGCATCCACGGCACAAACAAGCCTCATTCAATCGGCCAGCATTTGAGCCACGGTTGTATTCGTATGAGAAACAAAGACGTAATCGAATTATTCAAGATGACTCCACTCGGAACAAAAGTCACGATTTATGGGCATATATTGGGGGACCCAAGCCATGATCCTAGAAATTTAGCGGAAGGCGACGTTGGTGGAGATGTACAGCTCATCCAATCTCGATTAAAGAGCGCTGGTTATTATCACGGGGTATGCGATGGCAAGTTTCGATCCTCGACAACTACAGCTCTAAAGAAATTTCAACGGGATCGAAAATTAAAGCCAAACGGCGTTGTATCAAGCAAGGTTTATGAAGAGTTGGGATTAGTGGAATAAATCCTGGCACGGTTCGTGTTTCCACTACATAAACCTTCTAAACATACTTCCAATCCCATTCGTTCCTTGGAAAGTTTTGAATACCTCGTTTGCTACTTTTACACCATTGAGGATTGTGCCTATATCAAGATTTAGATTAGAAAGCCGTGGTGGTCGAGACTCTTTTCTCGTCCGACGGCTCGTTTTTGACCACTCTTGATAATACTGCCCAAGGGATTCAGGATTTTTCTGTAGCTTTCTGATCGAGACCTTATTTGATTTCAGCCAATCCGCAAATTCAGGGCTAAAGCCATTCATTTGTCTAGCCACTTTTCATTCTCACCTCGTTTCATAAATGAATAATGCAAAGGGATCATATGTCCCTTTGCATTACTCTTTTGCTTAAACCCATTTCCTAATCACAATCACATCCGACAATGACAAGCAAAACAAACAGAACTAGGATCAGAGCAAAGTCATCAAAGCCATTAAAGAAACCCATTCTGCCTCCCCCTTTCCTTAGACACCCTACTGTATGCACATTTCTCATGATTTGCCTGTACACTCACCTAATAGAAAAAGGACGCAAGCATTTGCCTACGCCCTTTTTCACCCTATTGCAGTCCGATTTGCGATTTTACTTGCAGAATCCCACCTCGGAAAGAAAAATTCGCATTTGCTCCAATCGTCCCTTCTCCCTCATACATGTAGACGATCGTGTGTCCTTCCTCTCCTGCTTTACCAACCTCAGCGAGCAGTTCACCTTCCCCGCCCACTATTTTTTTTACTTCCTCAAAGCTCATCCCATTTTCAATCTGTTCAAATTCACTCTTCGTGATCGTTGCTTTCTCTGTCGCCGCAGGAGCAGTCGCTTCTGGTGTAGGTGAAGCTGGTGTTGCTGGCGCGGTTGCCTCAGGTGCTGGAGCCGTAGCAGTTGGCGTTGCGGGTGAATTTGCTGCCGTATCCGTTGATGGCCCGGAGCTACATCCAGCCAACATGATAGCGAAAGCCACTATAAAAAAAGACATTTTCTTCAAAGAAAAAGGACCCCCTTAACTAAAATGAATCTCCCCTACCATAATTCAAAATATTCCTCTCAACAAGAATAACAACCTGACATTTCTCGACAAAGACGAATCTTTTCGGGCATAAGAATGCAAAAAGAGCCTCAAAAAAGGCTCCCTTTGCGTTGACATTACTCTTTTACATAAAGCTGATACATCTCGGTTTCTTCATCCGTTGCTTTTGCGATTCGAAAAGCTTCTTCCACGCTTTTCTTGTTTTGAATTACCTCGTAGAAAAAGCGCAGGGCGAACATCAGCGCAGAATTTCCGTCCGGGTAATCATCTGGCCCGATATACGTATGGCAACCACTGTCCAGAAAGGCCTTCGCTAATTCAGGATCACCAAGCGAGCATCCGTTACTTAACACGATTTTTCCATCTAGCTTGGCAAAACGTCTAACGTCGTCAGGACCAAAATCACCCTTTGGTTCTCCTTCCTCGTATACGTCCTCGCCCAGCTCTGGCATAATGAGGCTTCCCTCATCTCCATGGAAATTCAGAACAATCATGTCGGTATTTGGGTAGAGGTCGCTACCATTCAATACATCAATCAAATCGCTTGGTCGACCAATCCAGTACGTAAAGACTCGCGCTCCAAAATACTCAAGTGTATTCCGGATTGCTTGGCTGTCCAGATCTGTATCCGGACCAATTACTAAGGCAACATTCATTTCAGGTTTACTCATCGTGATATTCCTCCATTTTGTTGTAAGTGGTTTTTATTTGTGGGTAGACAAAACCATTTACATGGAGGGGGTCGGGCCAACTGGTGGATGGCAAGACGTTACTTCTTCATCATCATGATATAGGTAAACTCCTCTTCAATTGGAAATTTTTAAAATTTATAGCAGTATATCACTCGTAACATGTCATGTAAAGTTTTTCCGCCCCTCGTTTTGCAGCGATTACGCAAACCCTTTTTTGATTTTGGTCTTCATGTCACGATACAGCTCTCCGTATGTAATCGCATGCTCGATATGCGAATAGGAAAGTACGGAATCGCCATCCTTGCTCTCGCAGCATGCAAAGAACAAGCTTTCCATCAGATTGTGATTTTCGATGGAATTGGTAATGTGGACGCAATCCTCAATCGAATCATGAGCGTCATGCTTGTAAAAAAGAAATGTCCCTTCTTTGAACGCCCCTTTTTTGTTAGCGTCTTTCCAAATGAGCATGCCCAAGGTAATAAAGTACCCGTCCTGGAAGCGGATGACGCCGGTAATGACAGAATTAATCGTGGTCGGAATGATCGCAATCGAGTCATTGAGCTGATTGACGTATTCATACAATGCTTTATTGGATTCTTGAAGATCAGCGATTGGTACATGAAGAAGCTGCTTGTCTCTTAATTTTTCTACGAGTTGCTGAACGCATAGCGTCTTATTCAAAGTTGAAATCACAACCTCATCACTTCCCCCATTGTAAGTAAGTGCCTTCTTTACGTTATTCGTGATGAATGGACATATCCCTACAAAATCCGCACAATCTTCTTACTTTTTCAGCGAGAATCAAATTTTACCATACGTAAGAGGCATGGAAGTCGGTAGTCTGTCTGCAAAAGGCGAACACGTCCCCCTTCACCAGGGTTCATGTTGAAATTTCCAGCAGGGTCGAGGGTGGGTACGGGGATCATTCCATGAAAAAAGCCCTTCACGCCTTGATGTGGCGAGAAGGGCCTCTTGGCGCGAACTTACGCCTTTCCCTTTAAATAATCATCTTTTATCTTCTTTTCCTGCTCGACGGTAGTCATCTCTTTCTCCAATACTTGATACATCAGTTCATCCTTCACCTTACGTGAAATTCCTTTTTCCTGGTGATTCGGGACCGATGTACTCATGACAGAGTCTTGTTCCATACCAGCGTACCTCCATGGCTTTTTGGGGTTAGCTTGCCCGAAAGCCGCCACTCCATTCACCACACCTGCTGAACACTGAGCATTTTTCGCAGCTCGTCGACCGTGCGTGGAATATTTCCGCCAAGTTCACGCTTCCACTGCTCAGGCAGTGCCTCCCACACATCAACGAGCAACGGCATACCCAGATGAAGACTCTCCAGCATGGTTCTATTTTCCAATGCCTCCTGCGGATCTCCCGCGAAAACAAGCCTGCCTTCATCCATGATGCAAATCCACTCTGCCCATTCAAACGCGATATCCATATCATGTGTCGCCATCAAAACAGTCGTTCCTTGCCGGTGAATCGCATCGAGCTCCCGCAGCAAATTTTTAGTCTGATAGCGATCCAGATACGCAGTAGGCTCGTCCAACAGCAAAAGCTCTGGCTCCATGACCATGACCCCCGCGAGTGCCAGACGCCGTTTTTGTCCCAGGCTCAAATGATGAATCGGAGCTTCTGCCAGCTCTCTCAACCCGAATGCATCCAGCACTTTTTCTACCTTTGCCCGTATGACTTCCGTAGGCAGCTTTTGATTGCATAAACCGTAGGATATATCTTCTGCGACCGTACTTGCGATCAGCTGATGCTCGGGATCTTGAAAGACCAAGCCTACCTTTTGCGTCATCTCTTGTAGTGCGGCTCGTTTGTAGACAAGCGGTTTCCCCTTCCACAGCACCTGTCCCTTCTGTGGCTCGATGATCCCGTTCCCATGCAAGAACAAGGTAGACTTCCCACAGCCGTTTCGTCCCAAAAGGACACATTTTTTCCCCTCTGGAATCCATAAGGACAGCCCAGACAGGACCGGTCCCCGCCCTCCTGGATACGTGTACTGCAAATCGATGAACTCCAACAACCGTGATGTCATAACTACCAACCTCCTGTCCACCACTCAAGCAGCACCAGCAGCATACAGCCTGCGATTGACTCCCATTCATAACGTCGCGAACGAGCATGGGTATGAAACGCGAGCACCTGCATGCTCTCCCCGAAGCCTCTAGCCGCCATTCCTTTATGCAAGGCTTCGTATTTGCGCATCGCTCTGACAAACAATTGCGCAACGAGAATCCCTGCATCCCGAAGTGTCGCTCGGAAGCCGCGATGACCTCCACGCGAACGTTGGGCAATCCAGAGCTGGTGAGAAATTGTTACTAACACAAAAATAAACCGATACATGATCATTAATAAATCAGTCACAAGGACAGGCATACGAAGTCGGCGAAACACCTGCAAGATTTCGGCAAACGGCACGGTAAACAAAATGAAGGCAAAGCAAGATAAGCTCGCCATGGTACGCCAAAATAAGATCCAAACTTTACTGAATGATGACGTCGGCACATAGAGCACATACGAACCCAACTCCCATGCTGCCGCGACCTGGACCTGTACTTCGCCTGCTTTCGCCCCTTCTACCAATAGGGCAGGGAGCCCCGCCGCGAAAAACGAGAGCGACACGATCATAAAGGCACAATAGATACGGACAGGTATACGGGCATACACCACTACCCATACCGTCATCCAAACAACGACGGCCATCTGCATCCATACATGTCCCACCAAGACGAGCAGTAACAATGCACTCGCCAGCAAGAGCTTATGAGCTGGCGGCAGACGTTTCAGCCTGTTTTGATAAGAGAGAGAATCAAGCTGCAGCCCGTTCATTTTTTCCGCTTATCCAACCGACCTTTGTATAAGCCCACGGCGTAGCCAACCACTCCCGCTCCCAACGCCGCCTGCACCGCAAACAATAGGCTCTCCGTCTCTCCCCCTGGCGGTTCTATCAGCGGCTGGAACCACGGTTCGTAGTTCGGAGCAATTTCCTTGATCGCTTCCTCCGCCACGCCGTCTGCGCCGCCAAATTCCGAATCCTGCACCAGCAACAGTGGGACAATCGCCAGTACGATTACCCCCAAGAGTAATAGCCAGTTCCATCCTTTTTTCACAGCGATTCCTCCCGTTTGAGCAAACGAAGCTGTGTAAGCTCTTTTGCGTTGTAAGATAACAACCAGTTCCAAACAAGAACGGTCAACAGACCTTCACTGATTGCGAGCGGAACTTGCGTGAATGCAAAAATTCCTGCGAATTTGGCAAACGAGGCCAACACTCCACCAGATTCAGCTGGAAATGCGAGTGCCAGTTGAATCGAAGTCACCACATAGGTAGCGAGGTCAGCCAAGGCAGCCGCCGCAAAAACAGCCAGACGCTGGCTTCCGCGCACTTTCATGATCACCCGATAGATTCCGTATGCCACCAGTGGTCCTACTACTGCCATGGATACAGCATTTGCCCCTAGCGTAGTCAAACCTCCATGTGCCAAAAGCAAGGCTTGAAACAAGAGCACCATGCTCCCTAACACAGACATCGCAAAAGGCCCAAACATAATGGCGCCAAGGCCCGTTCCAGTCGGGTGAGAGCTGCTGCCTGTAACTGAAGGGATTTTCAGTGCAGATAAAACAAAGGCAAACGCTCCTGCAACACCAATAAGGAGCTTCATTTCGGGATGTTCTTTTACAATCTTGTTAATCGAGCGAATCCCAAGAATAAAAAATGGCAAGAAGACAGCCCACCAAAATAAGGCCCAGGATAATGGCAAATACCCTTCCATGATGTGCATCGCATGTCCTGTCTCTGGTTCATTGAGCAGGAAATACAGGACAAAGCCCGCGATCATCAAACAAGTAGATACGAGACGAGATCGATTCATGTTCCTTCCTCCTTCACTGACTTTCGTTCTTTTCCTACAAACAAAAAAATCCCATCCATCAATGGACGAGATGTGCACACAAAACAACAGACTGACATACAGCCTCATTGCCTCGTATTCACCGCTCCTTTCCGCGAAGGTTTTGTGGGTGTGGCTACTAGGTAGGTCTCCTGGCTTCCAGATCCATACGCTCTTTGTCCTTCCCCATACAAAAATGAGTGGTTTCCTTCTCAAAGAGAGCTCCCTGGTTACAGTGGCGGGACCGCTCGGGACTTTCACCCGATTCCCTGTTACCCTTTATGCGTCACATAAAGGCACCTAACGCCGATCATATGAAGTTGACAGACAATTCATGTTTGTCCCACATCATTATAACGGATCACTACATAAATCGGAAGAATATAAGCAAAAACGCATAAGCCGATGCCCCACTACAAACGGAGCCATCGACCTATGCGTACTTGTTCTATCTATTCTTTTGCGTCTACGCCAATTACTTCACTAATATGTTTAAAACCATCGCGCTGCATGAGCTTGAGTAGCTTTTTGTTAATTTGCTTGGCGATACCTGGGCCTTGATAAATCATCCCCGTATACACCTGAACGAGACTGGCTCCTGCTCGGATTTTCGCGTAGGCGTCTTCGCCGTTATAAATGCCCCCGACACCGATGATGGGTACCTTGTCTCCTACTTCTTGATAAATCTCCTTCACCCAAGCAGTGGAACGCTCCGTAAGAGGTCTTCCGCTCAAGCCGCCCGCTTCCTCGGCAAAACGATGTCCGGAAACCGCCTCGCGTGACAGTGTCGTATTGGTAGCGATAATTCCGGCAATGCCTTCTTCAACAGCAGCGTGAACAACATCGCGCATGTGCTCATCCGACATGTCTGGTGCTACTTTCAGCAAAATCGGCTTTTTCTTGATGGAACGTGCTTCCATTTCGGTTGCCTTTTCCCTTACTGCACGCACCAAATGACGCAAGCTCTCTGTCTCCTGCAAGTCACGCAGATTCGGGGTATTCGGAGAGCTGATGTTAATGACGAAATAGTGACCGTATGCATAGAGCATGTCCATACATTTGCTATAGTCGATGGCCGCCTCTTCATTCGGCGTTACTTTGTTTTTCCCAATGTTAATCCCAATTGGAACATCTGAGTATGCGTAATCGACCAAATGCTGGGAAGCCAAATACGCACCGTGATTGTTGAAGCCCATCCGGTTAATGACAGCTTGATGTTCCGGCAATCGGAACAAACGCGGCTTCGGATTGCCTGGCTGCCCCTGCGGTGTCAACGTCCCGATTTCCACAAACCCAAAACCAAGAGCACCCAACGCATGATAGACTTCCGCATTTTTATCAAAACCGGCTGCAAGTCCGACTGGATTCGGAAACGTCATTCCCCACAGCTTATTCTCCAACCGCTGGTCTTTTACCTGATAGATCATCTTCAGGATGCTTTTGCCTGGAGCAGAATCCTCCACCAGCCTTAAGGCACCAATTGTCTTTTCATGAATCTCTTCCGCATCATGCTGGAACAGGTATTTTCTTATGAGCTGATACATCGGCTGCACTCCTTACTCCGTTTCTACCTTTTTACCTCATAGTAGAATACCATACTTTTTCGGGCGGATGTAACCTTTATACGTTGATACATATTTCCAAGCAAGCAGGCAAATCCTAACAGCACCACCACGTACAGGGGGATAAGTCTTCATGAAAGTGGACGGAAAAATCGGGATTGGTCAAGCCATTATGGTGATGATGCTGACGATCGGCATTACGAACCACGTAACCGTCATCCCCCTCTTATTGAGTAAAGCCGGAAGAGATGCTTGGTTGAGCGTGTTGCTTGCTGGTATCCCTTTTTCCTTCTGGGCGTACTTGCTGTTTGTGGTTAATCGAAATATGAAGCAACGTTCTTTGCATGAATGGCTCGCCCAACGCTCTGGAAAAATCGTCAGCCATCTGTTACTCATCCCCATCATGGTCTGCCTGTACATGATGGCCCTAACCAATCTGATCGATACCCAGACATGGACGACCGTTAACTACTTGCCTCGAACACCAGAGTGGGTGACCGCCTTAGCCTTAATGGGACTATGTATACTCGCTGCAATTGGTGGAATAACCTCTGTAGGAATCACAGCAGGAATCTTGCTGCCCATCGTGGTTATGCTCGGATTTTTCGTCGCTTTTGGCAATATTCCTAAAAAGGATTATAGTCTTTTGATGCCACTTTTCCAGCATGGGTATCGTCCTCTTTTTCACGGGATGCTCTATGTAGGTGGCGGCATTTCAGAGATGTTCCTGCTACTATTGCTCCAACCTCACGTACGTAAGCCATTGCGCCTCGTACACTTTTTGGTCATGCTCGGCATCACGCTTGTGCTGACACTCAGTCCGTTGACAGGAGCTATTGCGGAATTTGGACCAGTGGAGTCTGCACGCCAACGCTTTCCGGCATTTGAGCAATGGCGGCTGCTCACAATTGGAAAAGACATCGAGAACATGGAGTTTTTCTCCATTTTTCAATGGCTCGCTGGGGCTTTTATACGCATCACCATTTGCTTGTTGCTCTTGGGAGATTTACTCACGATCCGTAACCGAAAACAGCGCAACTTCATGATGATATTTCTAGGTGGAAGCATGATCGCCTTTACCAGCCTCCCCTACAGTGACATGCAGTTTGTATCCTTTCTGACGCACGTATACTATCCGCTTTACTTAGCCATTATCGTTGTGATTACTCTCGCACTCATGCTGGTTACTCTGCGCAAGCCATCCAAACAGGAGGGAATAGGCCATGACCCTTGAAGAGGAACTGCGGGAAAAATTCGCGCATTGTGCGGACGTCGTTTTTATGCGCACGGTCACATCCGAGGACCAGCCTGTATTGATGCTTTATTGCGAAGGACTGGCAGACGTTCGTCAATTACAAGATACGGCATTGCCGCAATTGGAGCGATTCCTGGCTATTGGTGATTTGCGTTCTCTGCCTCTTTTCCCGCTCTTCACGAACCCAGAGTTGTGGGTTGAGAGACTGTTTGCAGGAGATTTACTGATTTTTATTGGTGACTCTCCTCCGTTTGCCTGGGACATCTCCAATCGTCCAGAGCGCACTCCTGAAGAATCTAATACAGAGATTTCGATAAAAGGTCCTCGGGACGGCTTCGTCGAGGATCTCTCCACGAACGTTGCTCTCATTCGCAAGCGCATGCGAACGATTACTCTGGCCTATGAGCCTTTTATTCTCGGAACGCGCTCGCGCACAAGAATCGGTATGATGTATATCACAGATGGGGTATCTGAAGATCTGGTAGAGATGATGCGTGAGAGAATACACAAATGTACCTCAAAAAAAATTGTGAACAGCGCCATTCTGGAAAAGATACTGAGCGACAACACTCACTCCCTGTTTCCATTGGTTGATTATACTGGACGCCCTGACTATGTCATTTACATGCTGCTGCAAGGTAAGGTCGTCGTATTGGTAGACGGCTCGCCCTTGGCACTCGTGGCACCTGTAACCTTACTCGAACTAATCAAATCTCCCGAAGACGATCAGTACCCTGTTACCTATGTATGGCTGGAACGCATGCTGCGCCTAGGTGGATTTTGGATCGCAATCTTTCTGCCTGGCTTCTGGATTGCACTATCCGCCTATAATATAGAGCAATATCCTTTTCAATTGCTCGCTACCGTTACGCAGGGAAGAAAAGGGTTGCCCTTTTCCGCGCCGATGGAGCTATTTCTCATCTTGTTCATTTTTGAGTTTCTACGTGAGGCAGGCGCCCGTCTGCCCAAAAACGTCGGGCAAACACTGGCACTGGTCGGTGCACTGATTATCGGGGATGCTTCCATTCGTGCAGGCCTGACTTCGCCTTCGATGTTGTTTATCGGCTCCCTTACAGTCGTTGCCTCCTTCACACTGGTCAATCAGTCATTAAGCGGTGCGGTAACCGTGGCTCGTTTCGCTGTTTTCTTCCTTTCCGCAACCATCGGCATGTACGGCTTTATCCTCGGGATGATTGCCATCGTATACTACTTGTCCACCTTGACCTCCTTTGGCAGATCGTATATTTTGATGGGTTCATCCAACTCCTTGTTTACACTGTTCATTGTCTTGTTCAAGTCCATGACCAGTTTTTTTCGGACGAGAGCTGCTAAGGGTGGCGATAACAAATGAAATGCATGCGGATTGCTTCTGCTATGCTGCTGTTGGCAACGACTCTTCTTAGCGGCTGCTGGGATCAGAAAGCCATTCAGGACCTTCGCTATTTATCTGCCATGGGCATTGATTACGTCAACAATGAGTATGTTATGTACGCCCAATCCACCGATCTGTCTACCGTCGCGAAGCAGGAGTCATCAACCACCCTTCAATCGCCACCAGCGACCATTTCGATCGGAAAAGGGAAAACGCTTCAGTCTGCCTTTGATAACCTGCAAAAAAACGCACAGGTACCTGTATTTCTAGGCTTTGTATCCTCCATCGTATTTCATGAGCGGCTCTTGCAAAAGGGCGTCATCACCTCCCACGATATTATGAACAGATACGGTCTGATTCGTTACACCAAGTGGGTATTCGGAACGCGGGAGCCGATTGACAAAGTGTTAAGCTCCCATTCTTTGGTCGGATTTTCTCCATTGGACTCTCTCTTGCATCAGCCAAAGGATGTTTACGAGCAGCGTTCGTTTATCGAGCCGATCCAATTTTTTCGGTTTATCTCGAGCTTTTGGGAGCCATCAAACACCGTGTTATTGCCAAACATCACGCTGTACGAGCGATCCTGGAAAGAAAATAACCGTTTTATTTCTCGTCTCTCCATCGATGGCATCCACGCCATACATCGTGGAAATTGGCTGGGTTACTTCCCCAATCGTGATTTAATGGGGATTCGGTGGATGAATAGTGACACGGAATTTGCTGGCCTCGTTGTGCGACAAAACAACACTCCCAAAGCAACCATGCGCATCGAGCATGTTGAATTGGACATCACTCCGATTACCACTGGAGAGCTTCCTCGTTATCAGGTCAATGTCCGACTAAAGGGGTTCGTTCGTGAAATGATGAGTGCCGTTACGCCTACTTTCGTACGGAAAAACTCCGAAGAACAGGTAGCCGAGCAAATTCGCGGGACGTTTCTAAAAGGAGTCAAAGCAGGGGTTGATCTGTATAGCTTGGAGGAACGTTTGTTTAAAAAAGACTACCAAGCTTGGCGAAAATACGAAATACGCAAGCGCAATAAGCTCACACCTGATTCCCTGACCCAAATCCAGGTGAATATGTATTTAAGTGATTCTGGAAAAATGAAGATGGGTTCGGCCAAATACCCTGACCCGCTTGGGCCGAATGAATGAAAAAAACTGCTTGCCGTAAGAACGGACAAGCAGTTTCTTCTTTCTATTTACCGTAAGGCTAGTTTTTCACCAGCAAAACTTCTTCGATAGAAGCATACGGCAGGTTATGCGCATCAGCTACAGCTTTGTAAGCTACTTTGCCGTCGATGACGTTTACGCCTTTTGCCAATGCTTTATTGTCGCGAATTGCTTGTGCGTAGCCTTTGTTCGCCAATTGTACCGCATAAGGAACGGTTACGTTGGTCAGGGCCAATGTAGATGTACGAGCGACTGCACCAGGCATGTTGGCTACCGCGTAGTGAATCACACCGTGCTTCTCATAGGTTGGCTTGTCATGAGTCGTGATGCGATCTACGGTTTCAATCGATCCACCTTGGTCAATCGCAACGTCTACGATTACAGAACCAGGTGACATGTCTTTTACCATATCTTCTGTTACCAGACGTGGAGCACGAGCACCCGGAATGAGTACAGCGCCTACCAGCAAATCTGCTTTTTTCACAGCGTTTGCGATGTTGAAGGAATTGGACATCAACGTCTGAACACGGCCTTGGAACAGGTCATCCAGTTGGCGCAGACGGTCTGCGTTTACATCAATAATCGTTACATTTGCACCCAGTCCAAGCGCCATTTTCGCCGCGTTTGTCCCTACGATCCCGCCGCCGATTACGACTACCTCGCCTTTTGGTACGCCTGGTACGCCACCGAGCAGAACGCCTTTTCCACCGTATTGCTTTTCCAAGAATTGCGCGCCGATTTGAACAGACATACGGCCTGCTACTTCAGACATTGGCATCAACAGTGGCAGAGCGCCATTGTCGAGCTGGATGGTTTCGTAAGCGATTGCAATCACTTTTTTATCGATCAATTCACGAGTCAATTCAGGCTCTGGTGCAAGATGCAAATACGTAAACAGAATCAGACCCTCGCGGAAAAATCCATATTCAGCAGGGAGTGGTTCTTTTACTTTCATCACCATGTCAGACGCCCATGCCTCTGCTGCTGTTTCTACGATCTCAGCGCCTACTGCCTTGTAATCTTCATTCGTAAAACCGCTGCCTTGCCCTGCACTTGCTTCTACACGAACCGAATGTCCGTTTTGTACCAAAGCAGCTACACCTGCTGGAGTAATGGCTACGCGGTTCTCATTATTTTTAATTTCTTTTGGAATTCCAACGATCATGATAAGTATGTCCTCCTTGGAAACGCCGTTTTCTTTGCGGTTACTATTATTGTACAGCGTATCTTCCGGCATACTCCTTGGAGATTCCTTTAATTTTAGCGTCTTTTCATTTGTGAAAATTCACAAACAAACTACTGTTCCCCATCTAATTTGGCTATTTTCAACTCTAAATATAAGGCAGCCCGCTGGTTCATATTGTCGAGATCGACACGCATGATCTCCTCAATTCGTCTCAGTCGGTAGCTCAACGTATTAATGTGGATATGCAGGCGCTCTGCTGTCTTGTTAACTTTGCCAGCGGCATCCAAAAAAGTCTCCAATGTCGTCAAGAGCGTGGTCTGGTTGTCGCGATCGTACTGTCTGAGCTTTTCCAGCCGTTCATTCTGATAGCCCTGCTCCTCTTCCCACTGCTTCAGTTGTAGTAGATAGCGATAAATCCCCAGCTCGTGGTACCCGTGAATCCCCTCATTTTCCTGTGGAAACAGCTTTTTGACCTTGAGCGCATGCAGCGCTTCCCTGTAGCTTTTCACAATATCCGTATAAGACTTGTAATCTCTCCCGTACCCGGCAATCACCTGGCGTCCTTCCGTGACATGTGCTTCGAGCTTGCCGAGCGAGTCTGCGAGGAACTGTTCCACCTTGCGAATGAGCACGTCACTCTTGTCTTTTTTCGCTTCGGACAAACCGATCAATAAAATGATTTGCGAGCCGTCGACAACCCAGAGCAGTTTGTCACGCATTAATAACGGATACAAGTACTGGTCCAGACGCGCTCCTGCCGCTTCAATAATACAAATTAAATAAGAGGTCGGAAGCTGCATCTGCAAGGTGTCTGCTTTTTGGCGAATGACAGCCTCACTGCTGTGATTCCCCAGCAACAGCTCCCACAGAAATTCCTTGCGTCGCTGCTCCTCCGCCTTGCGTTTTCCCTGCCGCTGGATGAGACGCGAGACGGCTACGCGTGCTGCCTGACGAAGAATTTCATCATCTTCCCGGGTAATCGGTCGATTCACCTCTTGTGCCCAAATGTAACCGAGCACGTCGCTCCCTCTGCGAATAGCAATCGCCACACGCTTACCCAAGCCAATTTCGTCCTTGGCCGGGATGTGTACGGGGTCGTCTTGCGTTAACAGCTCCTGGAATACGCCGTCCTTCCAAAGGCGCGTCAGCACTTTTTCCGGTACCCGTCGCCCCATGATGGTAGACCAGCGCGCTTCATCTGTGCTTTCTCCGTGTGAGCTGTAAGCAATCAATTTATGATCGGCATCTTCAACCGTTATCGGATTTTGCAAAAGTTCTCCAATGACATCAGCTAATTCGTCGATATCAGCATGCTGATACTGTTGAAAATAGTTAGGCTCTACGGGCACATTTTCACCTCTTTACCGCTCTTTTGTACGCGTTCCTCTATTATAGTAGAAAACATGACTTCGCTAAACGCTCTCGGTTAATTAATAAGGAGCGGTCGGAATCATGTCGCTGTCATGCGAATTGACACAAAGGAATCGGGTGACTTCACCTGTACGGTTCACCCAGTTGTGCGGTACGGATGAATCCATGTGAATACTGTCGCCAGGGAACAAATCATGCTCCTCTTCCCCGAGCAAAAGAGTCAGCACACCCTCGAGGACGTAAATAAACTCTTGACCCTTATGTACAAAAGGCGTGCCTTTTTCTCCATGCGGTGAGAGCGTGACAAGAATCGGTACCAGTGACGGATTTTCCAAATCACCGGACAGGTCCTCATACACAAAAGGCGCATGCAAAAGCCCAGATCGCTCTTTGCTCGCCCTGCGTACCTGCCCATTCCCTCCACTCGACTCACCCGAAAAGAAATAGCCTGGGCTCACTCCCAAGGCTTCCGAAATTTTTTTCAATGACTCCAGCGTAATGGAAGACTTCCCACGCTCTACTTGGGACAAAAAGCTGATCGACAGCTGCGTTTTTTCTGCAATTTGTTTGAGTGTCTTCTTTTTGCCGACACGAAGCGATTTGATTAATACACCAATGGTAGGTTCCATTTGCATACCTCGCCGTAAAAAGGATAGGTCTATCATACTCTTTCTCGAAAAAAGTTGTAAAGTTAGCATAAGTATCCATTTTTACTATTGCTGCAAATTGCATTGCATTTTATAATCTTTATTATTATCAGATTTGTAATCGCTTTATTCCTTAAAATTGAAGTGCTACTTCACTCTTAAATTGAAGTGACACTTCAATATCTACCGACAAAGGAGGATTACCCGATGGCATTTCAAACACAAGCGGGCGTTTCCAAAAAGGTTCAAAACAAAGCGTTGGTCGCGAGCCTTATTGGCAGCTCCATTGAGTGGTTTGACTTTTTTCTGTATGGAACCATGGCATCGCTCGTATTCAACAAGCTATTTTTTCCTTCTTCTGATCCAACTGTTGGCTTACTGCTCTCTTATCTGTCATTTGGTCTTCCCTTTTTCATCCGGCCATTGGGTGGCGTGATCTTCAGTCATATCGGGGACAAAATCGGTCGTAAAAAAACGCTGGTCTTGACGTTGTCTCTGATGGGTGGCGCTACCGTCTTGATCGGTTTGCTGCCTGATTACAATTCCATTGGCATCTGGGCTCCGATTCTTCTCGTTCTGATGCGCTTGATTCAAGGCTTGGGCATCGGCGGTGAATGGGGAGGGGCATTGCTTCTCGCCGTAGAGTATTCCGGCAAAGGCAGACGCGGCTTTTTTGGAAGTATCCCGCAAATGGGTGTAACCATCGGCATGCTGCTTGGTACGTTGGCCATTTCTTTGATGAGTGCGCTTCCCGATGATCAATTCATGTCTTGGGGCTGGCGAGTTCCGTTTCTGTTGAGTGCAGCACTTGTCTTTTTAGGACTCTGGATTCGCAATGGCATCGATGAAACGCCAGCTTTTCAAGAAGCAAAAAAGACGGGGAACATTGCGAAAGTTCCCATCGTAGATACATTCCGCTATCACTGGAAAGCTGTTCTGATTGCCGTCGGAGCCAAAGTGGTAGAGACGGCGCCGTTCTATATTTTCTCGACGTTTATTATTGCCTACGCGACGAATTACTTGGGCTACGACCGAATAACCGTACTCAATGCCGTGACGATCGCCACATTAGTGACAACCATCGCGATTCCGTACATGGGCATGCTGTCAGATAAAGTCGGCAGAAAGCCTTTGTATATCGCGGGGACTGTAGCGATGATGCTGTTTGCATTCCCTTACTTTTATATGCTGTCATTGAAATCAGCCCTTTGGCTTACCGTCGCTACAGTCATCGGACTCGGGATTCTCTGGGCTCCGGTCACAGCTGTATTGGGTACGATGTTCTCGGAGATTTTCAGCACGAATGTACGCTATACTGGGGTAACGGTTGGCTACCAGCTCGGTGCTGCTTTGGCGGGTGGTACTGCTCCGCTGATCGCTACTGCCTTGTTAAGCTCCTTTAACTCCTGGGTTCCAATCGCTTTGTACATCGTAATTTCCGGAATTATTTCTCTCATTGCGGTTTCTGCTACGAAGGAAACAAAGGATTTGGATTTGGACGAATCCTGATGGAAAGGAAGAATGAGATGCTACTATTAAGCCGTGAAAACATTGAACAAATCTATACGATGAAAGATTGCTTGAAGGATGTGGAACACGTCTTCCGAGAGCATATGCTAGGAAACGTCAGCACCCCTGTTCGTACTGCTATTGACCATCCGAAATACGGAGCGACCAGTCTATACATGCCGTCCTATTTGGAAACGGACGATTACGTAGCGGTAAAAATCATCAGCATTTTCCCGGAGAATCACAAGCACGATATCAAAGCACTCCAAAGTGTAATCGTGTTGACCGAAGCAAAAACAGGACAGCATGTGGCGATGATGGACGCGAGCCTGTTGACGATTATGCGCACAGGTGCAAGCAGTGGCGTTGCAACCAAGTACTTGGCAAAAGAAAATGCGCAAAGCTGCGCTGTATTGGGATGCGGGGCACAATCCATCGGACAAATTCAAGCCGTCATGGAAGTCCGTCCGCTGACAAACATTTATCTCTATAACCGCACACGTGAGAAAGCCGACGAAATGAAACAAACACTCCTCTCCCTCTATCCGGAGTGGCAAGGCGAAATCACGGTTATGGATGATGCCAATGAAGCGGTGGCGAATGCCGAAATCGTGATTTGCAGCACCAAGGCTACCAGCCCGTTGTTTGATGGATCACGCTTGCGTCCTGGTACGCATATCAATGCCATCGGTGCTTTTCTTCCGCATATGCAGGAAGTCGACTCAACTACCGTACAAAGCAGCAAAGTCGTGGTCGATACACTCGAGGGAGCCCGGCACGAGGCAGGCGATCTGCTCATTCCGATAGAACGCGGCGAATGGAGCTTTGAACAAATGCACGCTGAGCTGGGAGACATTCTGATTGGGAAAAAACCTGGCCGAGAAAACGATGAAGAAATCACGCTGTACAAATCCGTGGGTGTTGCCTATTTGGACACAGCCGTTGCCAAAACGGTTTATGAACGTGCGAAAGCAAACGGCATTGGAACAGAAATCAGCTTGTAAATCTTGGCTTATAGAAAAACAGCCGCCTTCCCACCCGGGATTTGGCGGCTGTTTGCTTTTTCCTGTCTACAAAAGTCGTGCGATTGCATCAAGTATCTGCTCTTTTTGAAAAGGCTTCACGACGAAATCACTCGCTCCTGTTTTCATCGCTTCCAGCACCTTCTGCCGGTGCCCGATTGCCGAGCAGATCAAAATTTTGGCATCACGGTCAAAATCCAAGATGTGACGCATGGCTTCAATCCCGTGCATGTGCGGCATGGTAATATCCATCGTGACAATATCTGGCTTGAGCTCCTTGTACTTTTCAATTGCCTCCAAGCCATTCGTCGCTTCTCCACAAACTTCATGTTGTTCGCCTAGCATATCCGCCAGCACCCTTCTCGTGAAGGCTGCGTCATCTACTATCAGCAATCGGGCCATGCAGTCTTATCCCCTCGCATCTCGCTTGCTATTCTACTTCCTACTTTTGCAGAAATCGCAAGCCTTGTCCACGAGAGAAAATGACTTCTTTTGTCGAATAGCGCCAACTCCGATCGGTTTTATGAAATAAAGCCGATTCGCTCGCTGCTCTCTTTCGAAACATTGTCGCTGACGGGTTCAGCTGTCCCGCTCGACGCCAGAGGGCTATCTGGTTTCGGGTGTGGAGTGGTCTCACCAATCTCCGGTCGATCGACTTGTGTTACCTCATCAGGAATATGAATCTGGGGGATTTCCACCCTATCGTTTTCCATCGCGTGTACGCCTCCCTTCTGTTCCCGCTTGGCAGGATGTTCTCCATACGATTAGCCTGTCCGTATCCCTTTTTTCCATGCACAACCTTCAGAGAACCGATATAATAGGCATGACATGTATTTATATTTTCATGTGGTTTATGCTTTTTTTCTATGGAGGAATCCCGCATGCCAAAGCTGCTGCCATTTCCCGTCTTATTTACCGGTTTGGTAGTCGGGCTGCTTCTGCTCATTACCAGTCAATTCGTTACAAGCATGAAGCATCTCGATAAAGTCATAAATAAAAGCAGCCATTCTTCTGACAAAGTGCGTGTCGCCCTGTTGCTGGAGGGCCCCACTTATGATCAGGGCTGGAATAGCAGTGCACTGGAGAGTATGACAGAACTGCAAAAAAGATTTAACTTTTCACTCGAAATCGCCAATAATATAAAACCGGAGCAGATCACGAAGGTGGCTGAAAAATATGCATCCAACGACTATGATCTCATACTCGGTCATGGCCTCATCTTCTCTGATCCTTTTACAGACGTGGCGCTTCGGTATCCGAAATCACACTTTGTTTCCTTTAACGGAGAGGCTCCGCATCCGAATCAGACGACGATTCGTTACGATATGAAGCCTGCTGGTAAGCTCGTCGGCATACTTGCGGCGAAGATGTCGAAATCGGATAAAGTTGGATACATCTTGGTAGACAAGCCCACAGAGTTCCTACAAGTAGAAGGCTTTATCGAGGGAGTGAAAAAGGAATCGCCCAACACGTCTATCCTCGTGGGAAAAGTTCCTGATTTCAATGATATTGAGGGAGCCATTCGCACAACTCGCGACATGATATCTCAAGGTGTGGATGTCATCTACACCACAGGCGACAGCTTCAATCTCGAAGTGATTACAGAAGCGCAGCGCGCAGGCGTATTCACCATCGGATACATTGCCGATCAGCGCTACATCGCTCCAGACTACGTGCTGGTCTCCATGATGCAGGATGTTCGTCAATGCTACCGCATCATCATGGAACAGTTTATTCAAGGGGATCTCCCGAATGGAAAAGTCATGTACGGACTTGCCGAAGGAGTCAACCATCTCAGTCAATTCGGTCACATGGTGCCAGCAAATGTACGTGAAGATTTAGAACGGGAATTGCAAAATCTCATTCCTTCCCGTGGCTCGTATGGAGGTTAATCAGCATGCCCCTTTTCAGCAATCTCGGATTTCAGAAAAAAATCATGCTCAGCTATCTCGTAATGATGCTTCTCATCGGTTGCGTGACGACCCTGTTCAGCTATCAAATGACCAAGGTCACCTCTGATGAAGTGTATTTGACGCAAAACCTCTTGCCGCAAACGAGCGCCTTACTGGAAGTCAAAAATCAGATATACACCAAGACATATGCGTTGAACATGTATACATCGACACGAGACGAGTCTTATTTGGATCAATACTATACAAATCTGATCGATACGGCTCGCTTTTCCTCGCTTCCCAAAACCGAGGCGAACAGTGGCTTATTTACCATTATTGAATCGATATCCCAACTGGACTTTATCTTTTTGAACAAAATCAATCCGTTGCTGCAAGCGGGGAACGTTCCAGCCGTCAGTTATGTACTAGACAACGAAGTAAAGCCCTTGCTCGATCGATTGGAACGAGATCTCTCTTTCTCACTCAATCAGCTAGAGTATCAGACGAATAAAGAGTTTCAGAATTCGAATGAGAGCATCAAAGTCTCGTTGATCCTGACGTATTCGGTTTCCGTAGCCTCTATCTTGTTTGGGCTGTTCTGTACGTTTTACTTCCGCAATGAGCTGTTGCGCCCGATCCAGTCCCTGATGCAGCAAGCACGTGAAGTATCGAAAGGAACATTCGGTCAGCAAATCGTCTATACCCATCAAGATGAATTCCTTGAGTTGGCGCAGGAGTTCAATAAAATGTCGAGCAGCATCGCCAATCTATTCGCACAAGATGAAAGACAACGGCAAATTTTGACCGAAGAAAAAAACATCCGGGAGCAAATCTTAAACTCTCTGCCTGTTGGGATTATTACCCATTCCCATGCGACAGTTGGTCTTCATGTAAATCAGTTGGCACAGCATTTGGTCAAGCTCGACGATCACGGCTACCCCGTGTCCAAGGATTCCTTTGAAGCACCCACACGCAATGAGCCGACTCCCTGGTTCGTCAATCGCAAAATGACCTTGTACAAAAAAGACGACACGCCATTCATTGCCCTGGTCTCCTACATCCCTTTGCACAATCATCACCACGATCAGGAAACCGGGTGGATGTTCGCCTTCTTGGACATTACGGAGCAGGAGCAAATTCAAGAGTACTTGAATCAATCCGAGAAGCTGGCCATGGTCGGTCAGTTGGCAGCGGGAGCCGCTCATGAAATTCGCAATCCGCTAACGGTCATCTACGGCTTTATTCAGCTATTGGAACAGCGTTTATCGAATCAAGAGCGCGATTTGTACTACTTACCCTTAATCTTGCAGGAAATTGAACGGGTCAACCGTATCGTGACGGAGTTGTTGATGCTCTCCAAACCGTCCAAGCCCGATTATCGCGAGGTTGCGCTAACCGGAGTCGTTCATTCGA
The DNA here is from genome assembly GCF_013332445.1 of Brevibacillus sp. HB1.1. NCBI lineage: Bacteria > Bacillati > Bacillota > Bacilli > Caryophanales > Paenibacillaceae > Brevibacillus > Brevibacillus sp. HB1.1. The sequence continues at coordinate 110,604 of NZ_JABMIV010000013.1, read as the reverse complement.
TTCTTCCGTTGATGAATGCCGAGGCCATGCTGCATGGGATTCAAATCGTCGACCGCTGCGATCCGAACATTCGCATTCACGTCGATGTCGAGCAATTAAAGCAAATCCTGTTAAATTTAATGAAAAACAGCATTGAAGCCATGAAAGACGGCGGCGTTCTCTCCATCGAAAGCCGCCTGGACGATCAAGCTGTCCATATTCATGTCACAGACACGGGAGAAGGCATTTCCCAAGAGTATCTGGTCCGCATATTCGATCCGTTCTTCTCCTTAAAAGAGGATGGGACAGGACTGGGGCTGCCGATTTCCCGACGAATGGTCGAAAACCACGGTGGAGATCTGCAAGTGAACAGTAAGCTGGGGAAAGGAACGGAAATCATCATCACGCTCCCGCTTACACCAAAAGAAGATTAGGCTTGCGCATCCAGCCAAGCGAACATCTTGCGCGTATACATCTCCATATCTTCTCCGACAAACAGATGGCTGGCCCCTTGCGCCAGCCATTTTTCATAGGGTTTGCCTGCCCGCGTCAGTGCATCTGCCAATTTATGAGCATGCTCCACTCCCACATTCTCATCTTCCGTTCCATGTATGATCAGCACAGGGCAAGAAATCTCGTCCATCCGATACAAAGGCGTCCGATCGCGGTAGGCATCCTCCTGCTTGCGCGGGTGACCAATGATTCTGCGCAGCATCCTTCTCAGATCAACCCGCTCCTCATAGGTCAAAAACATGTCGCTGACGCCACTCCATACGACGCAAGACAGCACGCCTTTGCACTCCATTGCAGCAAACAAGGCCATGACGCCACCGCGTGAAAAACCGTAGACACTGATTCGCCCCTTGTCCACCTTCTCCAGGTTGCGGAGCAATTCAAATGCGGCAAACACATCATACCTGTCTGCCCCACCGAATTCATCCCGGCCCTCTCCGCCTTCGTTGCCACGGTAATGAGGAGCGAGGATCACGTAGCCAAAGGAGGCCATTTGACTGATTCGCTCGGGTCTGACGCGTCCCACTCCTTTTATCCCGCCTCGGCAATACAGGAGAGCCGGCAGACATGCTCCCTCCTGAAAATAGGTCTCTGGTACAGCCAATGCAGCTTTTACCAGCAAGTCTTGACTGTAGTAGCTGACGGTATAGAGCCGCACTCCCAGATGGACTGTCTCCTCAGGTGTACATGCGACAAATGGTGAAGTATCTAGCTGCATCCTGCTCACGATTCCTCTCTCTGTGATCTCGTAATCGTATCCACAAGCGTCACCATCGAAGGTGATAGCCATTTCTTTTTATGATAAACAAGCTGAATGGAAAAAGGCGGCTTATCTGACTGAAACGGTATGGCTGTGAGCACCCCTTCTGCGAGCTCTCTCTTGACCGCCATGTGCGGCAGCAAAGCTACACCCAAGCCACAGCGCACACACTGCTTGATCGCTTCCGGATTGCTGAATTGACAGGCGATTCGCTGACTCATCCCAACCTCTCCAAAAGCCTCCAGCAGCATCCCCCGATACGTACATCCTTCTTCAGTCAATACAAGTGGCTCTCCGCCCAAATCATGGACAGTGAGTGCTGTTGCTGTCGTAAATCGATGGGCAGGTGGCATGACGATCACCAATTCTTCCTCGCGAATAACATGGGTGACTAGCTCAGGGTCTGTACAAGGTCGATCGAAAATGATCCCAATATCGAGATAGCCATCCTTGATCTGCTGTACAATTTCTGCTTCCCCAGCCGTCCGCAATACTAAATCAACCTGAGGATATTGCTGACAAAAAGCCTGCAAATACGGCGGCAGAAAGAACGCCGCCAATGTATCGATCGTTCCAATGGCAATCGGACCTGTCGTCTGTTGCTTAATCACTTCTTTAGATTCCCCATACAGACGAATCAATTCCCGAGCGTACGGCAGCAAGGCTTCTCCTGCTTGCGTCAGTCGCAGCTTGCGTCCGTATCTTTCAAATAGCGGGGCTCCATACGACTGCTCCAGCTTTTGCATTTGTGCCGTTACCGTCGGTTGAGCATAGCCCAGTTCTTCTGCAGCCCGTGTAAAGCTCCCATACCGGGCTACTTCGCGAAAAGTATGTAAATAGACCAGCTCCATCCCGCTTCCTCCCATAGAAATTAGTAATGATCTTCATTGAATAGTATAGATAACTGTGATGATTGCTTCAATGCTATGCTTTGTACATAAACCATCACACGGTACGAGGAGGATTTGGATATGTCCCTTGTTTTGCAAACACCCGCCGCGTCATCTGAAGTAGCCCGCACTCATTTTTTCGACAAGCTTTCTCTCGAAACAGATGTCGCTGATGTATGGAATGACATCCAAAACCGAGTAGAAGGCTTCTACATCCTGGATGCTCGCAGCGAGAAAGCGTATCGGGACGGTCATGTTCCTGGGGCTCTGAATCTCGCCCATTCGCTTATTTCCGCTGAGACGACGGCTACTCTGGACCCGACCAAGCTCATGGTCGTCTACTGCTGGGGTCCCAACTGCAACGGTGCTGCAAAGGCTTGCGCGAAACTGGCCGCTCTCGGCTTTCGAGTAAAAGAGATGCTCGGTGGGATTGAATACTGGGAAAAAGAGGGGAATCCTCTCGAATAGGAAACGCAAAAAAGGACGGGAGCTAGATCCCGTCCTTCTTACGTTATCGCAAGGCTTAGTAGCCGCGTTTTGCATTCTTTTTGTTGATTGTCGCAAGGTTCTCTTCGCTGTGCTTCATCCATTTTTTCATCTTATCTTCGAAAGAAGCTCCGCTTTCTCGTTTTGCATTCCCTCCGCGGTCGCCTCCACGATATCCACCACCACGGCGCTCTTCACGTTCCGGACGCTCAGGCGCTGGGAGTGCTGCGCGAACCGAAAGCGAGATTTTACCTGCATCATCAATGGAGAGTACTTTTACCTTTACTTGTGCCCCCACGGTAAAGTGATCATTGATATCCTTAACAAAACCGTTTGCTACTTGGGAAATGTGGACCAGCCCCTGCTCGGTTTCGCTGACTGCTACGAACATCCCAAACGGTTTAATCGCTGTCACTTTTCCTTCGATGATGCTTCCCACTTGTACTGCCATCCAGTTTGCACTCCTTTTATTTTTTCAGAAAAATGGTGAGAACCTCAAACCAGAAGCCTCATTCTCTTAGTATAGCAGAGAAATTCCAATACTGAAAAGCCTATTCTTTCTAGGCGCATACTCCAAGCTAGTTATGGCCCAGTGCGAATGCATCCATCGCCATTACAAGTTCTTCATTTGTCGGGATTACCATGACTTTTACCGGAGAGTATTTCGTGCTGATGAATGCCTCACCTTTGCTAGTGCGGTTTACCTCACGATCCAGGTTTACCCCGGCAAATTCGAGACCAGAGCACACCAAATCACGCACGGCAGCACTATTCTCTCCAACACCTGCCGTAAAGATAATACCATCTACTCCATTCAGTCGAGCAAGGTACAGTCCCACATGCTTATGCAGAATAGTGGTAAACAATTCCAGCGCCAACTTGCTACGGAGATGTCCCTCTTCTGCTTTTTTCATAACGTCGCGCAAATCGTTGGATACACCCGATACGCCCATAAGACCGCTATTGTTATTCAGAATCTTAATAGCGCCAGCCGTGTCGGTCTTTTCAATTTCCTCAATATACGGGATGATACCTGGGTCAATGTTTCCGCTGCGCGTACCCATGGACAAACCAGCCAACGGTGTCATCCCCATCGATGTATCATACGATTCACCATTTCTGATCGCCGTGATACTAACCCCACTTCCGATGTGGCAGCTGATCAGGCGAAGCTGTTCTTTCGAGCGACCCATCATTTCTGCTGCACGGCCCATTACATAGCGGTGAGACGTTCCATGGAAACCGTATTTGCGAATACCGTATTGCTCGTAGTATTCATAAGGCAGTGCGTACAAATACGAGGATGGTGGCATTGTTTGGTGGAACGCTGTATCAAAAACAGCAACGTGAATCAAATCAGGAAACAGACTTTGAGCAACTTCAATCCCGGTCAGGTTAATGGGGTTATGCAGCGGGGCGAAACGGGACAGGTTACGAATTTCTTCTTTTACTTGGTCATTGATAATAACGGACTGCTTAAATGCTTCGCCGCCGTGAACAACACGATGGGAAACGATATCTATCGAATATTGTTTGAGGGATTCAAACACTCCCCGAATAGCATCTTCATATTGGCCACGCTGGATTTGCTCCAAATAATCATGTGCAATCAATGTTTTGGAAGGCATTTCATACAGCTTGTACTTCACCGAAGAACTTCCGCAGTTCAGTACAAGGACATTCTTTTTTTCTACCACGATCTAATCCACTCTCCAATCATTCATCACAGCCTTCTCTCCTACTAGGATGGATAGGCTTCCTACATTTTATAACGATATGCTCTCCGTGAATACAGGTAATTGAGAGCAATTATCAACAACATCGTGACAGATCCAGATGCATCGAGCAAAACATCCTGTACCATTCCGGTTCGATCCGGTGTAAACGTCTGATGCCATTCATCCAAAACAGCCGTCATCACACTGCAAAAAGCGCTCCAGGGCAGTGCTTGCCCAAACGAGAGATGATGCGAAAACACGCGATACCAGCTATAAGCCAAGAGGGCAAAAACAGTAAAGTGTGTCCCTTTCCGTATCAAGAACTCTATAAAACCAGCCGCTCCCTTTTCTTCCAAGCTCACATCCTTGCCTCCGTAAGGAATGGATATGTCGCCTATACGGTCTTGTAAGCTCTGTTCATCTACTAGCTTGTCTATCGTCCCTCGCATGTCTTGCTTGGCGTATGGCTGTGAAGAAGAAATGAACAACCCGAGTAGAATGCCAATCAAAAGCAAGTAATCCCATACTTTTCGATATCGACGCACGTGTTTGCTACCCCCTGCTTTCGATTCTCTTTCCTATCTTACCATGACGTATACCTAGTTAGTCGGTTACAGCTACGTGAACGATTGAAAAAGAAAAACGCCAACCTATTTTAGCGGTTGGCGTCATGTGTAGAAGAAGAAAGTGGCAGGAAGTCCTCTTGTACAGGTACATACTCCCTGGAATCGTGGTTCGAGGCTTCGACTTGCCCTGTTTTTTGTGAGCGAGCCTGTTCCCGTTTTCTTTCTTTGAAATCGCGGCGACGTACTTGGTTATTTTCCCACCAAATCCGCAAATGACGAGCAAGGATCGGCAAGGACATCTCAGAATGAGCAGCCTGTCTTTGAACAGCTGCATGTTGCATACCAGGAAGGAGTCCCATTGTGGCAAAAGCCCCCATTAGAACGCCAAGCAACAATACGCTGGCAAAGGACGCAAACGAATCATTCCCACTCCCCAAGCCCCCAGCTAGCGGAAGGCTGGCTAACGCGATCGCCAAATATATCCCCGCTTGATTAAGCATGGTGCGTTTTGCCCCCAGCTTGATACCGTCCCAAACTCGTTCCTGTTCGGCTTGGGCCTTGTACAGCTCATCCAGCGCAAGAAGTGCCTGCAAAATGATGACGGCAATGACAGCAACCATACCATAGAAGCTCATCACGTTCATCGGTCGATCCAGCCACAGCAATCCCAGCGCAAAGCCTCCAGACAAGACAGGCAAGAGAACGAGGGCAAATAATCCATCGCGCGTTCTGCGTTGCAAAAGCAAGCTCATGATAAGTACGAGGGCAATCAGACTGCCAATCGTCAAGAATCGGCTGCTCCAATCAACCTTGTTGAGCTTTTTCTCCTCCAATTTCTTCAGCTCATCGTTGTTATATACCGTGTAGCCTTCGGGTATCGTCACCTTTTCTTGCATGGAATATGGAATGATGTAAGACCATAGCTCAATTCGACTTTGGTCTGAGACGGCACTGCTTACCTTGAAGACATACAGTCCGTCTTCCCGTTGATAAGTGGGCGGTTCGCTGCCGATCGACCAATCTACCAGCTCAGATAACCGCACTGTACCTTGTGATGTTCGAATCAATATATTTTTCACTTGATCCGGATAGTCCATCCACCCGTCAGGGAATCGGACGTGGATCGGTACCTGACGCTCGTTCCAATAGACACTGCCAGCTGTTTTTTCTCCCAAATAGCTCTCCAGTTGTCTCTTGATCTCCTCTTGCGTAATCCGGTAACGTGCCAGCATCTCTTGTTTCGGACGAATGTCGATAAAGGTCCCCTCTGCACCTGGACCGATTCGTTCATCTGTTACAAGTTCTCGCCCCTCTTTATCCTTCGCACTCTGTTTTTCCATGAATGCCAATACTTCATTAGCAATGTTCTGCGTCGTTTGCAAGGATCGCCCCATGATCGTCAAGACGAGACGTGTTGCCTTATCTTTATCAATGACCAGCGCAAACGGATCTGTCTGAGGAATATCTCGCAGCTCTTTGTCCAGTACTTTTTCCAGCTCCGAGACTGATTGCGTCCAATCGTATTTGTCCACGAGCTTTAGTTGAAAACTCAGATTTTCTTCGGAAGCAATCGTGTAGACATCTCGGACTTCGTCAATGGCGAGCAAACGCTCCTCGGCTATTTGTGCTGCCCGCATGGCCTCATCGATGCTGCTTCCCTGCACCATTGGCAAAGAAAGCGACTTTTCCCCATAATCAAGCTTGGCGTACGGATCTACAAGAATAAACGACTTGAGCAAAAAGACGAAGACAAGCGAGGCAACCAGTGTGATTCCATAAGGCAAATACCCTTGTTCCACCAGTCGTTCCCAGCGATCTTGAAAAAAACTTGTCACCTTATTGGAGGCCCGTGGTGTTTCCTTCTCTACTCGTTCGGAAGCTTCCAGCCACGTTCCTGTCAGTACAGGTGTGATAAATCCATAGACAAGAATAAGAGCAAACGTGCCCAGCAAAAGAACGGGCCAAGCATCGTACAAGACAACCTTGTCTTCTGCCTTGAGGAAATCAGTGAATACGGCACCTGTCCAACAGGCTGCCACTACGACAACCGTGAGTAAAAACGGCTTCATCAACCCCCACGCCATTTGCAAGCAACGAACAAACGAGTACGAGGGCAGGCGAGAAAACTGATGAAACAACGCAGAGCCTGCTCCTGTGAACAATAGCGAAAACAACACGAGTGGCCCAAGCGTGGAGAGCGTCAATGGGATTCCCCAAAGCCACATTCCCCCAAGAACACTGCCGACCGCAAGTACGTTTGCAAAAAGCGCAAGTACAGCCCCTGCCCATTGTTTTCGGGTCAAGTACATAAAGAGCGAACAGATGACAGCAGTTAGAACAGCTAATGCCCCAAGCTGCCTCAATGCAGCGGTGATTGTCTGCGCGTCGTCACGAAACAAATCGAGGCGGTACTTGCCGCCTGAAGCCTGGTTCAACTCGGCAACCGCTCCCTTTACTTGCTTACTGATTACAGGCAATTGCCCGACATCTGCTGCATACACCGTGATTCCTAATGCAGGCGAGCCTCGATACATCCCGATTTGTTCGCCTTTGCTCCCGCGTCGATCACGAATGTCAGCCAACGTATGTAGTGGTACGTATCCTTTATCGGTGGGGATCAAGTGCTTACCCAGATCTTGCAGCCCTTCCGATTTACTCGTCCATTGAATAATGGTTCGATCCTTATCAGCTCCAACAGAGCCTACCTCTTCCCCAACCACATCTATCGGCAGTTGCGCCAAAACATCAGCAGGTGTGAGCCCGTAGGCGAGTAGCATGGACGGTCGGAAAATGATATCTACCTGCTCTTTCAAGGCTTGCTTGTCCATTTCGATGCGAGCGATCCCTGGCAGATTGATCAATTTGTCGTAGACGGTATTTTGGGCAACGTCAGACAAGGTCTGCAAGTCCGTGCCGTACAGTACATAAAAGCCAATTTTGCTGTCTGCCAGATTGCTTTGACTGACGCTCCATTCCTGTACTGGCAGCTGCTTCGTGATTTCTCCCAGCTTCTTTTCCAATCGTTCCTTGTAATCCGAACCGATTTGTTCCGATGTTTTTACAGTAATAACCGCCGACCCCGTCCGAGATTCGGAAGCAATCGTAAGCACACTGCCCAATGAACGTACCGCTTCCTCTACTTTTCTTGCGACTGATTCGTCTACTTCCGCAGAGGAGAGTTTGGGTGCTGAGAGACTAATTGTATATTCCGGCACAGACCGATCCGGAAAAGTCTTGATATCCAGACCGAACCAAGCTCCTACCGCAAGTAGACAGCAAATGACCACCAGAATGCGGGTAAAGGACGGGACAATCGATAAAAATGTCTTGTTATTCATCCGCCACCTTCACCGCCTCACCATCCACTACATACGACAAGCCTGCCGCGACAATCTGGTCACCAGGCACGAGACCTTCCACTACCTCATAGAAGGTTCCTTGCAATGCCCCCACTTTGACAAACGTCTTTTCCACTGAGTTTTCATTGATTTTCATGACGTAATATTCTTCATCAGAGACACCGATGCTGCTAACAGGAACGAGCGCAACATTTGACGCTGGCAGCTGATACTGACAAGTGACAGTCATGCCACCTTTCCACGCTACATTCTTGCCGTCTACGGTCACTTCGACTGGATAAGACCCTAAGCTGGTATCCATAACAGGTGAGACAAACGTCACTTTTCCTTCTGCTTCACTGCCGTCCGGAGCTTTCACCTTTACCACTTTACCTGCCTGCCAATGGGCGATTTGCTCCCTTTCTACCTGTAGCTTGACAAGCCAAGAGCTCGTATCGACCATCCGAATGACCTCTGTCCCAGGTCCTGCTTGCTCCGACGCTGTCTTGGAGATCGCAGCTACCACACCTGTAAACGGAGCTTTGATCACCGCATCAGCCGCTTCCTGCTTCGCGCGGCTCAATTGGACATTGGCCTGCTGGACGCTTGCATTCGCTTCTTCGATATCCAGTGGATCGGCGCCCGTCAGCAGGTTGTTGTACGCAACTTGCTCTTCTTCCAGACTCAGCTCGGCCTGTCGCAGTGCTGAGGCCAGCTTGTCTTTTTCATCTTTCGAGATGGCTCCATTCGCATACAGAACCTCCGCTTTGGAGAGCTCGTCGCGAGCTTTTTGCATCTGTTCTCTCGCTTTTTCTACCTGTAGCTTCTTGGTCTGCACCTCATGACTCTCCGGCCCCTTGGCGGCCTTTTCCCGCTTGATTGCAGCACTTGCTACCTGTCCTTGAGCTGCGTGAATTCCTTGCTGCAGGGCCGTTCCATCTAATGTCGCCAACGTCTGCCCCGCCTTGACAGTGGCTCCTTTTTCAACAAGAATGCCTGAAATTTTGCCTGAGGCGCCAAACGATAAAGCCAGCTCCTGACGCGGTGCCACTACACCTGCGACTTCCATCAGTCGCTCATCCTTGCCATTCTCCACCGTATACGCACTTACCGTTTTTACCTTGATAACCGTTTCTTCTTTTGTTCGTTTCAGACTTGAAACATCCTCATTTAGCTTTTCGCACCCTACGAGTAGCAGGACCACAACCGAGAGACTTATCCATTTATTCGTATTTTTCATTCCTGCAACCCCACATTTCCCCCTGAATCTTCCTATACTGACAAAGAAACGACGAATATTGACAAAATATATTTTACAGAAAAAAATGGTATAGTTGTACTACTTTTCTGTCATTTTACATTATTTTTTATAATCCAAATGTCTCGTCACTTGTTTGTAACTCGTATCTAGTATGATAAAAGGGCAGGAAAACGGGGCAACTGCATTGCTCCTATTGTTAGCGCTTACACAAATCCTTTATTTTTTCATGGTGGGAGTGATCGTCATGGCCAAAATTTACACTTCGTACACGGACATCGTGGCTGATATTCACGATGGTGCCACTTTATTAGTGGGCGGCTTCGGACTGGTAGGAATTCCGGAGAATCTGATTATCGCCCTGCGAGACAAAGCAGTGAAAAACTTGACAGTCGTCTCAAATAATTGTGGGGTAGACGATTGGGGACTCGGTCTCCTTTTACGCGAAAAGCAAATCAAAAAAATGGTCTCCTCTTATGTGGGAGAAAATAAGGAATTCGAACGTCAATTTCTGTCCGGTGAGCTCGAAGTTGAGTTGACACCACAAGGGACGCTGGCGGAGAGAATTCGTGCAGGCGGAGCTGGCATTCCAGCATTCTATACCCCAGCTGGAGTCGGCACACCTATCGCTGAAGGACGGGAAACGCGCGATTTTGCAGGAAAAGAGTACCTGCTTGAATATGGCATCACGGGTGATTTCGCACTCATTAAAGCGTGGAAAGCTGACAAAATGGGTAATCTCGTCTTCCGCAAAACAGCCCAAAACTTCAATCCGATGATGGCAGCAGCCGGAAAAATCACCATCGTCGAAGTGGAAGAAATCGTAGAGACAGGTGAACTGGACCCTGAGCATATTCACACACCAAGTGTCTATGTGCAACGTGTGATACAGGCACCTTCGTTCGAAAAACGCATCGAACGACGCACTATCCGCTCGTAAACAGCAAAAGAGAGAACCGGATTACATTCAAGGGAGGAAAACACAGATGTCGCTTACACGTGAGCAAATCGCCACTCGTGCCGCCGGGGAAATAGAAGATGGCTTTTACGTTAACTTGGGGATTGGAATGCCCACGCTCGTCGCCAACTACATCCCGGAAGGAAAAACGGTCGTTCTGCAATCGGAAAACGGCTTGCTCGGAATTGGCCCTTACCCGACAGAGGAAAACCTCGATCCTGATCTAATCAACGCCGGAAAAGAAACCGTTACGGCTATTCCAGGTGCGGCCTACTTCTCCAGTGCTGAATCGTTTGCGATGATTCGCGGCGGCCATATCGACCTCGCTATTTTGGGGGCGATGGAGGTTTCTGCTGCGGGCGATCTCGCTAACTGGATGATTCCTGGCAAAATGGTCAAGGGCATGGGCGGTGCCATGGATCTCGTCCACGGCGCGAAAAAAATCGTCGTCATCATGGATCATGTCAACAAGCATGGTGAGACAAAAATCTTGAATGAATGTGCCCTGCCGCTTACTGGCAAGAAGGTTGTCAACCGTATCATTACGGACAGAGCTGTCATGGACGTAACACCAGACGGACTTGTCCTCGTCGAAGTAGCAGAAGGCTATACAGCCGAAGATATCCAAGCCTGCACGCAGCCTACTCTACTTATCTCTCCAGAACTGAAAACAATTGGGCTGTAACCTATTTTTCAGGTACAGAACCCCGTTAGTAAAATAGCCGACTTCATCGCAGCTGCGTGAAGTCGCTTTTTCTTTCCTTTTTTTGCTTGATGTGCGCACACTTGCGCAGTCGCCTCCTTCTCACCTTTTCGTATATAATATGGATGATCCATCAAATTTCCCAGTATCTGAGAGGAAGAGATTCCATGTCAGGAACAGTCGGTTGCTTACTCATCCATGGATTTGCCGGAGACATCAACGACATACTCCCACTCGCCAAAAAGCTCCGCGAGGCTGGCTATCACGTGGAATGCCCTACCTTGGAGGGTCATGGGACTACTCGTCGTCACATGGCAAAAAGCACCCGCCACGACTGGCTCCGCTCGGCAGAAGAAGGCTACAAGCGACTGGCCATGCGCGCTGACACCATCGTGGTCATCGGATTTTCCATGGGGGGACTGCTCGCCTTTCACTTGACGACGAAATACCCCGTCGCCCTACTGTTTACCCTCAACACTCCTTATAAATATTGGGATGTCAAAGAGGCGATGCACTATTTGCGTGAGGATTTCTCTACCCACTCCAAACGCTACATACATGGCATCGGCAGAATCCCTATTAGCAGCATGCTGCAATTTCGCAGGCTGTTGGCAGAAACGAAGCCGCTTTTGTCCAAAATTACGACGCCATACGTCCTGCTGCAAGCAAGGCGGGATGATACTGTCCACGCCGTGAGTGCACAAATACTCGCGACCAGTGTGGATGAAGCAGCTTCCCCGCACATTTCTTGGTACGAGAATTCCAATCATATGCTGCTGCATGGTCCTGATAAAGAGGCTGCGATTGCCCACGTCATGGCCACGATCAAGAGACGTTTTCCATCTTGATCAGCTTCGGTCGGCCCAACCAGGCGAGTGCAAGCATAAACAGCACAATAGCAATTCCGATGTACATCACACTCAGTCCTACATGTTCATCCAGCCAAAAGGCAAGGAGCGGCCCCAACGCCGCGCCCAGATCGCTCACGACTGAATATTGTGTCATCCATGCATGGCTGTTGGCCTGTCTCGCTGCTACATCCGCCGCGAGTGTATCCAGCACAGTCGTGATAATCGTCGCGGTCAACTGAATGCCGAATAAAATGGCAAACCATATCACGAGTGCGTTCGTTCCTTGCAGGCGTGTCGTTCCCTGCAACGCAGCAAAGAGAAACGAAGCGACAAGCAAAGTCACGATGAACATTTTCGTCCTGCCATGCTTGTCAGACAATGTACCAACTAACGGGGCAGCCCATGGTTCCCATCCCCAGCGTATGCCTTGTACCAGACTCGCAATGACTGCTGCCCCTAACACGACTCCGCCGACCACAATAAATGGATCGCGCACTTCGACCACTCTACTTAACGTGGAGGTAAATATCCCTTGGTACACCATCGTGACGAGTAGTGCCGTAATCATCGTCATCAGCACCGCTCCCTGATTCCACATACGTTTTCCTGTTACCATCCGATTCACGCCTGTCTGATCCTGACTGGTAAAGGAAGGCCGTATATAGCGAAAAACGAGAATCGCTGCAAACAAGGAAGGCACCGCGAGAGCGATGGAAGCAACAGACAGCCCGTACCAAGAAGCCAGAATTGCTCCGACCAACATACCCCCGAGGCTCCCTAATCGATACAGTCCGTTGTACAAACCCATGAGCTGCCCGCGATTATGCCCTTCGGAAACACTCACGATCAAGGAATACGCACCTAGCCTTAAAAATGTCCAAGCCACTCCCCACAAGCATCGCATCACAAGCCACAGCCAAAATCCTTCCAAGCTGTACGAAAGCGTCGTTAGAAAAGCCAGCCCCACTGCCAAAATCAAACCCGTACGTCCTCCTGAGCGCTCATACCATTTTCCAACAAGGGGCCCGAGTGGTACACGGATGAAGCGGTTCACCGCCAGCAATACCCCTACTTCCCACAACGAAGTTAACCCCGCCTCTTTCCAGAAAAGAGGAAGCACCACATACAGCATCGAATCTCCTATCATACATAATGCTGTCACCAGTGCGACTGCGACGACTTGTGTCTTTCCACTGACCTCTCTCATCTCCTGATCCTTCTCTCTACTCGTTTTCTGTCTTTCTGAGCTATACCTTACGCGCAATCACTCATCATTTCTAATACATCTTTATCTACAACTCATAAACAAAAGTTATGAATCGAGGTACAGAATGAACTTACATGCACTCCGCATTTTTGTAGAAGTAGCGTCACGAGGTAGTGTCACCGAGGCAGCAATCGCACTCTCGATCAGCCAACCTGCCGTCAGTGCCCAAATCCGCAAGCTCGAAAATGAATTGGGCATGACCTTACTCGTCCCGGATGGTCGCGGCATTTCTCTCACCTATGAGGGGCGTTTTCTTTTTGAAAAAGCACGCCGCATTTACGACTGGGAACGCGAAATCGAAACACAGCTGACAGAGATGAAGCAAGGGAAGAAAGGAAAGCTCCGCATTGCTTCTACCTTTCTCCCCTCCCATTATCTCGTGCCACAGTGGCTGGCTCAGTACAAACGCGATTATGAAGGGGTTGATGTGGAAATTCGCACGCGTAATTCTATGCAATCCATTGAACTGCTCCTTAGCTGTGAGGTCGATGTGGCCGTCATTATCAAGGAATCGTGGGATGAGCTGCCTATCAATCGGCATCATTTGATGGATGTGCCTTATTGGTTTATATTGCCTGCTGATCATCCGCTTGCAGGAAAAAAGATCAGTATGGAGCAGCTCGTGGAGGAGCCGTTTTTGTTGCGGGAACAAGGCAGTTCTACCCGCGATTGGCTTTTTGCTCTCTGTCGCGAGCACGGTGTGAAACGTCCACAGGTCGGTATGCAGTATCACGGTCTGGTCGAATCTATCCACTCCGTCCGGGCGGGATATGGGACGATGTTGGCTCCTGCTCTGGCCGTTAGGGAAATGGTAGAGCGAGGGGAGGTCGGTCGAGTAACCGTGCCAGGCGTAGAGATCAAGCGTCCCCTGTATGTCTGCACGCGTGATGATGAGACAGATCAGCGGCCTGTTGTGGCTCAGTTTTTGGATTTGCTAAAGCGTGAGAGGTCTTCGTGAATGCAGCCTTCTTCCAGAAAACACGCAAAAAAAGAGGCTCTTCCTCGAAGGAATAGCCTCTTCTTATCCGCAATGCTTATGGGAACACAATTGTTTTGTTGCCGTACACCAGCACCCGATCCTCCAGATGCCAACGAACCGCACGCGCCAACACTGTACGCTCTACCTGACGTCCCAGCTGCTTCAGTGCCTCGACGTCCTCTTGATGCGATACACGTTGAACGTCTTGCTCGATAATCGGCCCTGCGTCCAGCTCTTCTGTGACGTAATGAGCAGTCGCCCCGATCAGCTTCACGCCGCGACGATACGCCTGCTCGTAAGGCTTCGCTCCGACAAAGGCTGGGAGGAAGGAATGGTGGATATTGATAATCCGCATCGCATAGTCATCCAAAAAGCGCGGAGACAAAATCTGCATGTAGCGAGCCAGAACGATCAGATCAACGCCCTCTGCTGCTGCCAGCTGCGCTTCTTCTGCCTGCGGCTTGTTATCCTTCGTAACGGCGATGCAACGATACGGAATACCGAAGGACTCGACAGTCTCCTGCATGTCAGGATGGTTGCTGACGACAACCGCGATATCCGCGAACAGCTCCCCAGACTTCCAGCGCCACAAGAGCTCCAAAAGACAGTGATCTTCTTTGGAAACAAACAACGCGACCTTCTTGCGCTTGTTCGCTTCAACCAAGGACCATTCCATGCCAAAGCTCTCGGCTACAGGGATGAATGCTTTCTTGATCTCTTCACAGCGCTCGTCCAGATTAATGAGATCGAATTCAATGCGCATGAAAAACCGGCCTGTTTCCGGATCGGTCGTGTACTGGTCAGATTGAACGATGTTTGCTCCTTGTTGGAACAAGAAGTTCGACACCGCCGCGACGATACCCGCGCGGTCCGGGCAAGAAATCAGCATGCGCGCACGATCTTTGTTTTTCTCTCGATACGCGAGCCATTCTCTCTCTGATAACAATTGCATGGTTTACTCTCCTCCATCATAAAAAACAGCAAAAAGTTGTTTGCAATTATACCATTCCCAGAAGAGATTTCTATACCCAAATCGAGAGAAAAATGTTCACTTATCGATAAAAATTTTTAGATAGAGTGATTTCCAATCCCGTTTAGCAAAATATCTACGGTCAGGGCGATTTGCTCGTCGTCGCTGAACTGTGTAAATTCATCGGTATCCAAAACTTGCCGGAACAAAACGAGTCCGATCATCGAGGACAGGATCGCCCGAAAGACAGCCTGCGTCGGGAGCGGACGCAATTCGCCCACATCTACCTTTGCCTCGATCAGCTTATTTGCCATCTCCTTCACACCTGTAAAAACTGTAGCGATTAGTGCTTCTCTGATTTCGTCGTGGAAAAAGGCTTCTTGCAGCAAAATGCGAATATGCTTTTCATTCGCCAGCACCAAATCGATCCGGTTTCGATATAGCTCTGTCACGATTTGGGAGAATGTTTTTTTATTCTGCTCTTTGAAGATCTCACGGACATCCTTCAAAATGAACGGTGCCGCGAATTTGACCAACACAGGTGCTACGACGGCAAGTAAAATATCCTTTTTCGATTTGTAGTGGCGAAAAATCGTTCCCTCTGCCACTCCTGCTTCTTTGGCAATTTCAGAGGTTGAGCTGGCATGAAAGCCTTTTTCGGCGAACAGCTTCACTGATGCACGTAAAATATTGCGCTGCTTCTCCGTCATCTCACTCTCGTCTTTCAACTCTTCTACATATTGCAACAGGCCTTCTACAAATGTTGGCGGCTTGTTCATCCTTCTATTACGCTCCTCTTATTCGATCTTCTTGCGGAATCGCAGGATCGCGACGGTCAGGATCAAGAGACAAAAGCTGCTCATTCCGACGACATCCTTCCAGAGCGCATCGATGTCCACGCCCTTTAAGAAAATTCCTCGCAAGATTTCCAGAAAATAGGTCAACGGGACGAGCCCGCCTAACCATTGTATCACGAGCGGCATTGAATCGCGCGGGAACATAAAGCCGGAGAGAAGCACGCTGGGCAGGATAAAGGCGAATGCCATTTGCATCGCTTGAAGCTGGGTCTTTGCCACCGTAGAAATGAAAATGCCCAAAAGAAGCGTCGTCACCAAAAACAAGACAGACAACGTCACCAGAAGCGAAATGCTGCCTTTGACCGGAACCCCGAACCAATACGTTCCAACCAATAGCACCAGACAAAACGAAAAGAGACCTACACCTACATAGGGGGTAATTTTGCCGAGCATCAGCTCCAATGGGCGTATCGGAGTCACGATTAACTGCTCCATCGTTCCCCGCTCCTTCTCTCGTACGAGGGAAAATGCCGTCAGAATCATCGTGACGTTTTGCATAATCAAGCCGATCAGGCCGGGAATATTGAAGACAATACTCTCCATATTAGGGTTAAACAGCACGCGTGTATCCAAGCCGAGTGGCTGTTCCAGCTCCCCCAAGCCTTGTTTTTGCAGCTTTATTTCCTGCAACGTGATCGCTTGATGTTGAACGATCAACTGAGCTTGAGAAGTGGCAGTCCGGGCGATATTCGGATCGGAACCATTAATAAGCATCTGCACATCTACTGGCTCGTTGCGATCACGCTTGCGGGTGTAGTCTGGCCCGATAATGAGCGCTACATTTACGGAGCCATCGTCTAACATGGCTTCGATCTCCTTGTAGCCACTTACATGGGCTGCCACCTCGAATACACGTGTATTGACGAACTGATCCACCAGCTCTCGGCTGGCAGCAGAAGGGCTTTGATTCCAGACTGCCATTTGGATGTCATTGACGTCTGTGTTGACCGCATATCCGAACAAAAACAACAGCATCAGCGGCATGACCAGTGCAATCGCCAGACTGGGACGATCTCGCTTGATTTGGATGACTTCCTTCTTCACGACAGACCAGTAACGCTCCCAGACAAAATGCCTCATCGGACTCCCTCCTCCGCCGCCTGTCTGGCTTCCTCCTGCCTAACCAAATCAATGAAGACATCCTCCAGATTGCCTACTCCCATACGATCAATCAATTCTTGGGGAGTGCCTTCCGCCAGCAGATTGCCAAAAAAGATAAAGCCAATCCAATCGCATGTCTGTGCCTCATCCATGTAGTGTGTGGTCACCAGCACCGTGATCCCCTGTCTCGCCAGCGCATGAATGACGTCCCAAAAAATCCGGCGGGAAACAGGATCGACTCCTGCTGTCGGTTCGTCCAAAATCAACAGCTCCGGCTTGTGCAAAAGAGCGCAGGAGAGCGCGAGGCGTTGCTTCCATCCCCCTGACAGCGAACCCGCAAGCTGCTTTTCCCTGCCGGTCAAGCCTGCCATCTCAATCAGTTCCGTTTTCCGCTGCTTACGTTCTGCGCTGTTTAATTGATAAACTCCGGCATAAAAATCGAGATTCTCTTCTACTGTCAAATCTTCATACAGGCTGAACTTTTGTGACATATACCCGATCCGTTGCTTGATTTCCTCGCTCTGTGTCATGACGTCGAAGCCAAGTACCGTCCCCTTTCCCGTCGTCGGGGTCAACAAACCGCAAAGCATCCGGATTGTGGTCGATTTCCCTGAGCCATTCGGACCCAAAAAACCGTAAATCGAACCTCTCGGAACCGTCAGCGTCAAGCTGTTCACAGCTACTCGCTCTCCGAAACGCTTCGTCAATTGCTCGCATTGGATAGCGGCGTTCATTGACCTCCCTCCTCGTCTGCAAGGAGCACATCGGCAGGCATACCTGGTTTGATTTTGTCGAGTCCTTCTGTGATGTGTATCGTAACAGCGAACACAAGCTTGGTGCGTTCATCTGGCGTCTGTACATTTTTCGGCGTGAACTCTGCTTTTTCTGAGATGCGACTGATCGTTCCCGTAAAGGTCTCCTCAGGATAGGCATCCACCTTGATGCCAACCTCTTGCCCTTTTTTCACCCGATTCAATTGTGCTTCCGGGATGTACACGACGAGCTCGAGCAGATTTGGCTTCATCATCGTAAACAAGGTAGCGCCTGTTTTGGCTACTTCCCCTTGTTCGATAGAGGAGCGCAAGAGAGTACCATCGTCTGTTGCAGTAATCTTGGACTTTTCCAACTGCAATAAGGCTTGATCCAGTTTCGCTTTCGCCTGCTGCTGGGTGGCGAGCATTGCCCGAATTGCGTAATCGGTACTTCCTTCCTTCACCTGATCGAGATCCGCCTGCGCTCCGGCTTGCGCGGCTTGTGCTGTACCGATTTGGGCCGCAGCAGCAGCGATGTCTTCTTGTGCAGAGCGATACTGTGCCTGTGTCTGAGCTACTTGTGCCGTCCATTGATCTGCCTGCGTTTTTGCCTGATTCACTGCTTCTTTTTGCGTGTCGAGGTCTTTGGCAGAGATTGCTCCTTTTTCGAAGAGCGCTGTTGCTTCCTCGAGTCTTTTTTGTTGATACAAAAGGGTCTGCTGCGCCCCCTGCCATTGCGATTCTGCCTGCGTCATCTGCTCAGTCGCTCGTGCTTTTCCTGCTTCCGCCTGATTTTTTCTCGCTTGTGCCAGTTGGATATTCGCATTTGCTTGCTGGACGTTGGCCATGTTTCTTTGGATCGTCGTGTCGCGTGAACCAGCTCTCGCCTCTTCTAGTCTAGCTGTCGCTTGGTCCAATGCTGCCTGTGCTTCTGCCACAGTAATTAGGTAGCTTCGTTTATCGATTTGGGCTAGCACTTGTCCTTTCTTTACTGCACTTCCCTCTTCTGCCGTAACGTTTGTCACCAATCCGCCTACTTCCGCTACGATCGGCAGCTCGATGGCCTCAATTGTGCCGGACAGAGACGGATGATTTTCGGATGTCCAATTGCAGCCCGACAATGCCAGTAACAGTCCCCCGATACATATAGAGCGAACAACTGGTTTCATAAACGCTTCCCCCTACCTACGTAATAGAGTGAGTAATCACTTTCTTTTTATGAGAAAAAAGCAAGCCACAGAACCAGGCTCTAGATGATCTTTTTGATTAGCGAGTGATTACTCACTTTTAATTGTGAGTATATGCTCCTCTTTTACGAAATGCAATTCCTTTTTCTAGAATGCGCAATCGAAAAGAAACCCTGTCTGATTATTCATGCTATGATGAAGACAAGTCCGTTGGCATCGTGTATCAGATACCGTCGGGATGGAAAGGATTAGGAGCATCGGGTTTTTAACTACCATGTAGGGAGTGAAAATGTCTATGATGATTAGCAAAGTCGGTCAAATCATGCTGTATGTCAATAACCAGGATCAAGCAGTGAGCTTTTGGACAGAAAAACTAGGGTTTCGTGTTGTTTCAGAAGAGAAAAACGGTGAAATGAGATGGATTGAAATTGCTCCCGCACAAGGCGCTGAAACAAGCATCGTTCTGCACAATAAGGAATGGGTTGCGAAAATGTCGCCCGGAATGAATCTTGGCACTCCTTCGCTCCTGCTCTTTTCGGAAAATATCGAGGACTTGCGTAACGACCTCATGAATAAAAATGTGAAGGTTGGAGACATTGTTACGATGCCTTCGGGCCGCGTCTTTAACTTCGCAGACGATGAAGAAAATTACTTTGCTGTGCTGGAGAAAAAGTAAATATAATGAGGCGGCTGACTTGAATGGTCGGCCGCCTTTTGTTTCATGCTTTTGTTTCATGCCTCTTTAATCGAACTTTAATTTGGACAGGGCGTCTTTCAATGCTGAGTTGATTCCTTCGTCCTGTTCCTTGTCTTGCCCCTTCAAATACTTGGTTACTTCTTTCTTCGAAACCTTGCTGCCCTTTTCCTTATCGCGACGCTCCTGGAAGGTCTTCAGTTTCTCCTTGTGCCCACAACCGCAGACAAAGGTTTGTCCTTCCCCTTCTCCGCGCAGCTCCAATCTTTTGTGGCATTTTGGACATCTGGCATTGGTCTGCTTGGCAATGCTTTTGCGATAGCCGCATTCCCGATCCTGGCACACCTGCATTTTGCCGCGCTTTCCGTTTACCTCCAGCAAAAACTTATTGCACTCCGGGCACCTGCTTCTGGTCAGGTTGTCGTGCCGGAAAGTCTGATCGCTGTTCTTGATCTGTTGGACGACTTCTTTGGCGTACGATTTCATCTCTTCGATAAACGCTCGCTTGTTCAAGCTTCCCTTGGCGATGGCACCGAGCTTTTGCTCCCATTGGGCGGTCAAGGTCGGCGACTGCATTTCATCTGGGACGAGCTCTAGCAATTGCTTAGCTTTTGCGGTGACAAAAAGATGCTTGCCGCGCTTTTCTAGCAAAAAGCTGTTGAACAGCTTCTCGATCACATCCGCGCGTGTGGCTACCGTACCCAGTCCGCCCGTTTCCCCAATCGTTTTGATCAAATCCTTGCTCTCGTTCGCCATGTATTTCGCCGGATTTTCCATCGCAGACAGCAGACTCGCTTCTGTGAAAGGCTCTGGCGGCTTCGTTTCGCCCTTAGTCTGGGATATCGACTGGATGTGCAGGCGATCTCCTTTGGCTAGAGAAGGCAGAATCTGTTCCTTTACGTCATCCTTCGCATCGTCTTCTTCTACATCGTGGTCATACGCCTCTCTCCAGCCTTGGGAGAGCACGGTTTTTCCTTTTGCCAGGAACGTTTCATTCCCGATTTTCGTCTGGATGGTCGTTTGCTCGTATTCGAAGGCAGGCAGCAGAACAGCCAGGAAGCGTTTCACGATGAGGTCAAAAATCTTGCGCTCCTTATCGCTCAAATCACCGAGAAAAACAGCTTGCTCTGTGGGGATGATCGCATGATGGTCCGATACTTTGCTGTCATCCACGAACGATTTGTTCGCTTTGATCGGCGCACGCAGGATTCTGGCAGCGAGAGGCGCATATGGCTTCATTTGGACAGCCTTGATTCGATCCGGCAGCGTCTCGACGATATCAGCAGAGAGATAGCGAGAGTCTGTTCGTGGATACGTCACGGCCTTGTGATGCTCATATAGCCCTTGCATGATGGACAGCGTCTGCTTTGGTGAGTAGCCAAACATCCGGTTGGCATCCCGTTGCAGCTCCGTCAAATCGTACAGCTGTGGAGCATACGTCTTTTTGTGTGCACGAGTAATCTCGATGACTTCTGCGCTTTTCTCCTGTTTGAGCGAAGCTGTGAGCTGATCCGCTTTCTCCTTGGAAAACGTTTTGACATCCTTCGTTTGCTGATCTTGCCATTGGAGTTGAATCGGACCTTGGGCCACCGCAGACAGCCCGTAAAATGGCTTGGGTGTAAAGCGACGAATCTCCTCTTCTCGCGATGCCACAATAGCGAGTGTTGGCGTCTGGACTCGACCGCATGAGAGCTGTGCGTTATGCTTGCACGTCAAAGCGCGGGTGGCATTGATTCCTACGAGCCAGTCTGCTTCTGCACGAGCAGCAGCGGAGGCAAACAAGTTTTCATAGTTTTTGCCGTCCTTTAGATTGCGGAAGCCTTCACGGATCGCCTTATCTGTCACCGAGGAAATCCACAAACGCTTGATTGGTTTATTCACGTGCACCAGCTCGAGAATCCACCGGGCAACGAGCTCTCCTTCACGCCCTGCATCCGTCGCAATGACGATCTGCCCGACATCGTTGCGACGCAATTGTTGTTTGACGACTTGGAATTGCTTGTTGCTTTCCTTGATCACGACCAAGCGCAATGGGGACGGCATAATCGGCAAATCCTCGATTCGCCACGAACTGAATTGCTGCCCGTACGCTTCAGGATCAGCGAGAGTGACCAAATGCCCAAGCGCCCACGTTACGATATATTTATCTCCTTCAAAAAAGCCGTTTCCTTTTTTGTGACACTGCAATACTTTCGCAATGTCGCGTCCAACCGAAGGCTTTTCTGCCAGTACAACTGTTTTACTCATGTACGACATCCTTTCAAACCAATTCAACAATCTGTATCCATTGTAAACAAAAAAGCAGGAAGAAGGGGCTTTTAAATGTTCCGAGATCATAAAGTTTTAGACGAATTGGAAAAAACTTCATAAGGCTCCTTGACCATTACGTAACGTAACGGTTTATAGTGAAGTCACCGGTGAAACGCTAGCGACCCAGAAAGGGGCTGATCATGAAGCAACAGTGGAAAGTAGGAGAACTTGCGAAAATGGCGGGTATTACGATACGAACTTTGCGTTTTTACGATCAGATAGGCTTGTTTTCACCATCCGGCTATTCGCCATCCGGATACAGACTCTACACCGAAAAGGACATTTCACGTCTACAGCAAATTTTGTCCTTAAAGGAATTGGGGCTATCGCTGGAGCAGATTAAAGCCGTTATGGCCGGAGACCAACTCAGCCTGTCAGACATTGTTACCATTCAAATAGATAGCCTGAAAGAAAGTATCCGCATGCAGCAGAAACTCTTGCACGAGCTTGAGAATGTATCGAGTCGGATGCAAAGGAACGAACCGTTTACCGTTGAGCATTTCATGAACATCATACGGACGATGAGAATGAAGCATGAGAAATTTTTCGCCGAGAGAAAATCGAGTATGGATCACCACCTCGATCGACTTGGTGAATATTTAGACGAGCATCCGGAAGAACCCGGATAAGGAGGTTTCGACTGTGAGTGAACGATCTGCCAAACATTCCACATTTGTTATCGAAAGGAACTATAAACATGCCCCTGCCCGTGTATTCGCTGCATGGGCGGGTCAAGCAGCCAAAGCCAGCTGGTTTCCTAAAGCCGAAGAGTTCGACTTCCGCGTCGGCGGACGCGAATTCAATCGCGGTGGTCCGCCTGGGGGACCCGTTTACACATTCGATGCCTTCTATCAGGAGATCGTTCAGAATAGGCGAATTGTATACTCATATACGCTGGACATGGAAGACAAGCGGGTGTCTGTCTCCGTGACCACGGTGGAATTCGATTCCGTGGACGGCGGCACGCGCTTGATCTATACCGAGCAGGGCGTTTTTCTTGACGATCTCGATACGGCTGAACAGCGTGAGCACGGAACAAAGGTGATGTTAGATCGGCTCGGAGAGGTTCTGGACGGCCAATGAAAGATGCTGCAATTGAATCGAATATCCGGGCCGGTTTGAACGAATGGATTGGGCTTGCCGTGCTTTCTTTGCCTGCCTTGCTCGTTTCGGTTGACTTGTCCGTCATGATTCTTGCACTTCCTCACATCAGCGTCTCTCTCGGCGCTGACAGTACAGAGCAGCTATGGATCATGGACATTTACGGCTTCATGCTCTCGGGTTTTTTGATCACGATGGGCTCGCTCGGAGATCGGCTCGGCCGCCGTAAGTTACTGATGATCGGCGCAGCGGCATTCGGTTCGGCATCGGTGTTGGCCGCTTACTCCAGCACCTCTGGAATGTTGATTGCAGCACGGGCGCTACTCGGCATAGCCGGGGCGATGATATCGCCTTCGTCCCTGGCATTGATCAGCAATATGTTCCGCGACCATAAGCAACGTTCCCTCGCCATAGGCATATGGTTCATGTGCTCCATGGGAGGCATGGCGCTTGGCCCAGTAGTCGGCGGGATGATGCTGGAGCATTTTTCATGGGGTTCGATTTTTCTACTCGGGGTTCCAGTCATGGCGCTGCTGTTGTTGACTGCATCCCATCTTCTGCCAGAATATCGGGATCCCGCACCTGGTCATTTGGATATGACTAGCGTCATGCTGTCGATGTGCACCATTCTACCGGCAATATACGGCCTAAAGGAAATCGCTAAGCAAGGTCTACATATCTTGCCGCTCATTGCCATCGTGGCAGGTGTTGTTTTCGGGACGTTATTCGTAAGACGGCAGCAACGGTTGGACAGTCCGCTAATGGATTTGCGCCTATTCGCAACCCCCGCCTTCAGCACAGCACTGGGCGGCATGTTCGGCATCACATTGACAGGCGCTTCCATGCTCTTCATCGCACAGCATCTTCAATTCGTGGAAGGACTATCGCCGTTTGCGGCAGCGATGTGCATGCTCCCGGGAGTGGTTGCGTCGATGGCAGGCATGTTGTTGTCGCCGATCATCGCTCGGCGGGTCCGACCGTCGCTCCTTATCGGGGCAGGCCTTGCCGTCTCGGCGACTGGTTGTATTCTACTGTCCCAGGTAGGAGCGGGATCCGGACTCTCTACCCTGATCGTCGGTTATATCTTTTTTAATATGGGAGCAGCCCCGTTTGCGAGCTTGTCCAGCGATCTAATTATCGGCTCAGCCCCTCCTGCGAAAGCGGGTTCGGCGGCGTCCTTGCTGCAAACGAGCGGTGAATTCGCATTCGCACTGGGTATCGCTGTATTAGGCAGCATTGGAACGTACGTGTACCGCACTCAAATTGCCGGCTTCATACCGGGAGATGTTACGACCTCCACATCCGCAGCCTCCCGCGAAAGTCTCGCTGGGGCAGTCTCGGCAGCTAAAGCTTTACCCGAACCTATTCGTTCAACACTTCTTCATGGCGCCCAGATAGCATTTACCGACAGCATGCATGCTGTTGTGGCCGTTAGTGGCGGGCTCATGATCGCTATCGCCATACTCACCGTGATCAAGCTTCGGCATATCCCCCGCATCGGGCAGAAAACACCAGGTGAGATGTAATTGTCTGCGGCAGTCAAGGACTTAATTTTCTCGTCCTAGGCTGCCGCTGTCTCATGGATGCGAGACAACCTTTTCATAAACGCAAGCGCACCAATCGGCAATTCAATTCAAGCAACCCTGTAACGATTGTAAACAAAAAAGCCGTAGGAGGGGAAATCCAATGCAGGAATGAAAAAAGGGCCGTCTCTGGAATAGGGACAACCCTTCTATCTTTACATTTCACCCTATACACTTGTCGCCCTTTCCTGTAGCAGTCGCAACAGAGGTGTCAAAGGAAGATGCTTCACTATTTCTTCTACTCAACCTCTGTTGAGAGGTCACCTAATTCTAGATCATCCCCTCCATCAGATGGGGTGCCTGTTGAGAACACGGAAAAATATTTATAGCTTTCATTCCCTGATGTATCCTTTACTGCTCCTTGGGCTACCCCTAAGAAGTACTCTGCATTATTTTTTAAAGGTGCATTCGGTTGGATCGTTACCGTGTCATTTTTGACGATAAAAGTTGCAGGAACCTCCGCAGCATTATCATCCATTAATAGGAATTCGTTTGTGCCACTTTTCACTTTGCGATCATACTTAATTGTAATCACCGCATTTACATCCACTTTTGTTTCCTCTTCATACGGCACTACATCGATTACGATAGGCGCTTGGTTGTTGCTGGTCACAAACTGAAATAAATACTTATCGATCGATTTAGTAGAATCAGTGGTGCTTACAATTGCTCCTTTGTCGATCTCGATCGCATATTTCGTATTTGATTTCAAAGTCTTGTCAGGACGAATATAGAGTGTGTTATTTTTAATCTCCAATTTTCCGCTGACTGGTGATTTCCCTTCAACCTTATAGAGAGCTACTACTGTTGACGGATCATTGTCAAAAGCAATTGGCACCGAGAATGTTAGCGCAGGTTGAATGTTTGTAGGAACATCTGTCTGCGCAATAATAGGATTAGAAACGGATACGAACACATCCCCAGGTTTTGGATAACTGATTAGGTTGTCGGAAATATACGTGCTATCGAGCTGGTATTCACTTTCGAATTTCGCGACAATTTCCTCTAGCTGCTCATCATCAAGGAACTGATTCGGTACACCAAGCTCTTCTTGCTCCGATTTTGCTGATACGTTGTTGCTGTTAAGCGTTAGACTGAACATGAGTGTTACTGCGAGTAAGGCTTGAAATAAACTCTTCATGCTTCTCCTCCAAAATGGTTTGTTTGTTCATAAAAATCGTATTTCATTTTTAAGGCGTAACATACAGTTTTTTACACGAAATAAAAATACGGTTATTTTGGACTAGGATCTCTTTCATCCATCGTGACCTTCCTAAATTAGAAAACTCGGAGCAAGCTCCCGGCCTCCGTCTCCACTCCAAAAAGCGGTACGTCGACCAAAAAAAGAACGAAAGCAACAACCGCCTTCGTTCTTCCATACGTTTATGCAAAAAAATTCGGAAAGTCAAAGTCATCCCGTTTGCCCGCCAAAATATTTCGTAATAACAGATCAGCGGTCTCGGAGGCAAACTGGTGATCCTCGCTCGTGATAACGCCTTTTTTCAATGCCTCATCGAGTTCATCCTGATCAAGCAGATATACTTCTCCTGTCGGCAGTACCACGATGTCGAGGTACAGATCGTCATACCAGATATGCCCGATCTCATCCTTACCATGTCCCCGGCAAATATCGATATACCATTGCACCGTATTCCCTAACTCATCCATCATTTTCGTAACGGCATAAGCTTGACCATGGGGAAAATACTGCAAGTACACATATCCTCGATCGCCCACACACAGAGTTTTATCCCCGACAGGCATGTAAGCAGGCTCACTTACTTCGTCCAGAGTCAGACGGACAGTGTACCCAGAGAAAGATAAAGCTTCTACCCACTTTTGCTGGTAGCCCAATCGCTTCACGCGTCTCCAACCAGGTCGATCTGCTCGTTTTCGCTTCATAGCCTGCTCTCCCTCGTCGTTTTGGTTGCTTTTACTCTAACATGAATGGGATCGCTTTGTCAGATAGCAAACAAAGACATGCTCACGTAGAACATGCCTAAACGGATGAACCTGCCACTTATGTTTGGGAGGAGTCGTCTTTTGCTGCCAATCGACTGTGTTTGCGCCCATAAAGGAAATAGACGATCGCTCCGACCGACAGCCAACCGAGAAAACCGATCTTGGTCAGCGTAGGCAGATTGAAAACGAGATATCCGCAAAAGAGAACCGCAAGCAAGGGAACAAGCGGAACAAATGGGACGCGAAAAGCCCGCGGTAATTGCGGATGAGTGCGGCGCAGTACAACTAGTCCAATCGAGACCAAAATAAAAGCAAACAGCGTTCCGATGTTAGTGAGCTGGGCCAAGCTCGAGAGGGGCAATAATCCACCGAAGGTTGCAACTAATACTGCCACGACGAGCGTGCTCTTTTGTGGTACCTGTGTGCGGGGATGTACGTGTGAGAAGAGCTCAGGGAGCAAGCCATCTCGGCTCATCGCAAAAAACATCCGGGCTTGTCCATACATCATGACTAACAAAACGGTCGTGATCCCGACGATAGCACCCAACGAAATGAAGCCTGCTACCCAGTCCTGATTGACATAACTGAGCGCAAAGGCTACCGGATTTTTGACATTCAACAATTTGTACGGAACAATCCCTGTCAATGTCAGCGAGACAGCAATGTACAAAATCGTGCACACGAGTAAGGACGAGATGATCCCGATTGGCATGTCGCGCTGGGGATTGCGCACTTCTTCGGCCGCACTGGACACCGCATCAAACCCGATAAAAGCAAAAAACACCGTTGCGGCACCAGTCGCTACTCCCGCAAAACCAAACGGCATAAATGGACTCCAGTTTTCCGGCTTGACATACATGACCCCAACGACGAGGAACAGGACAACTACCGTTATTTTTATTAACACCATGATGGTATTCAAGCTCGCTGACTCTCTCGTTCCCTTCATCAACAAAGCTGTAATGATGACAATGATGAGGACCGCAGGTAGATCGATGATTGTTCCTTTCGATGCATCAAACGCACTCGTGAGCGCATGCGGCAGGTGGATGTTAAACCCAGCTAGCAATCCCTGGGCATACCCCGACCATCCGCTTGCCACCGCAGCACAAGCCACTCCGTATTCGAGAATCAAGTCCCACCCAATCATCCACGCGACAAATTCGCCAAATGCCGCATAACTGTATGTATATGCGCTTCCCGACACTGGAACAGTCGAAGCAAATTCCGCATAGCAGAGTGCGGCAAACACACAGGCAAGTGCCGCAATAACAAAAGACAAAACAAGTGCTGGCCCAGCGTGCAAGGCAGCGGCAACTCCCGTTAACACAAAAATCCCTGTTCCCATGATCGCGCCGATGCCCAGCATCGTCAGGTCAAAAGCACCTAATGACTTTTTGAGCGAGCTTTCGTTTTTATCCACCTGCTCCAGCATTTGTGCAACTGACTTTTTCCTCAGCAATTGATTTTTCCATGACATCATGTGCGACCTCCCAAGCGGGTCATTCACTTCCAACCGTGATTGAAAACAGTTGGAGTATGATCCGTTTGGAGGAAAATTATGCACATGTGCAGTTTGGGCGGATTTTGTCAGGGCTACCTACTTGCTAATCCGCGCCCAATGACATTGGCGGAAACTGGTGTAATCCCAAGCTCTCTCGCCCAAATGGACAACTGTCCCATGTGATGAATCTCGTGGGCGATGACATGGCGAAGCAGCTCCCCCTTCGTGTACACTTCATCATCCCAGGCGACCTTTACCGATTCGTTCTCCATCTCGTCTGACCAATTCTCGATGAAATCACGCAATTCTATGCGCCATGCATCTGATAGTTCTTTTACCTTTTCCAGAGACTTGTAATCTTCATACGATACCTGAATATCCGGCTTCCCCTGTACACCTCGAAGCCAGCTATACTCCACATCTGTAATGTGAAACAGCGTGTACAAAATCGTGGCAGCCCCACCTGTACGCTCGCGGAGCAATTCATCTGACGACAGCTGCTTGCACCATTCCATCCACTCGTCCCGTACCTGCCAGTTATACTGGAAAAACATTTTCATTGGATTCGCTCCTTGTTTGATCATTATGTAGATTAGGAAAATTTTAACTAATTATAGCACGTACGTTCGTGTTTTGTGAAATCCTGTGTGCTTGTCTTCTAACGGTAGTGGTCGGGTGAAGCCCTGCCACATGTTTTCCAGTCGCCTGTATCCTCTCTTCGTTCGGGTGGTCTCCTTCCAAACATGTGACAGTGCTTTCGTATAGCTTTGATCTCTTCTGGCTGTTAGATCATAGTGGTGGGCAGGTCAAAGTAGCCTCCTCGAATTTACTTTCGCATTTATTAACCAAAGCCGCGTAGGAAGAAGTGTATTTCCAGTCAAAGCGCCTCTGGAGCCCACCTTAGCGCAGGAAAAAATGGCGGGGAATTTCAGCTTCACTTATGGACTACCTCCTCGAAACTTCTACGTTTGAAGCGCTCCCGCCATTTATTCCGGAGCGGACAGTCATTCCCGCTTGTGGGGCGTAGGCCGAAGCGTAGACTGGAAATGCGCTTCTTCCTCCACTACAGTAGCAGTAACTAACAAAAAGACCGCCAGAGCTAACCCTGACGGTCCAACATACTAATCCATGCTTTCATCCAAAAACGAAAGAGAGAATCCACCTGAGAGTAAATAAAGAAAACTAGACACGTTCCCTTTTGGCTTGATGATCTGCTTGATCGCCCGAACGTATAGCCTGATCTGGCCTTCGTATCTTCTTTTCATCTCTTCGATGGCTACGGCAGTCGCTTCTTTTGCCATCCAATCTGTCTTGAAATCGATCAGGACGAGGCTTCCATCCTGTTCCTCCAACAGGCAATCAATGACCCCTTGAACGACAACCTGCTCGTTGCTTTCTTCACCTAACTCCGCTTCTACTTCATAAGCAGGAAGCACGAGGGTAAATGGTAATTCACGATGCACGACCGCCGCCGCCTTCATTCGCTGCCCCAAAGGATCAGTGAAGAATCGGGCGATCTGGGGAACATCTACTGCTTGTACCTGCTCGTCAGTCAAAAAGCGACGTGCCGCGAGTGCCATCACCTGCTCCCGAATATCCGCTTCATCCAGCGGACGCTTCAAATCGAGATGCTGGAACACTAAGTGCGTGATTGTCCCTTTTTCTGCTGCTGTCAGTCGATTGGATTTTTGCTCAGACAAAAACTTTGGCTTTTCCGTAATCGACGGCAGTGTGAGTGGCTGTCCGCCTTTGCTGACTTTGGCATGTCGCTTGAGTTCGCTGACACTCCATTTCGCAGCGACGCGTGGCGCAATAGGATGCGGGTCCTGCCAACCTAATCTCGTGTCTACAATCTCTCGCAACGTGTGATCAGACGGCCGTTCCTCAATCGCCTCTCGTCTGGTCATACGCTCCCACAGAGACGCATCGTCGTTGATTGACTCTCCTTGAGCACGGAGCTCATCTGCCTGATAGAAATGAAACGACCAAACCGAATAATCTTGCACACTTCTGACTCTCACGACATCTCCTGAGCCTTGTTGCTCTGGATATGCCCGCAGCAATCCTGCGCCAGGATGTCGAAGCATCGCACGCCCTACCCAATCCAGGTAACCTTTTGCCTGTATCAAATCTTCGTCACTGAGCCGCTCGCTGTCATCCTGTCTGCCCCAGTCCGTCACACTTTTTGCGAGATCCTTCGATGAACCAACAAGAATGAGCTTCTCGCGTGCACGCGTCAAAGCCACATAAAGCACACGCATTTCCTCTGCCAGCATATCCCGACGTAGCTTTTGCCGGATGCCTAGCGCAGCCAGACTCGGATAGCGCAGCTGCATGGAGGGCTCGATTGCCATCGGGCCAAAGCCCAGATCTTTATGCAGCAAAAACTGGCTTTTCAAATCCATCGTATTAAACTGCTTGCCCATACCCGCCACAAAAACAACTGGGAACTCCAGCCCCTTACTTTTATGGATCGTCATGATTCGTACGACATCCTCGTTTTCTCCGATGGTTCTTGCTTCGCCCATATCATTGCCCGCCTCTTGCAGACGGTCGACAAAGCGCAAAAAGCGGAACAAACCTCGATAGGAGCCAGCTTCGTATTGTCTCGCACGATCATAGAGCGCACGCAAGTTGGCCTGTCGCTGCTGACCGTTTTCCAGAGCCGCCACATAATCGAGATAGCCCGTCTCCCGGTATAGCATCGTCAGCAGTTCCGATAAAGCACCTCTGCGAGCCTCTGTCCGCCATAGATCCAATCGGCCAAAAAACTGTCGCAGCCTTTTCTCCCACGACTCTTGGGCCGGGCGTTCCTCTGCATATTGGAGTACGGCTTGGTGAAACGGCCCTGTCGCGTAGTGAATGCGGATTTGAGCAAGTTGCTCCTCCCGCAAGCCCACGATAGGAGACCGCAATACAGCTGCCAATGGAATGTCTTGGAGCGGGTTGTCAATGACACGCAGCAAGGAGAGCATCGTTTCTACCTCCGTCGCCGCGAAATAACCCGCAGTCTGCTCCGCATACACGGGAATTCCTGCCGCGTGCAGCTCCTCTTGCATTGTCTGCCCCCAGCCTGAGGTCGCACGAAGCAAAATAACGATATCGTGATAGGCCAGCGGACGCATTCCCCCAGCCTTTTTATCGAAAACGAGCAGTGGCTCTTCTCCCTCGCCTGGCTCCATCCAACGTCGAATGCGGCTGGCAATCAGTCGCGCTTCCAGCTGTGCTACACTCGCTTCCTCTGCGGACTCTCCTTCTGTCTCGGGAATACCTGCTTCGCCCTCATCTGTCGACTCGGCAACTACCACCTGACCTTCTTCTGCTATCGCTGTATTCCGGTCGATCAGATGCATCTCTGCCTGCAAACGGTTCGGCTGTGCTTCAGGATAAGACGCACGGTTGATCAACTCCGCCGAAGGATCATAACCAATCTCACCTACCCCGTGAGACATGATCTGACGAAACAAAAAGTTAACGGCATCTACGACTTCTCTTCTACTGCGGAAGTTTGCCGCCAGATCAATACGCCGTCCGATGCACACTTCGTCAGCGTCCCTATCTTTTTGATAGGTCACATATTTTTCGAGAAACAGCTTCGGCTCTGCCAAGCGGAACCGATAAATACTCTGCTTCACATCACCTACCATGAAGCGATTCGCTGGCTGACCATCCGCTCCGTCTCGGGAAACCATTTGCAAGATGGTCTCCTGCACGAGGTTGATATCCTGATATTCGTCTACCAGCACTTCAGCGAACTGTTCACGCAATTGGGTCGAGATAGACGATGGAACAGTCTCCCCAGACTCATTCGTTTCGGTTAAAACGCGCAGAGCAAGATGCTCCAAGTCGCCAAAGTCGACTAAGCCACGCGAGCGCTTCTCCAATTGAAATGCGTCCGAAAATGCTGTCACCAGTCTTGCCAATGTCTGCATGTGAGGAGCAATCCGCTGCAAATCCGCAACGTACTGCTCGGCTGTCGTAGAAAAGTATTGCTCGATTTGCTCTGCCAGTTCCTTTTTCACGCTGTTTCGCAGGTCTTGCACCTGTTCCTTCACGAGCGGATCTGTACCTTTCACTGGAGGCAGCTTGGCAAATACAACTCCTCGGACAGCTCCGACAGTCGCTTCCCAGCCATCTATGCAAGCCGCTCCAGCACGCTCTAGGGCAGCTGCTTCCGCCTCAAGCAAAGGCAAATAGCCAGCAGGCCCTTCCGGTGAGCCTGCCAATAGAACTGCCCTGCGCATCTTAGCCGTCATTCCACCGAGTGCCAGCTCCACAGAACGCAGCACGCTTCTGGTCCACTCCAGTCCGTCCAGACCGTTTTTATCGTGAACCGCAAACATTCCAGCTGCTTCCCCGAGCCATTGTTCTGGTGCCGGATGACTGCGTGAAAACTCATACAGCCTGAGCAGTAAAATGGTGAGAGCATGATCGTCCTGACCGTCCAGCATCACATCAGCTAATGCATGAAAATCCACGTCATTCTCATACCAGCTCTCCAGCTGTTCCTCCAAGACATCCTGCCGCAAAAGCTCGCCTTCCATCTGATCGGCAATGCGAAAATCAGGATCGAGTTCAATCAGATAGTAATACTGGCGCAAAATCCCCAAGCAAAACGAGTGAAGCGTCGTAATCGTCGCCCGCTGAAGCAGCGCCAGTTGTCGACGCAGATGAGAAGAGTGCGGGTCATCTTTCAATGCTTTTCGCAATGCATCGCCAATCCGGTGACGCATCTCAGCCGCTGCCGCATTGGTAAAGGTCACCACCAACAGCTGATCGACTCCAACCGGGTCCTTCTCGTCCATGATCCGTCGGATAATCCGCTCAACCAGAACAGAGGTTTTCCCTGAGCCTGCTGCCGCTGCCACCAGGAGATTATTCCCGCGCTGGATAATCGCTTGCCATTGCTCGTCCGTCCATTGTTCAGGCTTGGCCTGCAATTGTTGATCCGCCATCGGTCATTCCTCCTTCTCCTGCCATCTGCTGTTCTGCCAGCATGCTCCATATTTGCTTGTTGTTCCACTTGGCAAGCTGGCGGTGCTCATTCCCGCCTGCATCTCCATCGAACTTACATACAGGCTTGTACGAACAGTAATCGCAAGCAGTCATCGTCCCATTTGTGTACGGTTCGATCTGGATTTCCCCGTTGGTCATGCGCGTACTGATTTGCTTCACGGTATCGCGAACATAGGAGGTCAAGGCTTGGAATTGCTCGGCTGTTGCCACAGATGATCGCGACGAAAGCGTTCCGTCCTTTTTGATTTCAAATGGCACCAGCTCTGACGCCCCTTGCTCTACATAGCCATCCATCATTCGTGCCAGCTCTGGGTCTGCGAGCATTAAGCCTTTCATGCGCAAGCGCTTTGCCCGCTCCTTTGCCGCTTCGTCAGCCGTTAGCAAGCGTTTTGCCGTCACAAAAGGATCGGCTACCTGATAGTAGAAAACGCCTCCCATTTCGGCTTTTTTCCCCAGCCATTCCTCCGCATTTGCCACGACGACATCCAGATAGACGAGCAGTTGCAAGTTCAGGCCATTCCACACGTCGGAGAGAGACAGCTGCTTGGGACTGGACTTGTAGTCAATCACGCGCAAATACGGGACCTCACTATCCAGTGATTGGTCAACGCGGTCAATTCGTCCGATTAACTGAAGCTCCACGCCATTTTCAAGTGTTAAAGCCAATCCCGGTAAATCTGAACTTGGCCCAAACGAAACCTCCAGTCCTACTGGTGCAAAACGGCTGCGCTTCGCATGCTCCCCGAGTACGTAAATCGCGCGGCCAACTGCTCGCTTCAGCTTGCCGGACAAATAACGATACCGGGCTGTCCGCGTCAAAATGCTGCTGCGAGTCGCAGGAACCAGTTCTTCTACAACCACATTTGCAAGCTGCATGCTATTGTCTTCCGTCAGCTTGCTCCACTCCAGATTGTCTTCGTTCATTTTTTCAACGGCTCGCTTGAGTGATGCGTGGAACAGCTCTCCCACATCGAAACGCTCCAGCTTGTACATCGTTCTCTCTGCCAATCTGAGACCGTGGGAAGAGAAATGCGAGAACGGACATGACTGGAACCGCTCCAGACGAGACACGCTCATTTTTAGTTGTTTGCCGTACAAGGTCGTGCTCGTTTCTAAATCCAGCTCCTGCGGTCGATTGAAGTAACGCAAGCCGGACAACAGCCACTGCTCCCGTTTGACATCGGAAGAGGTACGAATATACCAATCGTATACCTCCCACCAGAAATCTGGCAGCTCTCCTGTTTTCTTCATAGATCGCAATAGCGTCAACAGGTGGCGGAACACACGTCTCGGATGACCGAGCAAGAATGCATCGGTCTCGTGCTGCCCCGTCGGTTCGTTATAAAACACCTGATGCGGGATATCTGGCAGCACTTCCCGGATGCGTGTAAACACGGAGGAGGGCAGCAGTGCCTTGCCCTCTTCATCTGCCAACGCACAGCTCAGGATTAGTCTCTCCGATGGTCTCGTCATCGCTTGGTACAGCAGGTAAGGCTCAGCCATCAGCCGTTGCTTTGCACTCGGTGCCAGCGACATGCCCATTTCAGCCAGTCGCTCACGTTCCGCCTCATCCAGAATTCCTTCTTCTTTTGGACGCAACGGAATAATGCCCTCGTTAACGCCAAGCAAAAACAGAGCTTTGACATCCGGTTGACGGGAGCGCTCCATAGCCCCGATCAGCACCTGATCCAGCGCCGGGGGAACGAGTCCCAATTCAATCGTCTCCAGACCGCTGTCGAGCACACGAGCAAATGTCGCCAGATCCATGCTCTCGTCGCCCATGACCTCCACGACCTGATCCATCAGCTCGATCAATCCCGTCCATACTTGCCCGTGCACCTGTGCTGCATCGAGATCACCGTCATTTTCTGCCTTCCTCTGCCAATTCTCTAGCTTGTTAGGCACATCCAGCGCGATCAGAAGATTGTACAGAGCAAGAGTCATTTCCTGTACGTTATTGCCCGTTGCTTGCTTCATCTCTTTTTCAAAGAACAGGAGCGGCGCTGCGTATTTGCGTCTCAATTCATCGATTTTCGCGTCTTCCTCAGCACCAGCTTGCCCGCGGAAATGCCAAGCAGATTCTTCTGCCCATTGATAACCAAAGACACCATGAGCCAGCACGTAGTTTTCCAGTCGGTCGATTTCCTTCCGAGCTGTATGCTCATCGGTGATATCCAGCAGGAGCAGGTCTGTTTTCAAGCAGCGGAAAACAGCGTCGTAGCGCCATTTTGTGACAATGACCTCCAATGCCGAGCGCACCAGCTCGACCAAGGGATGGTGCATGACAGAGCGCTTCTGGTCCAAGAAGTGCGGGATGCCGTATTCGGTAAATACAGCCGAAATCTCGTCAGCGTACGTACCAATTTCCCGAAGCAAAATCGCCATGTCCTTCCAGCGATACCCCTCTTCTCTCGACAGGGTCAAGAGCTTCAGCGCCACAGCCTCTACCTCTGCTCGCCTGCTCACTGCTGAGAGCATCGTCACTTCGTCTGAACGTCCGGGCTGATCCGGGATTGGCGGGTCTCCCCATTGGAAATACACTTGTTCGACCTGACGAAGCCATGGACTGCTCTGGAATCGCTGTGCCTCGGTCAATAAAAGCGGCTTGGCGATTGAGACACCCGATTCACGCGCCATCAGTGTCAAGGCTTGGTATGTTCGCAGTGTAGGGTGGAACAGCCCCAGTTCATCCACAGAGGCGTCCCGTTCATTCGGGTCAAGCGTCAGCGCAATCGTCACCTGCTTGGCGTGCTGCATCAACTGCTCGATCAAGCGCAGCTCTTGATTCGTAAACCCGGTAAAGCCATCGATAAATATTTCAGCCTGCTTGATGTACATGGAATCACGTACCATTGTGGCCACTCGGTTCAGGATGTCATCCGCATCACAATACCCCTCCGACAAGTAAGCCTCGTACGCATTCATAATCAAGCGAAGGTCATGTATTTTTTGATTGAGATTGGCTCCTCCCCACTCCAGATTCTCGGAATCGGTGAAGGATACCCCATACGATTTGCACTCGCTAATCAAGCGACCGAGCTGAGAAGCAAACCCAGGCTGTGTCGCCGAGCGCCCGAATACGTTCAGCTCTTCCTTGTGCCGCTCCAAAAGCATGCGCAAAACCATATGCTTGCCCAGATCGTCAACAGGCACGGTAGTCAGGTCGCCCAGCTCCTGCATGAGCCTGTGAGCCAATCGACCGAAGCTGAGCACTTGTGTCCCCATCACACCGCCTAGCTCTGGCAGTGTGGCGAGCGCATACTCTTCCTGAAAGCTGGCCTGTTCCGGTACGAGCAGAATCATAGGCGAACCCAACGGCTTTTCCCGTAGCCGGGCTTGCATCTGCCGATGAATCGATTCTGTCTTCCCCGTTCCTGCCCGTCCCAGTATAAATTGGACTGCCATGATTTTTCCCCTTCCCTACTCCATTTCCAGATGCAGCATGCTGCCTTTTCCCATCGGTTCTGCTGGTGTCACGACCAGACGACGCGGCATGCGCACACGTATTTCCGGGACGTGGCTAATGACCCCGATGGTAAAATCGTCCATGCGCAGTCGTTCAAGCGCATCCATAACGACTTCCAATAGCTCCGGATCGAGTGTCCCAAAGCCTTCGTCCAAGAAGAAAAACTCCAGGCGGCCGCCACGCATTTGAATCTCCATCGACAGGGCAAGAGCCAGCGACAAGGAAGTCAGGAATGTTTCCCCGCCAGACAATGTGCTTACTGGACGGCGCATTCCTCCAGCTCCTTCATCTCGCAAAACAAATTCGCCCTCGTCGCCGATTTCCAGCCCGTAACGATTGGCGGTCATCCGCTTCAGGTGATACGAAGCGTCTCTGGCGATTGATACCAGTTTTTCCTCCGCAATGAACTGGACAAACGCCTTGGCTTCAAACAACTTTTTCAACTCTTCCAAGCGGCTCTGCTCATCCTGCTGCTGTACCATCTCTTTATGAAGCTCTTGCCATTTGTCATGATTTTTTTCCATGCGATCCACGTGCTCTTTGGCGACAGCGACTTGCTTTTGCGCCTCCTGGAAGGCTTGCTCCCATTGCTCCCATGCCTCTTTTGCAGTGGTGAGCTCTTCTTGCGTAAACGAACGGCCTGCTACTGCTTGCTGTAGCCTTTCTTCCTCGTAACGAAGCTGCCCTGCGATTCGCGTGTAAGCCTCGACTTGTTCCTGTGCCTGTGGCAATTGCTCGCGCTCTGCGTACCGCTCCCGTACATACTCGACAGTGCCGAGACCTGTTTCTTGCAAGCCTTGGTACAATGTCTCGTGAGCTTCCGTACGTTGCCGTGTGAGGATGGCCAGCGTCTCCGAATATTTGACCAGATTGTTTTGCACCGTTTCCCGGGCCTCGGCGGCCTCTTTGCGCTTTGTCTCTGCCAACGTGACTGCCTGACGCAAACCGAGGAGAGAATCCTCTACCCGCATCAGACACTCCTGCGCAGTAAGTCCTCCCGTGCGTTCCAGCCATTGGGCATGTTTTTGTTCCCACATGCGCTTTCTATCTTCAAGCTTTTCCTTCAGCGCCGCTTCCCGTGATTTGCCCTCTACCTTACGCGACTTGGCGGCTTCTACTTGCATCGTCAGCTTTCCGCGCAGCGTTTCTTTCTCGGATCGTACCTGCTGTAGTTCTGCTAAACGGCGATCTGATTTTCCGATTTCCTCGTACCGCTGTTCGATTTCCTCAATGGGAAGCTCATTGCGCTTCGTGTCGAGCTCTTCTCTGGATTGCTTTTCTTGCATGGATGCAGCGTCCAGGCGAGCTTTATTGTCATTGATTGCCTTCTGTGCCTGCTCGAGCAACAGCGTGCTCCGCTCCATCAAGCGTTTCTTTTCCGCTTCTTCCTCACGCAAGGCCTCCAGCTGCTGCTGCAATTGCTCACGCTCTGCTTTTAGTCGCTCTCTTTCCGCTTGCTTGGCGATCCGTTCTTTTTCCTCGCGCTGATAGACTCCGAGTAGCTCTTCAAAAGAATCCACGATCCAAGGCTGTCCGTACCCGCGACACTCTGCCTTGATCGCTTCCAAGCGCGCTTCCAGC
The DNA here is from genome assembly GCF_013332445.1 of Brevibacillus sp. HB1.1. Lineage (NCBI taxonomy): Bacteria > Bacillati > Bacillota > Bacilli > Caryophanales > Paenibacillaceae > Brevibacillus > Brevibacillus sp. HB1.1. Next base: position 72,254 of record NZ_JABMIV010000013.1, on the reverse strand, counting down.
TGTTCCTGTTCAGCCTTTACACTTGCTAGGCGCTCATCAAAAGCAGCAAGCGCTCCCTTCGCTGCCAACCAGGCTTCCTTGGTCTTGCCTGCTTCTTGCTCAGCCGCACGCAAAGCCTCTTCTGACACTTTGATTCGGGCACGCAGGGCATCACCCTCCGTCCCCACTTCAGACGCTTTTGTATGGTTTTGGTGCCCGTGTGGGTGGTGTTCGGAACCACATACCGGACACTCCTTGCCTTCCTCTAAACGTTCGCGCAAAAATCGCGCCATGTTTTCCTGCTGCCAGCGTTCCCATTCTTGGCGCAGCTCATCTCGTTGGACCAGTTGACTCTTCACAAGCGCTTCGCTTGTCTCTACTGCCCGAGTCAGCTCTTGATTGCGCTCATCCAACTGCTTACGCTCCTGGACGATGTGTTGCGACTTCTCCTGCCATGATGAGAAAGCCTGCAATACTTCCCGCCACTGGCGCCCTACCTGCTTCATGTCTGCCAGTACATTTCTTGCTTTCTCCCATTCTGCTTCACTCATCAAAGCCGAGTCGGTAGGTGCTGCCAGCTCTTCTCTTTTTTGTGCCAACCGATTCGCACACACTTCCCAGCTGCGCTTGTTCTCATCGGCCGCATGGGTTGCCGCCTGGATGTGCTCCTCTGCTGCGAGTTGTTCTTTTTCCAGCTCACGTACCTTGGCATAGTCCCGTTCCCACTGCTGCTTCGCTTCTCTGGCTGCCGCTATTTGTGCTCGCCATTCTGGAGAGATCGTGACCTGCTTCATCTGTTCTTGCAGATCCGCCCACGCTAGCTCCCAGTTTTTTAATTCGGCTTCATCCTTTTCCAACTGTTGTTCGATGTTGGTCAAGGCGACTGACACTTCATTCCACTCTCGCTCCAGACCTGTCCACTCTTCCCGGATCGCCTTTAGCTCCTCTTCCCATTCCTGTGCCTGTACCAGCCTGCCCTTTTGCTGAATCAGTAACGGCTCCTGTACAGCCAATTCGGCATGAACCTTCTGATACGCTTGCTCTGCCTCATCTGCGGCCAAACGAGCACTCTCCTGTTGTTCGCGGCTGCGTTCCAATGCCGTACCGGTCGCATGCCATTCCTGATCCAAACGCTCATATTGCTGGAGTAATGGCCACAATCGAATACTCGACTCCCATTCGCGAATCTTCGTGGTTAGGGATGCCATTTCCGCTTCATTTGCTTCCTGCTGCTGTAGTTGCGCCTGGACTTGCAATAGCTCCTGATGCCACTGGTTCAGCTGCTCCAGCTCCTTTAGCTTCCCGGCCAGCTCCTGTTTTTGCTGGGTGAATTCCTGCTCTTTTTGCGCAGCTTCCTCCCATGTATGTCTCGCCAGCTCCAAGGCTTCCGGACCTGCGTCACCCAGAGCTGCACTCGCCAGTTGCAAGCGATGCATCTGTTCCTTGACCTGCTCCAACGCGTGCCGTACGCGCTCGCTCAGCTTTTCCCCATAAATATGTAGGCGGAACATTCGTTGCAGCATTTCATTGCGCTCACTGCCCTTCAGCGTCAAGAAACGGGAAAATTGCCCCTGTGGCAAAACGACCGCCCGGGTAAAGTCCTGCAAAGTGAGACCAATCAGCGCCTCAATCGCGGCAGTCGCGGACGTGGCTTTGGATTCCAATACGACATCCGGCTCTCCGGTCAAGGCTCCCGACTGAATCAGCCTTACTTCCGGTTGTCTCTTGTTCCCCTTTTTATCCAGGCCAAATTCCCGTTCCACCGTATATTGCTTTCGCTCATCGCCAGTCCCCAGCTCAAAGGTAAAGGACACAAATACGCGCTGCTCCAGCTGGTTCAGCACTTCTTTCGGATGGTTTCCCCCGCCCAACCGGACGACCTGCCCGTACAGCGCTAGCGTGATCGCGTCCAAGATTGTCGATTTCCCGCTTCCAGTCGGACCGAATATCCCAAACAGTCCCGCCTGACATAGCACTTCGAAATCGACCTCTTGCATTTCTCTGTAGCTGTGCATCCCTGCCAGCTTCAATCGTATCGGTCTCACTCTTCTTCCCCCTCTCCTCCGGTTTCTGCCAATAGACGCTGGAACAAGGCCACCAGCTGCTCATCCGGCTCTGCTCCCCGTCTCCGTTCATAGAAGCGTTTGAACAATTGATCGGACGTCAGCTCTGTCAGCTCGACCCGCTGCTCCTCTTCCTCCTCACGCTCTTCCCTCACGACAACACGTTGTATTTTCAAAAAATCATCCGAAAGCTTGCGGACACGCTGAAATTCTGCCGGGTCGATCACGCCAGATACATGCAGCTCCAAGTCAATCCACGCCCCTGCATCGCGTCCCTCTTCCAACCAGCGCTCGACTTGCTCAATTCCCTCCGTCGCCCTCCAACGTGCCAATGGCCGTGCGCTCGTCAAATAAATGATCTCCTCACGCACTTCTTGCCCTGGCTCCACCTCGACCAGTACGACTGCCTTGCTCTGACCTGCTTCGGAAAAGCTGTACGAAATCGGTGAACCGCTGTAACGCACCAACGGCTTGTCACTGAGCTTTTGCAGTCGATGGAGATGGCCGAGCGCCACATAATCAGCGTTCTTCGGAAAAGCCTGCGGTGATACAGTCAACGCTCCCCCAATTTGAATCGGTCGCTCCGAATCTGTTTCCTTACCGCCCATGACAAATAAGTGGCTCGTGACCAGATTGACCGTATCCTCACGAAAATGAACAGACAGATCAGCAAGCAATTGTGCAATGCGCTCGGAAAAAGCAAGCTGCATCTGCTCCTGGGTAAAGCTTTCGCTCAACAGCTCCTTTAATCGCGATTCAGAAGGATACGGCAAAGCCAAAATGACCGCATTCGCTGCGCAGCCAGGAATCTTCATTTCTAGCCAAGAAGGGCCTCCCTGCACAAGTTGCACGCGATCAGTCGATGCTTCCTGCGTCAGCAATGGCGCTTCCTTCGGCAACCCCAACAATACAATTCCGTGCTTTGTGGCAAGCGGCGCTGCTGCCCGCACCCGCTCAGGCTGGTCATGGTTCCCCGCGATCACGACAACACCTCGCCTGCCTTCCGAAGACAAGCGCTCTAATGCATCATAAAAAAGCTCTTCCGCCCAAGCAGGCGGATTGACCGAATCGTACACATCCCCAGCAATGAGCACCAAATCCACTTCCCGCTCATCAGCGATGTGACAGAGCTCGTCCACAAAAGCTGTTTGTTCTATCCGTCGGTCCCGCCCTTCCAGCTGCCGCCCGAAATGCCAGTCGGCTGTATGTAATATCCGCATGTCTACTATCACTCTCCACGATCATGTGTTTGCTTTTCATTGTAACAAAAGACAGCGCGGTTCGCGGTTGAAATTTACTCCACTTCCCCGTTACTTTTGCTCCTGACTGCTCGTCTTCCAACTGAAAAGGTCGCGATTGATCGATCTCATCTCGGAAAGGAGCTCGTTACCGTTGCGTAATTCCCGCCTGTTGCTCACCCTGACAGTAGGACTTGCCGTCTCCAGTCTCGTCCTCACTGCCCCCTCTTCCCTTGCCTCCAAGAAGCCTTCCAAGACCCAAATAATGGATTGGATTAACAAGCAAGCCAAAAATCCAGTTGTTTCCGACAACTTTGATTTTCAACTCGTCAATCTCGATGATGACCCGGAACCAGAAATTGCCGCCAAGCATAACGGCAGTGTACATATCGGGAGTTTTTACGTTTTGGATCAAAAGCCTGATCGTACGTATGCCCTCATCGCGGAAGAGGAATGGAATCCACCGCGCCTGCAATTGGATCATTGGGACTATACGCGTGAAATAAATTCCCCCGCGATTGATAAGAACACTGAAGTTGAACCGCGTCTACTCGCAGAAAAACGAGTATTTGAAACCGTCCAGCATACTGGCGGATCAGGCATATCGGTCTACCAGGCGAATCTGTGGTATTTGGACAAAGGTCGTTTGGTCAAAGCATGGGAAGGACTGCTGCGGGAAACGGTTTCGGTGCCAGGTGGTCAACTTTTCCGGACGGTCGGCAGTTATCAAATCGTACATGATGACGAAGCAAAACCACTGCTCTACCACTGGCAAACGAAGCAGGAGCTAAACCCGGATACAGGTGAACTGCTGCCGGGCAAGCCTGAGACTACTTTGCAAATGTATCGTTGGGAAAATGGTGTTTTTGTTCCTTTGAATGTGGAAAAACCGTCTGGGCAATAGCCTGACGGTCTGTAATTCGATGTCCTCTATCGATTGTGGTGGGGGCGAAGCCCTGTCACATGTTCTCCAGTCGCCTTTTTACTCTCTTCGTTCGGGCGGTCTCCTTCCGAACATGTGACAGGTCTTCCCAACAGCTGTGTATCTGATTCGATGCTTTTACATCATTGTGAAAGTAGGACAAGGAGCTTCTTGAATTTACTCACAAGACGTTTAATAAAAAGTCGCGTAGGAAGAAGTGCATTTCCAGTCCAAGCGCCTCTGGAGCCCTACCCAGCGCAGAAATGAATGGCAGGGAATTTCAGCTTCACTTATGAGATCCTTCCTCGAAACTTCAACGTTTGAAGCGCTCCTGCCACTCATTTCGGAGCGGACAGTGAATCCCCCTTGCAGGGCGTAGGCTGAAGCGTTGACTGGAAATGCGCTTCTTCCCCACCACTACAGCTATATAATAAAAAAGCTGCCCTCCACGAATTAGGAGCGCAGCTTTTCCTCATTATTATCTTCTCAGCTTTTCATTTGTCGGTGACTTCAATGTCTGCAAGCACATGTAGCAGATGATCCCGAACAAAATGGTGATAATCATGGAATGAGTCAGCGTAGCGTACAGGTGAAGCTTGTAAATAATGACGAAGCCACCGCTGAACACCTGCGCGATGCAAAGAATAAAGCTCAGGATACTCGCACCGTATAAGTCACGCCGTTTTTCCTTGAAATGACGTATGCAGTAAATCATTGTCCCCAACAACAAGAATCCCAACACCATCGCAGCGATTCTGTGGGCAAAATGAATACCAGTCTGTCCGTACAACTCTGGGATAATCTGTCCCTGGCACAGCGGCCAGTCACTGCATGCCATACTTGAACCCGTATGTCTGACATACGCTCCGAGATAAACAACAGCGTACGTATAAGTAGCGACGAACCACATCCAGTTGCGGAAGCCTTTTGAGACGGTCGTTTTCACCAAGCTTTGCGTTTTTTCCCGCTGATAAACGAACACACTCAACAAGAACACGCCTGAATAAGCAAGCAAGGAGAATCCGAAGTGCAGAGCCAAAACAGATGAGGACTGTGGCCAAATGACGGCAGAAGCGCCGAGAATGGACTCCACTACGATGAAAAACAAACCAAAAATAGCGAGATTGCGAACTTCTTGGTTGCCTTTGTAATAGCGCCAGCAAAGTACAGAGAAAATCACGACAACAATACCGGCAACACCTGTAATCAGGCGATGAGAATATTCAATAATGGATGCCAACGTGTATTCCGGAACCCATTTTCCGTTGCACAGCGGCCAGTCATTTCCACAGCCGAGTGCTGAATCTGTCTTGGTAACAAGCGAACCGGCTACCATCACGATAAACATGATCAAGGTAGCAAGAAAAGCTAACGGCTTCAGCCATTTTTCCATAGTAATTCACCCTGTTTCTTGTGAGGATCAAACAACACCTCGTTCTATGTCCTCTTTTACGATAATGAAACATCCCCTGCTAAGCAAGGGATGTTCCGTGAACATTTAGTGAGTGTTTCGTGTCAATAATAGTTGACCATGGTACTAATGACAATCGCTGCACAAAACACGGTCAAATAAAGGATGGAATAGCCGAACAGTTTGCGTGCCCAAGCAAGATCATCCTTGGTTTTGAACCCCTGTAAAAGCAGAACCATGTACACAATCCCCATCACGCCCATGACAAGCAAATACACATAGCCTAGGCTAGCGTGGACGAACAGCAGCAAAGAAGCCGGGAACAACACCGAACCCCACAGCACCATTTGTCGCTTCGTCTCGGCAAAGCCTTTTACTACCGGTAGCATCGGCAGATTACCTGCACGGTATTCTTCTGTTTTCAGCATGGCCAACGCCAAAAAATGGGGTGGCTGCCACAAGAACAAGACCAGGAACAACAGCCAAGCCGTCATGTCCATGGTGCCTGTTACTGCTACCCACCCAATCACTGGAGGAGCTGCACCTGAAATACCACCAATCACCGTATTGAGAGTTGTTACTCTTTTCAGCGGCGTGTAAATCAAGACGTAAAAAATGTGACCGATTAATCCCCAAACCGCCGCCAAGGGATTCGCATATACAGCCAACACAGTAACCCCTGCCAACAGCAGGCCAATCCCTAAGAGGATCGCGTTACGTGCAGAAATTCTTCCTGTCGCTACCGCACGATTTTGCGTCCGCTTCATTTTTTTGTCCAGATCACGGTCGTAGAAATTATTTAAAGCCGCACCCGACATAATGACCAAAGCGGTTCCTAGCATGGTGAATAAAGCCAGTTTCCAGTTCGGATAACCGTAGGACGCTAACCATAAAGCAGCAAAAGTGGTCATCAAGTTTGACAGGGTAATACCAGGCTTCGTCAGTTGTACGTAATCCTGAAAGGTAGCTGGCCCTACCGGCTGTGTCTGCAAAGCAGCATCGGCATCAAGCGATTCCTGCATCGGCATTTGCTGGTCCACGTTTTGTACCTCCTGTTTCCTTCTATCTGAACATCCGAATCATGACTGGATAAACTAACTACATTGTATCCAATGCCCAAAAAACTACTAAAACGATTACTTACCAAAAATTACATCCAGCACGCCAGACGTCTCGCCACCCGGATAAATCCAGTACAGCAGCAAATAAACCGCCGCTCCTGTAATGGAAGTGATAAACCACACAATGGACGTCCAAGGACCGATCTTACGATGAGAAGCATAGTTTTTCGTGTAAGCGTATCTGAGTGTAATCAGACCCATCACACCACCGACTGTTGCCAGGATGATGTGGAAGAACAAGAACGTCTGATAGATTGGCTTAATGCTGTCTGGTCCGCCAAAATGCGTGTTTCCGACAAAGACCGTTCTGGATACATAAGTGATAAAGAAAATCGTGGCACAGATCGCAGCCCATTTCATAATCTTCATATGCTTTTCTACTTGCTTTTTCGCAATGGCGTACCAGCCAATCGCAACGAGAATTCCACTAATCACGATAAAAGCCGTACTTACCGTAGGCAATATGAGCCCCATTTTTTCACCTCATTCAACAAACGTTTCTGCTGTTCGCGCATATTTAAAAAGTCGGCTTTTCAGCACCGAAAGATTGATCCATCGGCATGTCGTCCTGCTTCTCTGCCTTGTACCAATGGTAGAAGACATAGGCCAGCACACAGCCGTAAACAAGCTCCTGTACCAGCTTCATAATGATTCCGCCAAGACGCTGATCGTTAAACGCGTCGAGGCTTTGGAATAGCTGTGGCGCAGCTATATACGTAGCGTACAGCGGTTCCGAAGCAAAAATAATCAGCGCACAGGCGGGCGTAATCAAGACACCGTTTGCAAAAACGTACGACAGTTTTTTCAATCCAGCCAGTTGTCGCTTGTTATCAGACAACGGACTCACAATCGGCCACCACATCGCAAATGCGGCAATCACGAGAATGACATGATAAAACGTCATCCACTCATGGTTAATCGCGACGGCATCAAAAATAAATGGAACATGGTAAAACGAAAACAGTGAGTTGAACAACAGCGCTGCCACTAACGGGTGTGTCAAAGAGTTTAGTATGAACTTCATCGCTTTCGGACGGAAAATCTTGGCCAAAAGCCATTCAGGCATTGCGAGAAGCATAAGCGGTGGCAGGGCAAAGTACAAGATCGATTGTTGGAGCATGTGCAAACTAAACATGTAATGATGGCCGTAATAACTGATAGGGCTTCCTTGTGCGGTGTAAAACAACACGATTGCCAACACAAAAAGTAATCTTTGCTTGCCAGTCGCCGGTGTAGCGTTTTCAAAACGTTTATGCATAGGACCGGTTACGAGAAAATAGACAGTAGTCACGAGTAACGACAAAAGCATCACATCCGGACTCCACAAATCTGAAAAGGTTGCGGTTCCGACAGCCGGTGACATCTCGTGCATTTGATGTTCATTTCCCATGTTTATATCCTCCCTTCCAAAATGTAAAATCTTGGACGATACCACTCTTGCTGGGCGTCGTCATATGTACATATTGCGTCAATATGAAATACCAATTTTTATCTATTAAATGTTGCCCTTGATCCAATCTCCATTATACCGTTGATTCCCTTTTTCTTTGTAGATAAAAATGAACAAAGTGTTGAACAAAACAATTCACAAAATTTACATAAAAAAAAACTCCTTATGAGTGGAGTCAGCATAGTGGAGGAGAAGAAAAAGCACAGTTCTCTTCGACTCTGACACGCCAGCATGTGGGATTGACTGGCCGTCTCCACTTCAAAAAGGGGACCGTCGAGCCAAAGCCACCCTACGGGCGGACGTTTCTCAAGGAAGAAGTGTTCGACAAGCGTGGTCCCCTTTTTGAAGTTCCGACTGGGTTGGCGGTGTCAAGGTCTACGAGCCCTGTGCTTTTTCTTCTCACCTGCTTTGTTTGTTCATCAGTACCTTTTAAAATCTTTCCTATATGAAAATAAAGAAGAGTCCAGATCTTGTCTGAACTCTTCTTCTCTTCCTATCTTACAGTCCAAAGGAAACGAACTTGGTTTCCAAATACTCATCCATTCCGTAGCGGCCACCTTCACGGCCGATTCCGCTTTCCTTGAATCCGCCAAACGGCGCTTGCGTCTGCGTAGGAGAACCATCATTGATCCCTACGATTCCGTATTCGAGGAGCTCAGCCATACGGAAGCAACGCTGATTATCGCGGGTATACACATAAGCAGCCAAGCCGTAACGTGTGTCGTTTGCCATCTGTACAACATCCGCTTCCTCTGTAAAACGCACGAGTGGAACGACTGGACCGAACGTTTCCTCAAAAGAGATTTTCATATCCGATGTAACGCCAGCAAGCAAGGTCGGTTCGCAATAGAAGCCCTTCGCATAATCACCTTCAACCAAACGATTTCCGCCGTATACCACTTGCCCGCCTTTGTCCTTGGCGTCCTCGATATGCTCGAGCACCTTGTTCAAGGCACGCTCGTTCACCAGTGGACCGATCTCTGTCTCTTTCTGGCGACCATCTCCTACCTTCGCACGCTTCAGACGCTCTACCAGCTTTTCTGTGAACGCATCTGCGACATCCTCGTGGACGTACAGACGGTTCGTGCAAATGCACATTTGACCGGAGTTACGGAATTTGCTCTCAAACAGACCTTTTACGGCTGCATCCAGATCGGCATCCGGGAATACGATGAACGGTGCGTGACCACCAAGCTCCATGCTGACGCGCTTTACTTGCTTCGCCGCGCCCTCCATCAGCAGCTTGCCGACACGAGTGGAGCCTGTAAATCCGATTTTGGAAAGCTTCGGATTGTCGATGAATTCTTTCCCAATCGATTCAGGATTTCCAATGACGAGGTTTACGACACCTTTTGGAAAACCAGCCTGCTCAATCAGCTCAAACATACGAATCGCAGACAGCGGCGTGCTTTCTGCTGGCTTTAAAACCACCGTGCAGCCCGCAGCCAATGCCGGAGCGATCTTGCGTGCAACCATGTTCACCGGGAAGTTCCACGGGGTAATCGCCCCAACCACCCCTACAGGCTGACGCAGCACCATGATTCGCTTGTTCGCAACGGAAGATGGAATCGTTTCTCCGTTGACACGCTTGGCTTCTTCTGCGTACCAAACGAAATTATCAGCGGCACCCAGAACTTCGCCTTTTGCCTCGCCCAAAGGCTTGCCCATTTCAGCAGAAATGATGCCCGCTAGTTCATCCCGATTGTTTTTCACCAGCTCGGACAAGTTGTACAAATATTTGGCGCGCTCGCGAGCAGTCAGTCGAGACCAGCTTGCAAATGCCTGATGAGCAGCGTCGATGGCCTTGTTGGCATCACGACCATCGCCGAAGGTTACTGTTCCAACTGTTTCGCCTGTAGCAGGATTCGTAATTTGAATGGACTCGCCACTCTCGGCATTCACCCATTCTCCATTAATAAACATTTGCTTGTACTCTCCCATGACATTCGCTCCTCTCAATCTCTCTCAATAGATTGGTTTTAGGGCCTCAAACGGATTTTTGCAGTGCCGGCAATACAAAATACTTCGACAAGCAGCAGGGCCAAACAAATTTTCCATTTGTGTATACGGGGAATCACAGTAGGGACATGCCACTTCCCATGTATCTCCCGGTTTGAAGTCAAGCGGTGGCGGCGCGATGCCAAAGCTTTTCAGCTTATCACGAGCATCCAAGGCGATACGATCAGATGTCCAGGCTGGATCATAGACGAACGCTACCTGAACCTGATTGATTCCTTCTACCTCCACCAGCTTTTCTGTGATGTTCTTCTTCATGATCTCGAGTGCCGGACAGCCGACAAAGGTAGGGAGCACCTCGACGTGTACGACGTCTGTCTCGACGCGCACTTTGTGAATCATCCCCATCTCTACCATGCTGATCACCGGAATTTCGGGATCTGTTACTTGCTGCAGCAGTTCCCAGCATGTCGCTTCAAGCCCTTCATGCAGTTGCAGTTCTTCTTGCGCCATGAGAGAATCACTCCTTTTTACCAGCCTGCAGCCGGATCAATGCGGTACACTTCAGACAAGGTAGCCAAAGCTTGCACCAGATCAGCAGTATGTTCACCGTGACGTCCGCGCTCTTGTGGCACTCCTGGCTCCCCCTGCCATTCGAGTCCTGCTTTTTCGAAAATGTCTTGGGTCAGTGTCAGCCATTTTTGTTTCAGTTGCTCTTCTTCTACAATCAGGCCAAATTGAACGATATCGACCTCGTTTGGTCCGAGATGAGGCAGCTCCCCTGCATCCTTCCAAACTTTTGCAATGGCTGCCTCCAGCCTCTGACGCGCATCAGGCGTACTGTTCGCCAGTTGCTTCAGCCAAACTTGCCAATGCATCAGATGATAGCGATGCTCTGTCATCATTTTGCGACTAACCAGCGCGAGTGGTGCGTATGACGACTGCGTAAGTGCCTCCAAGCGAACCTGCTTGTATAAGCCGTACACATAGCTGCGAACAATCGCATAAGCCCAATCGTAATGAGGATGATCGTTGTATTCGCCGTCGCCGTTTTTACGCTCTACCAAGATCGCATTGGAAAACGCCTTCGCCTCGCGCAGCTGTGCGAGATCATCTGCTTTGCCCACTCCTAGTTGCTCCAGCATTTCATAAAACATCACGGCATGGCCCATCATGTCCTGAGACATCGAAGAAAAGGCCACATCTTCTTCAATATGCGGAGCAAGCCCAAGCCATTCCGATCCGCGATACGCTAATATAAAATCGTCATCAGCAAGCTGGAACAACAGGTCGGTCAAGGCTGTTGCGAATGCCGGGTTTTGCTTTGCTGCTTCCACTGTTTCTACATGTAAACGGTCGCCCATGATTGTATCCCTCCTGCTTAACTGCCGTTGCCTGCATGCTTCTGTTTTTCTTCGTACTGCTCGCGATGGTGACGCCATCTCGACTGCAAATCGCCGTATCCTTTGGTCTCCCGATAGCTCTTGTTATCGAGTCTTTCCAGGAAAGGACGCTCCTCTGGCGGCAGTCCAAAAATGTCGTCGCGTTTGACTACCCACAAATTAAAACAAGGCTCGCGGCGCAGGAAATTCTCCCTCGCCATACTCAAAGCGACTTCTTTATTGGGTGCCAACAAACTGAACTGTTGGACGAACGGAGCATTTACGGTTTTTTGGCTGAATACTTCGTATATGAAAAAGTTTTCGTTGCTCATCCACATTCACCTACCCTACTTGTCGGCCGTACGACATAATTGCGTCGCGCACCCATTTGGTTTCCTCATAAGACATTACCCGAAGATTCAGACGGTGAGCAGAGCGTGGTCCGTTCCCCTTGACGATTTGCTTGAACTCTTCCCAGTCAGGCTGTTGGTAGACCCATTTGTCTTCTGCCTCGTCGAAGTAAATCGTATCGTCTGGAACTGTGAAGCCAAGGTGGAAAATACGCGGCAAATACTTTTTCAGGAATACTTGGCGCAATTCTTCATTGGTCTGTGTACGAATCTTGTAGCGCATGTTGGATTCCTGATTGCTCGTAATGTTGCCGTTTTCCGGCGGTCCGAAAAACATCAAGAGCGCTGGCCACCAACGATGGATAGCATCTTGCAGCATTTGGCGCTGTTCATCGGTGCCTTCTGCCAACTCCAAGACGATGCTCTCCCCATGTTGGGCGTGGAACTTTTCTTCCGCACAGATCCGATGCAGAGCACGGGCGTAAGGTGCATAAGATGTATCGAGGGACATCGATTGCGTAATGATAGCCGCGCCGTCAACCAGCCAGCCAATCACACCAGCATCAGCCCAGGTAGGCGCCTCCATGTGGAATACATTGTGAAATTTCAGTCTTTTTGTAAACAAATCATTCATGATATCCTCGCGCGTCTTGCCCAATGGCCCAAGCAAGTCTTCTACGACGCGAAGCAGCAATTGACCATGCCCCATCTCGTCCTGGACCTTCGCCATAATTGCCAGCTTTCTGCGCAGTGTCGGCGCCTTTGGTACCCATTCTTTTTCCGGCAAGGCACCCATGATCTCACTGATGCCATGCATCGAAATCAACTTGATCAACTGGTTGCGATAGTCGTCTGGCATCCAATCGTCTGCCTCTATTTTTTCCCCGCGTTCGATTCTCGCTAAAAACGCTTCCAACTTTTCGTTTTCAGTCAGATCGGCATGTTCGAGCCTCATTTGCATGGAGAACGCCCTCCTTTTATCAGATATGCATTATGTTAAAATTATAATACGTTTTTATAACGCAATAATAACATATCGTCATACGTTTTTGCAATACGCTTACATTGAGACTCTCCTATTCTCCGCGCCCAGTTATTTCTGCTGCCTTTTTTAATTGCTCGGCCATTTGCCGCAGCTCCTGCATGACTGCATCCAGCTCCTGTATTCGCGTTGACTGCTGCACGCTGTGATTCATCGTCTTCTCCATTTCGCCCGTTACCGTCCCGACGAGTGCATTCATTTCATCTAATAGCTGGAAAATACCTTTCGCTGAAGTAGCGGTCGTCTGGGAAAGCTGACGAATTTCCTCTGCGACCACGGAAAAGCCGCGACCAGCAGTACCTGCCCGTGCCGCTTCGAGGACGGCATTCAAGCCGAGTACATTGGATCGCGTCGAGATATTGCGGATCAATTCGTTGATTTGGGTCGTTTCTGCAATTTTCAGCTCTAATTGACCAGCTGCATCACTCAGCGTGTGGCTAGCTTGTGCCAAATTGTCCGCGTCCTTTGCCAGACTTTCTGTATGCTGTGCGATATTTTCCAGCGCGTCCGTCAAGTTTTGAGCCAAACCGAGCAAACGATCCTCTTGATCGGTCGTCACGCCTGTCGCCAAGCAACCAACTACACGCCCGTTTTCGACAAGCGGATAACCGACTGCGATATAAGGAATGCCGTAGAGCTCTTTGGAAATCTTCTTCACGACCCGCTTGCCCTCTTTTACCGCCGTTGCATTGATACTCCCCTGGCGCAATTCGTCTCCTACTCGAATCCCCAGGTTCAAGCCCTGTGCCGGATAATAGGCGAGAAACTTCTCTTTGTCGGTGACTCCTACCATACATTCAGACAAAAACGCCTTTTGTAAAATCGGTGCGACCATTAAGACGCTATTCAGCAATTGAGACATGCATGATCCTCCTACCCTTGTGATGAAAACAACGATTCCCCCCGCATTCTTCTTCACGACGCGGAGGGAACGAACTTCTTTCTCTTATTTAACGAGCTGGAATTTTCCATCCTTCACTTCAACCATGATCATGCTGTCTTCTGTCAGACCGTTATGATCATCAGCCGTGAACTTGAATTCTCCGGTTACCCCTACGTATTTCGCCTTTTCCAATACTTCGCCCAGTTTAGAGGTGTCGCCGCTTGCTTGCTTCAAGCCTTCCACGAGCAGATTCAAGCCGTCGTATCCGTATCCCGCGAAGCCGTCTGGCTGTGTATTGTAGGCAGCTTGATAACCATCCACGAATTTTTTGATGATGGCAGATTGCGGATCGTCTGCCGCTACTTGTTCGGGAATGAGCAGTTTTCCAGCTACCATCAGGACACCCTCACCTGCGTCTCCAATCAGTTCGAGAAATTTGCTATTCGCAGAGCCATGGCTGCTAATGATCGGAATAGTGAGGTTCAGTTGCTTGGCTTCCTTCACAATCGTGGCGGGTCCAGGATTCGTACCTGCCACAATCAGTGCCTGCGCATCCGTCCCTTTGATCTTGGTTAATTGGGAGCTCATGGACGGATCTTTTGTGCCGTACTTTTCCTCGGCTACAATCGTGATGCCGTATTCAGGCGCATATTTTTGCAATTGCGTGGTCCAGCCACTTCCGTATGGATTGCTGTCATTGAGCGTAGCAATTTTCGTAATGCCTTTTTCCTTCAAATATTTGAAAATGCGCTTCGTTCCGTGTACGTCCGTGTGCGGCGTTTTGTAGATGCCTGCACGAACTGGATTGGTGATTTGGTCTGCCGCTGCCATCGAGATCAGCGGGAGCTTTTCTGCTGCGGCATACTCAGCCATCCCGAGAGACGGACCACTGCCCGAGGAACCGAGTACAGCTACGACCTTTTCTTTCGAAGCGAGCTTTTTGATTGCTTTTACTGCTTCCGTATTGTCAGACTTGTCGTCTTCAAAAATGACTTCCAACGGTCGACCCTCTACTCCGCCAGCGCCGTTGATTTCTTTTACCAACAACTCTACCGCTTGCTTCTCTGGTACGCCGAGCGGACTGTTCGGACCAGTCAGCGAGAAAATAGCGCCGACCTTGATCGGGTCCTTGCTGGCGCCACCAGTGCCCGACTCTGCCGCTGGCGTAGCGCCGCCTCCACAGGCACTCAAGAAAACGAGCGAAGCGACTGCTGCTGGAAATAGCCATTTTTTGAATGTTCGTTTTTTCATGGGTGTACCCCCTCAAATGTATGTGTCTATCTTAGTCAAACTGCTATTGGCTACACTGCCTCGTGGGAGCTTCCCAAATAAGCAGATTGCACACGCGGGTCATTGCTAATCTCGTCTGCCTTCCCTTCCAGCATGACGGTTCCTGTACTGAGTACGTAAGCCCGGTCGGAAATAGCGAGCGCTGCGCGAGCATTTTGCTCGACCAACAGCACCGTGGTGCCCCACTCCGAACGAATCTCCTGCACAATCGTCAGGATTTCTTTGGCAATCAATGGAGCCAATCCTAGCGAAGGCTCGTCCAACAAAAGAAGCTGCGGTCGAGACAAGAGCGCTCTGCCAATGGCGAGCATCTGCTGTTGCCCCCCGGAAAGCGTTCCCCCGAGCTGCCATTTCCGCTCTGCCAAAATGGGAAAACGTTCATACACCGTCTCCATTTCTTTGGCAATTTCCTTTTTGCTCGTCTTGGGCATCCGATGCGAAGCACCCAGCCACAAATTGTCCTCTACGGTCAGCGTCGAAAAAATTTGTCTGCGCTCCGGTACATGCGCCATGCCCCGCGGTACTACCAGCTCCGCAGGAACACGTGTAATGTCCGCGTCACGAAACCAAATCTTGCCTTCCTTGTCGCTGTGCAGACCGCAAATACAGTTCAAAAGTGTCGTTTTACCTGCCCCATTTGCACCTAACAGAGAGACGATCTCGCCTTCGTTCACTTGTAAAGTAATCCCGTGCAACACTTCCACCGGACCGTAGCGAGCCGTGATGTTGTCTACTGTAAGGACTGCCTTCCCCATGTTTGTCCACCTCTTTCGCGCTTCATTCTGCACCCAGATACGCCGCAATCACTCGCGGGTTCTCCTGAATCTCACGCGGGGTTCCTTCTGCGATTTTTGATCCTTGATCCAATACAACGATGCGATCCGCAATCGTCATGATCATATCCATGTCATGCTCCACTAGTAAAATAGCCGTTCCGTTGTCACGAATCTCGCAAAACATGCGGCTCATCTCCGCCGTCTCGGTATGATTCAGACCCGCAGCAGGCTCATCCAACAAGAGCAGCCGTGGCTTGGCTACCATTGCGCGGGCAATCTCCATCAGCCGCAGTTTCCCGTATGGCAAGCTCCCAGCCAGCAAGGACGCTTCCTCTGCCAAGCCAACATTTTCTATCCACGTCTGTGCTTGCTCCTGCATCATCTTCTCTTCCTTGCGGGACTTTGCCAGATTCATGCCGCAGGAAAAGAGACTCGCGCTTGTCTTGGTATGCATGCCGACCATCACGTTTTCCAAGACGGTCATATCGTCAAAGGTTTGGAGGTTTTGAAAGGTTCGGGTGATGCCCAATCCGGCATATTTGTAGCCTTGCACACGTGTCAACGGCTGGCCGCTGAAGCGAATCTCTCCTTCCGAAGGCGGGATCACACCCGACACCATGTTGAGCACCGTGCTTTTTCCAGCGCCATTCGGACCGATCAGCGCGAGGATCTCTCCTTCTCGCACCTGAAAATCTACTTGATTCACTGCCCGCACGCCGCCAAAATCACGAGAGAGCTTTTGCACATCCAAAAGTGTTGTCATGTTGCAGCCTTCCTTTCCACCTGCTGCTTTCGTTGTGCGTTGTCAGCCATGGCCTTCGCCTTTTTCGCCTGCCCTTTTTCGAAAGCAACCCGGATACGCGGAACCAATCCTTCTGGCATGAACATAATGATCAGCACGAGAATCGCACCGAACACAATCGTATCCACATCCCCCTGCAAGCCCGGCACCACTTCACCCAAGAGGATCAGCCCTTCACTGATAAAGCCAATCAGGATGGTCCCAATCAAAGCGCCCCAGATGCTTGTCATCCCGCCGATGACGACCATCGTCAGAAACTTGATCGACTCGTGCAGTCCGAACGGCTGCGGATCAAGAATTCCCATGTAATGGGCATACAAGCCGCCGGAAATACCAGCGAACATGCCGCTTACTACAAAGGCATTCAGCTTGAACTTGCGGACATCAATTCCCATCGAGGTCGCGGCAATTTCACTTTTGTGAATCGCCCGAAACGCTCTGCCGACTCGTGAATTCAAGAGATTAAGTGAGAAGAGCAGCACACAGGTGACGACTCCCCAAATCAGAAAGTACATGGATAGCTCGCTTCCACCGAAGAAAGTCATCTGCGGAATGCTGATCATCCCGTTTGCTCCCCCTGTGACCGACTCCCATTCCGTAATCCCGATCTGGACGATGTAGCCAAATGCGAGAGTTGCCATCGCGAGGTAGTAGCCTTGCAGCCCCGCTATCGCCCGTCCGAGGATAAAGGCGAATAACCCTGGAACAACCGCAGCGGCGATAAGACCGACAAATGGCGGCAGACCGTACTTCGTCGTCAATACAGCCGACGTATAGGCGCCTATCCCCCAAAACGAGGCTTGCCCCAACGAAATTTGTCCGGCCAGCCCCATCACGAGACATAGCCCGATGGTTACAATTGCTTGAAGACCGATAATAATTCCGACAGATCGATAGTATTCATCTGGCATAACGAATGGGAAAAGAATCATCAAAAACAGGTAGATTCCTATGCTTTTGCCCCACTTATCGATGATCTGCTTCATCATAGCCCTCCTTTTCCAACGCTACGTTCTCCAAAGATGCCGGATGGCTTAATCAACAGCATGCCGATCAACACCAGAAAGGCGATCGCGTCCTTCATACCCGAGCTGATGTAACCAGCTCCTAGCGACTCGACGATCCCGAGTAAAAAGGCGGCTACGGCTGCACCCAATGGATTCCCCAGTCCGCCTAGAATGGCTGCGGAAAAACCTTTGATTCCGAGCAACACGCCTATATCGTAGGAGGTTACGGAAAGCGGCGCGATCACGACTCCTGCTATCGCTCCTGTCGCTCCACTGATGGCAAAGGCCAGCATACTCATCTTTGTCGGGCTGATCCCCATCAAGCGAGCTGCCATTGGGTTGACCGAACAGGCGTTAATTTTTTTGCCGAGAATCGTCTTGTCCATCAAGTACCAAAGTAGAAAAAGAATGATAAGAACAGCAGCCAAAATCCAGATACTTTGTTGCGCGATCATCACGCCGCCAATCGAGATCGGCTCATTGCTCGTAATCGGTTCGAGTGCAAACGCATCTTTTCCCCAAATAAAGCTGGCAATGCCGCGAATGAGTGTCGAAATCCCTATCGTCAAAATAATCAAACTAATTGGATTAGCCTTTTTGACGTAAGCGATTACATATTTCTGCATCAAAACACCGATCAAGGTGACCAGGAGGATCGCGAGCAATGCCGCCAACCCATATGGAAGATTCATGCCAATCAAGGCGACTGTGACCATTCCGCCCAGCATCAAAAATTCACCCTGTGCCAGATTAATGACCTTGCTTACGTTGTAAATCGTGATGAAACCAACCGCTACGATCGCGTAAATCCCGCCACTGACGAGGCCGTTTGCAACGTACTGTAGCAATTCCGTCATATTCGTGCTGTACCCCCTTTGTTTCGCGTCCACCAAACACACCCAAGTAAAACGCTTACATTTTAAATAATGGAAAATGAATTGAATGAAAAAGACCCTAGACTTGCTAGGGCCTTTCCTTCGCAGCTATCGCCTATGCGGATGGCGCAGCTTCATACACGGTCTCGAAGAATCGTACTGCCCCTGGATTCAATAACTGGTAGTAATTTTGGAACAACTGATCCGCCTCTTTGCCCAACCACAGCTCTGGCAACAATTCCTGCGGCAAATCAGGATCGATGAACAAGAACTTGCGGTACTGGTGGACGAGCTTTGTCTTTTCCACGAAGCAATGGCTGTCTAAAACCTCTTCCCCATTGCTGAGTTTTGCTGAAAGCTGCTCGTATTCACCTCGGTAGGCATCGATGAAGGCCTTGTATTTTTCATTGATTTCATCGATATCCCAGCATTTCTGCACGAGCTGCTTCGGATCGCTCCAGCCCATATGCTCTGATGTAAAAATCTCGACATACTCTGTAATCTCGTGGGCTTCCGTCAGGTCCTTCACGCGATCACTGAGGTTATTCGGGCTGATCCATGTGCTGGTCGTCAGCATCCCGAAGCCCATCCAGCCCAGCTCCTTGCGCAGTTGATCACGCAGCGCTCGACGCTCCTCTGGGATGTTGTAGCTGGCAATGCACCACTTGCCGTCCCACACATCTGTCTCGACCTTATAAATACGTGCCGCTGCTTCTTCCAGCCGCTTTTTGCCGCGCTCGGATACCGAGTAGAAGCTGCGGTTCCCTACTTTTCGCGATTCCAGCCAGCCTTGGCGAAGCATCCGGGAGATTGCTGCACGAACAGCCGGCTCCGACAGTCCGAATTCCCCCATCAGCTTGGTCAGACTACCAATCCAGATTTCGCTTCCATAATGGCGGACGTATTCCCCGTAAATTGTAAAAAGCATGGATTGTGGCTTCACGTTTCTTCTACCCCCAAATCGATTCATACCTATATGCTGTGTGAAATTGTACCATATTCTGTAGGAAGTGCGTGAATCGATCGAGAGTATATGACGATAAAATCGCATAACGTAATTTAAACGTAATTATAGTAAAACATTTTAAAAGAGTCAATTTATTCTGTCATATTTATGATTTCCCATTTACTTCCTGGTTGATCTCTGCTTGCAAGGCCTCAAATCGGTGCTTGATCTCGTCCTTTTTGAAGATGGCTTGGACGAACGTACCGAGTCCTACACGATTACGCGTAGTGTCTGCCGTAACCTCGCACACTACGCGTTTTTCGGTAACCTGCACGCAGGTAGCCCGGAACGTGACCGCTTGACCAATCACTGCTGGGCCGACATGCTTGATGTCTACAGCAAATCCCGAGCCCTCTTCATCAGCTTCCAGGTACGGTAAAATGACACGTCTTCCCGCCCATTCCATGTAATAAATCATGCTGACTGTCGACATCACGGGATGCACGACTTGGCCTTCAAAAACAGGCAGCATGTCCTTTGTCACTGTCACAGTAAATTCTTCCGTCGTACCTGGCTGCAGTCTATCTATCAAGAGTACCTGCCTCCCTATCTACCCAAGCTACACACGCTCGATAATCGTCGCAATTCCCTGTCCAACTCCAATGCACATCGCAGCCAGCCCGTAATGAGCATCACGACGCTCCATTTCATTCAGAAGAGTAGTAAGGATGCGCGCTCCGCTACACCCGAGAGGATGGCCCAAAGCAATTGCTCCGCCATTTACGTTGACCAGATCAGGGTTGACCCCCAGCTCACGTACGCTCGCCACTGCCTGCGCCGCAAAAGCCTCGTTGAATTCGAACAGATCAATCTGCGTAAGCGACAAGCCTGCCTGCTTCAGTACTTTGCGAGTAGCAGGTACAGGCCCAATTCCCATTACGGAAGGATCGACCCCTGCCACAGCGGATGCGACGATTCTTGCACGAGGCTTCAAGCCGGCTGCAAGAGCCGCTTCCTGTTCCATGATAAGCAGAGCGCAGGCTCCATCGTTTAGACCGCTGGAGTTTCCTGCTGTGACGCTGCCATCTGCTTGGAATGCTGGTTTCAGCTTTTGGAGCTGTTCGATGGTCGTCTCTGGACGTGCATGCTCATCGTGCTCAAACAGCGTAACCTCGCCTTTGCGCCCTTTCAGCTCAACGGGAACGATCTCCGCATCCCACTTTCCTTCTGCTAAGGCACGTGCGTAATTTTGCTGACTGCGCAAAGCAAACTCATCCTGCGCTTCACGGCTAATGCCATATTGCTCCGCTACCTTCTCCGCTGTTTCCCCCAAGCTGATCGGCGGATACATCTCTTTCATTTTTTCGTTAACCAATCGCCAGCCCAATGTCGTATCGACCAACTGCTGATTGCCGCGCTGAAAAGCCGTGCCTGGCTTCATCATCACCAGCGGAGAACGTGTCATGCTCTCTGTCCCGCCCGCGATATAGACATGACCTGCTCCGGCTTTGATTGCATTCGCGCTTTGGTTCACAGCCTCCAGACCTGAGCCGCACAGACGGTTCACTGTCACTCCCGGCACTTCGACAGGTAGCCCCGCCAACAGAAGTGACATACGCGCGACATTGCGGTTATCTTCCCCAGCCTGATTGGCACAACCCATGATGACATCATCAATCGTCTTCGGATCGATCGAGTTTCGTTCCAGTAGCTTTTGAATCACCAATGCGCCCAGGTCATCCGGGCGCACATCCTTCAACGCACCACCAATACGGCCGATTGGCGTGCGCACAGCATCTATGATGACAGGTGTACTCATTCTTCCACTCCTCCCATGCACAAGGGCTTTGTTTCTATAGCGCTTCTACTAACGTGGCCAATCCTTGACCGCCGCCTATACACAAAGAAACGATTCCGTATTTCTTTTGGCGACGTCTCAGCTCGAAAAGTATCGTACCTGCCAGTCGGGCACCGCTCATTCCGAGTGGATGACCCAACGCGATTGCTCCACCGTTTACATTCGTTTTCAAAGGGTCCAGTCCCAGTTCGCGCATGCAGGCGAGTGACTGGGAAGCAAAAGCTTCATTTAACTCAAATAGATCAATTTGATCTACGGTCATGTTCGTTTCTGCTAACAGCTTGCGGATCGCAGCGACCGGACCAATGCCCATAATGCGCGGATCTACACCAGCACTGACAAAATGAACAATGCGCCCCAAAGGAGCGATGCCTGTCTTTAGCAGCGTTTCTTCATTCATCAGCAGCAAGGCCGCTGCGCCATCGTTGATACCAGAGGAGTTGCCTGCTGTGACGCTACCATCTTTTCGGAAGGCTGGTCGCAACTTGGACAATGACTCCACACTAGAATCCCTTCTTGGGAATTCATCCGTATCAAACAGCGTTTCTTCCCCCTTTTTCCCTTTTAACGTGATGGGAATGATCTCATCGCGAAACAGACCTGCCTCTATAGCGTTGATAGCCCGAGACTGGCTCTCTGCTGCAAAACGATCCTGATCCTTACGACTGATACCAAATTGCTCCGCCACGTTTTCCGCTGTATCTCCCATGGTCAGATCGCCATAAAGCGAGACAGGAGCAGAACGAGGTCCGCCAAAGGACTCGATCAGCATCTGTCCCCCACGTTGATACGGCTGCTCGAATTTTTCCATGATATACGGTGAACGAGTCAAATTCTCTACACCGCCTGCCAGCATGACCTGACTATGTCCTGCCTGGATGGACTGCGCAGCCAAATTGACTGCCTCTAGCCCGGATGCACACACCCGATTCACTGTCAGTCCAGGTATGGTGTCAGGTAGCCCTGCTTTCAACAAACCAACGCGCGCAATGTTAATAAACGGCCCGGCCGATATGACGTTACCCATGATGACCCCATCAACAATCTCACCGGATTGTCCTGCCTTCGCAAGCGCTCCATTCAAGACAATGGCTGTCAGGTCGTCGATGGGGGTGTTCTTCAGACTTCCGCCCAGCTTGCCGATTGGTGTACGTACTGCTGTTGCTATGTACACCTTCTTGGTAGTCAAGCTCATGCCTCTACACCTACTTTTTCTTCGTACGTGTAAAAGCCTTGCCCACTGCGTACGCCGACACGCCCTGCCAGCACCAGCTTGCGTAATAGCGGCGCTGTGCGATAACGCTCCTCGGCCAGGTCGCGCTGCAAGCCTCTCGATATCGCAAAAATCTCATCCAACCCGATACGATCTGCCCATTCGAGAGGGCCGTATGGGTAGTTGGTTCCTTTTTTCATCGCGATATCGATATCGGTAGCGGTTGCTGCTTTTTCCATCAGCGTAAAGGTAGCCTCGTTGATAATGAGTGTTAAAATGCGTGGGAACACGAGACCTACCTCGTCATTTACGGTCTCCGTTGCTTTCCCGAGTGATTGAAAGAAGCCTTCCGTTGCTTGAATCGTATCCAGCTCCGTTTGCAGGGCAGGGGCAATCTCGATCAGCTCCCGTTCAACCAAGGGCACGAGCGTTCCAAATCCGCAAACGCGTTCAGGATGCTGTGTCCATGACGCTACCTCTGTCGCTGTAATCGCGAGCGAAGTTGTGATAATCGGTACGTTTGGTGGCAATAGGTCATCCAGCTCGCGTACCTGCCTCTTTTTCGCCTGCAAATCGACGCTATTTACTTCCACAGCCAATTCAATCAGCTCAGGTTCAGCCATCGCTTCTGCAAGCGTAAGCACCTGGTAACCTCTTTCCACCATCAAATGATTCAACTCTGCGTACAGCGGGCTTGTGCCCACGAGCAATACAGCCTTATTGGTTGTAATCATAGAAGCCTTCCCCCGTCTTTCTGCCCAAGCTGCCGGATTGAACCATTTGTTGCTGAATCCGGCTAGGCTTAAATCGTCCTTCATGGAAGAAGTCGGTATAGATCGATTTGGTGGTGGCAAAATTGATGTCGATGCCGATCATGTCTTGCAACTCAAACGGTCCCATTTTGAATCCGCCAGCCAGCTTCATAATGCGGTCAATCTGTTCCACACCTGCCACATGATCGCCCATGATACGCAATGCTTCATTATAGTAAGGCCGCGCGATTCGATTGACGATAAAGCCTGGGGCGTCCGTCACCAGGACAGGCACCTTGCCCAACTCTTGGGCAAATCGATACGCCACCTCCACATTTTCCTCACTCGATTTTTTCCCGCGAATAACCTCAACCAAGGGCATGACAGGTGCCGGATTGAAAAAATGAAATCCGAGAATGCGCTCGGGATGCGAAAGCCCTCCTGCAATCTCCGTAATCGAGATGGAGGAAGTATTCGTTAGTAAAAGGGCATCCTCTCTGCAAATCACAGAAAGCTGGCTGAAAATGCTTTTTTTCAAATCAAGACGCTCTGGCACCGCTTCGATGACGATATCGCAGTCTGCCAATTCCTCTATTTCCGATACGAGATGGACCAGCTCTAGCGTCTCTGCCATTTCTTGTTCACTGATTTTGCTTTTCTCCACGTCTTTTGTCAGGATCGATTCCAAATAGACAAGCGCTTTGTCCAGCACCGCCTGATTTGCATCCAGCAGCATGACCTGATGTCCTTTGCGAGCACAAACGAGAGCGATCCCCGCTCCCATCGTTCCCGCCCCGATGACGCCTACTGTTTTTATACTCACTTGGGCTTGCCTCCCTTCGCCTCTAACGGCCTGTAAAACGAGGCGCACGCTTTTCCATGAAAGCGGTGACCCCTTCCTTATGATCCGCTGTGCTGCCAGCCGCCTCTTGTGCAAAAGCTTCATATTCCAAGGTCTCTTCCAACCCCATCTCAAGCCCTTTGTACATCGTGCGCTTGATTAAACCAATCCCCTTCGTCGGCAGTGACGCCAGCTTGCGCGCATACGCCAACGCATCCTCTATGAAGCTCTCCGCAGGGTACACTTGATTGACCAATCCAATTCGCATTGCTTCCTCAGCAGATACTTTTTCCCCTGTCATCGCCAGCTCCAACGCCTTGCCGATCCCGACGATGCGTGGCAAGAAATAGCAGCCTCCTGAATCAGGAACGAGCCCGATGTTGACAAAAGCATTGACGAAGGATGCCTTTTCCGATGCCAGGCGAATATCGCACGCTAGCGCAACACTCATGCCTGCACCTGCTGCTACACCGTTTACTGCTGCAATGATCGGCTTCTCTGTTTTTTGAAACTGAAGGATCATTGGATTATAGCGATCCCGCAAGAAACCACCGTAATCCACATCTCCCCCTCCAGAAACGTCACTGAGATCCTGACCGGCATTGAACGCCCGCCCTGCCCCGGTAAGAACGATGCAGCGCACATCCGCATCCTTCTGCGCTTGCTTCAATGCATCGGTGATTTCCTTGTTCATGACGGCTGTAAACGCATTGAATTTGTCCGGACGGTTCAAGGTCACTACTGCTACGCCTTCTGACACTTCATAAAGAATCGTTTCGTACATGGCCGCCTCCTAATTTCCCGTAAAACGGGGTTTGCGCTTCTCCAGAAAAGCTTGCATGCCTTCTTTTCGATCTTCGCTTGCCAAAAGAAGATAAAAGCTGTTTCGCTCGTAATCCATCCCCTCTTGAAGAGGGAGATCACCAGCTTTGTACACGGCTTTTTTGATTACTTGTACTGCGAGCGGCGGCTGCTGGGCGATTTGCTTCGCCAGCTTGAGCGCTTCCTGGTAATACGCCTCCACTGGTACTACCCGATTGACCAATCCGTATTTCAACGCTTCTTTGGCCGAAATCGGTTCACCTGTGAGCAGCATCTCCAATGCTTTTCGCTCACCTACCGCACGCGTCAGACGCTGTGTACCACCAGCCCCAGGCATGACTCCAAGCTTGATTTCCGGTTGACCAATGACGGCTGTCTCCGAAGCGATCACGATATCGCAGTTCATCATTAATTCACAGCCACCACCGAGCACAAAGCCGCTGACGGCACCAATAATCGGCTTGGAGATAAGCGAGATGCGATCCCAAACCGCGAACTGATTGCGCTTCATGATGTCGATGGCTGATGCTTCCGCCATTTCATTAATGTCGGCACCCGCTGCGAACGCCCTCGCGTTGCCAGTCAGGATGATCACCCGAATATCCGGGTCGCGGTCCATTTGCTCCAGCTGTTCAACCAATTCGTCGACGAGCTGCAAATTCAGTGCGTTTAGAATCTTCGGTCGATTCAACGTAATGATACCGACACCATCTTCACTGGCTACGCTAATATATTCATAGGCCATGAACTGTCACACCCTTTTTTTACAGGAGCTGGTTTAAATAGCTGCCTGTGATTTGTTCCGGTTATCCACGACACGAATCGCTTTTCCTTCGCTGCGCGTCAAAGAATTCGGCGGTTGCACCCGCAGCACCACGGACACACCCAACGTATTTTTGATCTGATGGCAAATTTCTTTCACCAATGGCGAGAGAGCAGAGCTGTCATTTCCACTGATCTCATTTGCATATGCTGGTGTCAGCTCACAGTGCACCTCAAAACGGTCGAGGGCACCGTCGCGTTCAATGACGACCTGGTAGTGTGGAGCCAATTGGTGGAACGTAAGCAAAACGGACTCGATCTCTGTCGGGAACACATTGACCCCGCGAATAATGAGCATGTCATCTACACGCCCTTTGATGCGCGACATACGCATGGTTGTCCGTCCGCACTTACAGGGCTCAGTATTGAGGGAAGCGATATCACCCGTACGGTAGCGCACAACCGGGAATGCTTCTTTCGTCAGTGACGTGAATACGAGCTCGCCTTCTTGTCCATATGGGAGCACTTCTCCAGTGCTCGGATCGATAATTTCTGCGTAGAAATGGTCTTCTGCGATATGCAGGCCATCCTGCCCTTCATGACATTCAATGGAAACACCTGGCCCCATCACTTCGCTCAGCCCGTAAATGTCCACCGCTTTAATGTCGAGCTCATGCTCCAGTTGTACGCGCATTTCTTCCGACCACGGCTCTGCACCAAAAATCCCGTATTTGACACTCGTCTCACGCGGATCGATTCCTTGCTTTTTCATCTCTTCCACGATGTTGAGGACATAGGATGGCGTTGCTGCAATGCCACGTGGCTTGAAGTCCTCGATCAACGTAATTTGACGGGAGGTATTGCCACCGGATACTGGCACTGCAACTGCGCCCATGTGCTCGATGCCGTTGTGCAGACCCAATCCGCCTGTAAAAAGGCCGTAGCCATACGCGTTATGGAAAATGTCTCCCGGCTCACCACCCGCACAGCAAATGGCGCGCGCCACGATCTCCGCCCAATTCTCCAGGTCTTTTTTGGTGTAGCCGACAACAGTCGGTTTTCCTTTTGTCCCGGATGAACCGTGAATGCGTGCTACTTCCTTCATTTCGACTGCAAACAGATTGAATGGATAATTTTCTCGCAAATCTGTCTTTTTCATAAATGGGAGCTTCTGTATGTCTTCGATCGATTGGATATCTTCTGGTTTCACACCAGCTTCATTGAATGCCTTGGTGTGGAAAGAGACGCGCTCATATACGCGTTTGACCGTTTCTTTCAAGCGTGCCAGTTGCAGTTCCGTCATTTTCTCTCTTGGTAGCGTTTCCATTTCTGTATTAAAGATCATGTCGCTTCCCTCATCCCCTTGCGTTATGACTCGGTAGGAGTACTTGTTTGAAAATGTTACTCGCCCTTAAAAACTGGTTTTCGCTTTTCGCGAAAGGCTTCCAATGCTTCCAGACGATCTGTCGTGGGAATAATCACTTCATAACACATGGTTTCGATATCTAGTCCTGTCTGCAAATCGACACTGCTTCCGCGATCAATGGCTGATTTTGCCTGATACACAGCCAGCGGAGCATTTGCTAAAATCTCGTCTGCCAGCCCCATTGCCAGCTCACGCAGCTCCTCTGTATCTTTTGCAACAGCATTTACAAAACCGATTTGATACGCTTCCTGCGCTTGGATGCGCCTGGCAGTCAGGATCAGCTCCTTTGCCTTGGAGACTCCGATTAAGCGAGACAACCGCTGCGTACCACCCGCACCTGGAATGATGCCCAAGCTCACCTCTGTCAGACCCATTTTGGCATCTGCGACGGCATAGCGGAAATCACAGGCCAGCGCCAGCTCAAAACCCCCGCCAAAAGCAAATCCGTTAATCATGGCAATCGTCGGCTGCGGAAGCCTCTCCAACGCAGTAAATACATCGCGGATTTTGCGTACATTGCGGCGTACCTGCTGTTCCGCCAGTGTACGGCGCTCCTTCAGATCTGCCCCTGCGCTAAATGCTCGCCCTTCTGCCTTCACGATGACTACGCGAATCTCTTTTGCATCCAGACGTACCTGCTCAATCAAGTTTCCCAGGCGCTCCAATGCATCGTAGTTCAGCGCATTCAACTCATCTGGGCGATTCAGCGTAATCAGTCCTATATGTCCTTCACGTTCAAATCGAACGCTCTCTTCCATCATCAACGTCCTCCTTGTGCAGGCGGGTTAACCCGTGCATACGTTCCGGTAGCAAAAGCCACAAGCTTGCCATCACAAGTCACGCGTGCTTCCATCACGATCAAGCTTTTTCCTTGTTTCAATACATGAGATTGTGCCTCGAGTACCTCACCGCGAGCTGGGTGCAGGTATTGAATCTTGCTCTCCACCGTCACACATTGCTGTACACCATCCACATGAGGTGCTGCCCCATGCCCCATTGCCACATCCGCTAATGTCGCCGTAACGCCTCCGTGTACGACACCTTCGATGCTATTGAACAGCTCGGGGCGAATTTTCAGTGCTACCTTACAGCCCTGTTCATCTCGGTGCACAACTTCTATGCCCAGGTAGTGATTGAATCGATTACGGATCTCCACTGACATCTTTGCCCCCTTTCACGTATTGTCTTGAAACAGTGAAAGGAGCCTAAGCACGTGGCTTTTGGCATCCTTTCTCCGTTTTATTTTCGCTGTCAGTTATTCGTTTTCGTCGATTTCGACGAAGTAATCACTTTTCCGATAAGCCAGTGCATCCAGTGTCGCTACCAAGCCATGCTCCGTTTCTACGCGAATACGGTACCAGGCTGTTCGATTGTTTTTCTTCTCTTCGGTCGCGATTGCCACCAAGCGATTCCCTTTCATGGCAGCAGCCAAAAATCCGATGTTCATCGACAGTGCTACAGACGTTTTGCCATAGGAATTACAGGCCGCTGCAAAAACAAAGTCTGCCAGGGAGAAGATGATTGCGCCATGAGCGGTGCCATGTGCATTCAGCATATGCTCGGCAACTGTGACTTCCGCAGTCGCCGTTCCTTCTCCCAGCTCAATCAGTTTGATGCCCAAAAATTGCGCAAATGGATCTTGCTTTAGCTTCTCACAAATCTCTGTGTAATGCTTCTGATGGATCGCTTGTTCGTCTATCAATCTTTTCGTGGTCATGATTAAACTACTTCTGCAAAATGCATGGACACAATTGGTCCAGCGAAACCACGGAGGTCTTTTCCTGCTGCACGACCCTCAGGCGATGACAACGCTTCCATCAAGGCTTCTTTTGATTCAAAGTACATTTCTGCCATCAGATGCAGGTCGGATTCTCCCATTGGTGTTCCATAGATTTTGCTCACTTCCATTTTGATTAAGCCAGGCATTTTCTCTGCCAATGGGCCATGTACCTCGAAATAGTGCTTGTCAAAAGCATCGATATCTTCGGGCTTGCGATAAATCGCTACCAATTTCACCATCATGATCCCTGCTTTCCTCAGATTATAGTTGTAATGTGTGACGACTAATTCATATAACGTTATTTTAACGCATGTTAATATTTTTATTATATAAAGCCTTTGTGACAGGTGCAAGTATTTTTCAAAAAGCAAGAAAACTCTGCCGAATTGTTTTCCCTCCTTCTCTTCATGTTTATGACTGGGAAAAGGCTGACAGAATATGCTTCGATGGGGTGAATTCCATCAATTCCATCTTTTGTGGTCGGGGGAAGCCCTGCCACATGTTTTCCAGTCGCCTGTATCCTCTCTTCGTTCGGGCGGTCTCCTTCCAAACATGTGACAGGACTTTCGAACAGCTGTGGCTGCATTTGATTTTTCAAAAATTTGTTATGGTATTTCAAGAAGTCCTCATTGAATTAGCTTTCTCGGAGTTTAATAAAAGCCACGTGGGAAGAAGCGAATTTCCAGTCAAGCGCCTCTGGAGCCCGACCTAGCTCCGGAAAAAATGGCGGGGAATTTCAGCTTCACTTATGAAAAACCTCCTCGAAACTTCTACGTTTGAAGCGCTCCCGCCATTTTTTCCGGAGCGGACAGTTCCACCCCTTGCAGGGCGTAGGCCGAAGCGTAGACTGGAAATTCGCTTCTTCCCCTCCACCACAGCTCCTTTAAACGCAAAAAAGAGGACAGACCCAATGTCTGTCCTCTTCTATTCGCTCCACTTCCTAGATCCAAACCCAGAAAATAAAGACGAAAATTGCCAACAGGATTACGAATAACCCTGCAAAAATACTGATACGTGCAAACTCATGACCTTTTTGATCCATGTGCATCCAGACATACAGCTGGAAGAACGCTTGAACGAAGGCCAAAGCAACGATGAATGGTACGGTAAAACCTGATGGAATTGCTTCATACGCCACTGCAATGAATGCCAGTGCAGTCAATACGAGAGATCCGATGAAAGCAACTAGGTGTCTTTTCGGACCCTCGTGTTTGACTTTCGGCTTGCGTACCTCTTCATTATGAGCTTGTGCTCCCATAGATTATCCCACCTTTCCACCGATCATACCCATGAGATATACCACGGTAAAGATGAATACCCATACAACGTCGATAAAGTGCCAGTACAGACATGCCAGATAGAACTTCGGTGCAGTTACTACCGTCAGGCCCTTTTTCGTCGCAGATACTTGCAAAAGGATGATCCAGCTAATCCCGAACGCTACGTGAGCTCCGTGGAATCCAACCAAGGTGTAGAAGGCAGATGAGAATGCACTTGTTGACATTTTCAGTCCTTCATTCACATAGTGTACAAACTCGTAAATCTCCAAAGCAAGGAAGCCGAGACCGAGCAATACAGTGATGGTCAGCCAAAGCTGAATCTTCTTCAGGTCTTTCTTGTGCAGAGCCAGCGTAGCCATAACACTTGTCATCGAGCTGGTAAGCAAGAGAAGTGTTGCCACGGCAACGAGATTCATGTCAAACAACGATTGGGACGTCGGTCCACCATTTGCCTGATCACGAAGAGCGATAAATGTTGCAAACAAGGAACCGAAGAGAACTGTCTCTCCACCAAGGAAGAGCCAGAAGCCAAGAACCTTATTCTTGCCTTCAAGGGTGGCTTTTTCCGGTTCGTCAGGCAACACTGCATGTGCATGATGGTTAGCCATTAAGCCTTTACCCCTTTCTCGTCGAGTTCATCCTCATGAATGTGATAACCTGGATCGTCTTTCACAGAACGGGTAAACATGCAGCCCAGTGTAAAGAGCAATCCAATAACTACGACCACGTAGTTGTGGTAGATAAAGCCATAACCTGCAATGAACAGACCGAGAGACATCAAGAATGGCAGGAACGATGGTGATGGCATGTGAATGTCACCGATTGGTTCTGCAGGTGTCATACCTTTGTTACCAGCCATCTTCTCAACCCACAACGCATCCAAACCACGAACGAGAGGGGTTTGAACAAAGTTGTATTCTGGGGGCGGCGAAGGAATCGCCCATTCGAGTGAACGTCCATCCCATGGATCTGCAGGAGCGCGTTTGGAGCTTTTCGCTGCAACGACTACGTTGATCAAGAATAGGATGGTACCGATCGTCATACCAAATGCACCAATCGTACTGATAAAGTTCCCCATATCCAGGTTCTGATCCTTGAGGTATGTAAAGACGCGACGCGGCATCCCCATCAGACCCAGGAAGTGTTGCGGGAAGAAGGTAAGGTGGAAACCAATGAAGAACGTCCAGAAGTTCCATTTACCGATTGTTTCGTTCAGCATTTTACCGAACATTTTCGGCCACCAGTAGTAAAGACCAGCGAAGAGACCGAATACGAGACCCCCTACGATAACGTAGTGGAAGTGAGCAACTACGAAATAACTGTCATGGTATTGGTAGTCAGCTGGCGGAACCGCAAGCATAACCCCTGTCATACCACCGATTGTAAACGTTGGGATAAATCCTACTGCAAACAGGTTTGCGGTAGGGAAGCGGATTTGACCGCCCCACATGGTCAACAGCCAGTTAAAGATTTTGATACCTGTAGGAACAGCAATCAACATGGTTGCAAGTCCAAACAGCGTGTTGGCAATTGCGCCCAAACCTGTTGTGAACATGTGGTGAGCCCACACCATGAAGCCCAAGAAACCGATCAGCGCAGTTGCAAATACCATGGAGCTGTAACCAAA
Source organism: Brevibacillus sp. HB1.1 (assembly GCF_013332445.1). Lineage (NCBI taxonomy): Bacteria > Bacillati > Bacillota > Bacilli > Caryophanales > Paenibacillaceae > Brevibacillus > Brevibacillus sp. HB1.1. The sequence goes on along the minus strand of NZ_JABMIV010000013.1, from coordinate 40,400 downwards.
CAGACGCTTTCTTGAGAATGTAGAAACCACTTCAGAAATGATACCGAATGCTGGGAGAATCAAAATGTATACTTCGGGGTGACCGAAGATCCAGAACAAGTGCTCCCAGATAACAACGTTACCACCTGCGTCAGGGTTGAAAAAGTTTCCGCCGAACAAACGGTCAAACATCAACAGAACCAAACCAACCGTAATCGCAGGGAATGCGAAGAGGATCAAACCGGATGTAATAAAGGACGACCAGGTGAACATTGGCATACGCATGAATGTCATACCTGGAGCACGCATGTTGATGATGGTAACCAAGAAGTTAATACCACCAATCAGCGTTCCAAGACCGGCAATTTGCAAACCGAGTACGTAGAAGTCTACGCCGATTCCACTGTATTGATTCAAAGCCAAAGTTGTATACGATGTCCAACCAGCATCAGGTGCGCCACCCAAGAACCAGCTTGTGTTCAATAGCACTCCCCCGAAGAAGAATAGCCAGAATCCGAGTGCGTTAACAAACGGGAATGCTACGTCGCGTGCACCGATTTGAAGGGGAACAATCGCATTCATCAAAGCAAAAATGATCGGCATAACTGCCAAGAAAATCATCGTGGTGCCGTGCATCGTAATTAATTCGTTAAACGTCTTGGCACCAACCAATTGAATCTCTGGGTACATCAACTGCAAACGAATCAGCAGGGCTTCCAAACCACCGGCCAAGAAGAAAATTCCACCAGCAATCAGATACAGGATCGCAATTTTCTTATGGTCCACTGTCGTAAGATAATCCCACAGCCCCGAGCGATTTGGTGCATGAGAAGCATGTGCAGACACGGGTTTACCTCCTTTTTAAGCGTCACTGCCTATGACGATTGTCAATGCAATAAGTTTTATGAGGTTTTACTTTACTTTTTTTCGCTTACGCTCAATGTCTCCATGTACTCTACAAGCGCTTTCACTTGGTTGTCATCGAGGTTGAGGTTAGGCATTTTGTTGCCCGGTTTCATTTTTTGCGGATCTTTCAGCCACTCTGCAATGTTTTCAGGCGTATGTGCTTTGATACCTGCTACACGTTCGCGATCTGCAAAGTTAGTCAGGTTTGGCCCCATCTTACCGCCTTTACCTGCCACAGCGTGACATCCCAAACAGCTCTTATCGAAGATTTGTTGACCTTCTGCAGCCAGTGGAGAAGTTGCCGTTACAGGTTCTTTTGCCTGAACGCCCTTCATGTTAGCTACCCAAGTGTCAAAATCTGCTTGTTCCTTTACTTCTACCTTGAAGTCCATCAAGGCATGGGACGCTCCACAGAGCTCCGCACATTTACCGTAGTAAATGCCTGTTTTGTCTGCTTGCAGCCACAATTTGTTTTCTTGCCCTGGGTTCGTATCGATTTTACCGCCCAATGCAGGAATCCAGAATGCGTGCTTTACATCAGACGCTGATAATACGAATTGAACCTTTTTGCCAACTGGCAATACCAAGTCTTGTGCAGTCGATACGCCAAGATCAGGATACTCGAATTCCCACCAGAATTGGTGAGCGGTAACCTTTACTTGAACTGCTTCCTCTTTCGGAAACTCCTTGTGCAGTGCGAAACCGGTAGTAACAGTTGGAATCGCCATGATGATAAGAAGCAAGAAAGGAATTACCGTCCAAAGAATTTCAAGTGCATGATTTCCTTCGACCTGCTTAGGAATGCCTTGCTGTCCGGGACGCTTACGATAACGGATAAGGACGTACGTAAAGATCGTCATAACGACAATGAAGACGCCGATCATGATAGCGGAGGACAGCTTCATCAGGTCAAACTGCATCGCAGCTACCGGACCAGAGGGCTTGAGCGCTGAGAGCTCATCTTTGCCACACCCGGTTAACACTAGCGCCAGCAGAGCAAACAGGGAAAACTGACGCCAATACTGTTGCCAACCCTTCATACCAATGAACCCCTCTTTCTTCGTGTTGGTAACGTTCTAGCCACGCCTACAACTAGAAGTTTTCGTACTTTTCTATCTGAATGAAGAAATCGCATTCAATACTTTCCACAACTATAATGCCCAAACAGGAAAAGTATTAGCAGCAATTCCAAAAACAAACAGGAAAGTAAGGGGCAGTATTGCACACTTCTACCCAAGCGTGGTAACCATTTAAGTATACATAAATTTTCCTTAATACAAAGGCTATTTGTTATGATTTTGTTAACAAATTTATGAACAAATTTGTGAACTTTGCAGTTAAATCCTACCATAACATCCAAATCAAAGGAGAATTCCATGCAAAAAAGACCAATTGCACTAGTCACTGGTACCTCAAGTGGCTTTGGCAAGCACGCATCAGTCGCTTTAGTCAAGGCTGGTTTTCAGGTAATTGCTGCTATGCGTGATCTAGCAAAAAGAGACCCTCTTGACAAATTGGCAAGCTTGCATATAGATCCTGAGCATCTGGAAGTCCTTTCCCTTGATGTTACGCTTCCGGAACAAATTCAGGATGCGATCTCCTCCATCATTGCAAAGCATGGGCGCATTGATCTGTTGGTGAACAATGCCGGCTACGCGTTGGGCGGCTTTGCGGAGGAAGTCTCTTCTGAGGAATGGCGCAAGCAGTTTGATGTAAATGTGTTCGGACTGATCGACGTCACTCGGGCAGTCTTGCCTTATATGCGGCAGCAACAATCTGGACGAATTATTAACGTAAGTAGCATCAGTGGGCGATTTGGATTCCCCGGTCTCTCGCCGTATGCCGCATCCAAGCATGCAGTCGAAGGCTTCAGTGAATCACTTCGCCTTGAAATGCTACCCTTTCAGGTTCAAGTCGTCCTTGTTGAGCCCGGCTCCTTTCGTACAGCAATCTGGGAGAAAGGCATGCAAGACCAACAGCTTGATGAAGCCTCTCCATACGCCTCCCAAATGAAACAACTGATGCGTCACGTAGAAGCGATCATAGAAAAGGCACCTGCTCCCGACGCAGTCATCTCGACGATTGTCCATGCGGCCACCACTCCCAAGCCACGATTCCGCTACCCGGTTGGTCGAGGCGTGGCGCTCACGATGGCCGCAAAAAATTGGCTTCCGTGGTCATGGATTGAGCGAATCGTGACAAAGCGATCGTGATGTTTTGTTTATGCATAAAAGAACACACCCCCGTAAGGAGTGTGTTTGCACGTTGAACACTATACACTTTCCGTTCGTCCTGTGCGTATCAGCCAAACATGTTGGATATATTCAGCTACACCAAAAAATATCGCAACAAATCCGGCCCCGATTGCGGCGATTTGAGCCGTCGGCAAAAACACAATGCTTCCATAAACGATCAAAAAGCCGATAATCAAATCAAACATGGTCGTCAGCCAAAGACTCCCTGATGTAAGAATCGCCCTATCCAAAAAATATCCGGCGACTGCCAAGACAAATCCGACTCCGACAGACTGATATAGATTTGCGAAATTCACTTCTGGAAAGAGAGCATCTGCCAAAACGACTAACACCGGACTAACGAGCAGCTTCATCAAAAGACCGTCCACGTCTATTTACTCTCCTTTACTGGGGGTGTACTCAGTATGCCCCTCGTTTACTTCAGCCATGTCATGACTCCGTCGTATACCGGCTTGTAAACCATTTCCATCCAATAAACAGGATTGGGGACAACCCCTTTTTCGGCTCCTGCGTACAAGCCTACACTGATGACAAGCAACCCGAGAAAGACAGCGATCTCTTTGCGCTGCCGCTTCCGAATCAATCGGGGTAGCTCGTATGCACAAACGATTATGGATACAACGATGACAGCAAATGTCGACATACAAACTCCCCCTGATCCTGTTGCACAATCACTTTTCGTCAAAGGCATTATTGATGGTTCCTAAACGTCTGATTTTCACATCAGCTATGACATGTACAGGCAGCTTGGTAAATTCCTTTTCCCAATTACTCCCTATCTTCTTCCATACTTTCGGGTATTTTCGATGGATCGCTTCGCCGAATCCATAGATATCTATGCCATTTTTCTTGGCATTGGCAATTGCTTTTGTCGCTAATGCTTCCATTGATTTTTCCGACTCTTTTTCCAGGTCTTTGATCGTATCCATGTTAGTCAGATCGAGTTTGCATTGCACTTCCCCAATATCATTTTCCAAACCGATGTGAACGATGATTTCAGGCCTGCCATTTTTCATGGTAGCCTCGATTTTAGCGTCGGCGCGCATGACTTCCATCGTCAAGAGGCCTCCCCCCTTGCAAGGCATGCTTCCAACCGTGCTTTTTACTTTACCCGTAATGTAACTATACGCTTTGCTGTCCGCTTCACTCAGCCAAGTGATCAGCTTATCCCCCCGGAACGTAGCCAATGTCGTGTATTGAAGCAGGACAGGTGTATCTATTTCTTCAACATTTTTTCGTTCGTCTCCCTCACTACCTGGCCCAGCCGTGCGGATACCTGTCAATACTGCTTGCTTTCCCTTGCTGGTAAAGTCGGTAATCAATTGATCCATCGTAACTGCTGCGGTAGGCGCCCATACTTTGGAAGATGTCTCCAAAGAAGCAAACATTTCTGTGGAAGGAATTTGTTCAAGCGGTGTGATCACTTTCAAGATATTGCGGGCTGTTGTTCCTCTAGCTACGGCGATATAAAAATCAGTTCGAAACTCATGGTCGCGTGAGACAAAATCAGTGATTGGAGAGATCCCTTCCCTGGCCACCTCCTCGCCAAATATGAGCATCCTGGTGTGCGCCATGTATATTTTACGCGGAGATACCGTGGTCATTTTACGCACAGCCTCAAAGATGGTCGGAGCGTTCATGGTAAAGAGCGTAACGGGCGCACGTCCAGGCTTCCCTTTGTTGGCCGCGACCTCTGCCGGGTCTACAACTTGAACGGAAACTTGATAGCCTCCTTGCACTTTATCAATACCGATCCCAACAGCAATCGCCAAATCGTTCAGTTCTTTGCGATCCCAACAACCAGCTAGGATAATAACGAGCACGATGCAGAGAAGAACTTTTATCCCTTTCACTGGTGCCCACTCCTTTACATGCTGTGAAAAGCCTCTTACTTCTGCGGTGGTAATGGCTTTATCCCTTTAGATTGGCGACGCAAATTGTTTTTGGTAATCGATTCAGGGCGTTTGTCCAAGGCCCAGCGAGGCAAGCGAAGGATCGTGTCTCTTTGCTCTTTCAAGGAAAACGGGGCAAACGATTCCATATACGGTACGCCAAATGAGCGCAGACTGCATAAATGCAACACTAAGGCAAGCATCCCTACAATGACCCCGTATATGCCAAAAGAAGCAGCCAGAACCATCAGGGGAAAACGAAGAATCCTCACGGTAATCGACATATTGCTCGCTGGGAAAATAAAGCTGGATATTGCGGTAATCGAGACCACAATGACCATCGCGGCCGAAACAATCCCCGCTTCCACCGCTGCTTGTCCGATAACCAGTGTTCCCACGATGGAAATGGCTTGACCTACTGCTCGCGGCATGCGGATTCCAGCCTCTCGCAATATCTCAAAAGCCACTTCCATCATGATCGCCTCAATAAAGGCTGGAAAGGGCACTCCTTCTCGCTGTGCCGCCAAGCTAATTAGCAACTGTGTCGGGAGCATCTCTTGGTGGAAGGTCGTAATGGCGATATAGAGGGAGGGAGCAAGCAACGCGATTAAAAAACAGGCAAACCGCAGCATGCGAATCAACGTACTAAAATCAAAGCGCTGATAGTAGTCTTCCGCTGAATGAAAAAACTCAACAAAGAGAGAGGGCACGGTCAAAACAAAGGGAGTCCCATCTACAAGAATCGCTACGCGTCCCTCTAATAGATTCGCAGCCACCACATCCGGGCGCTCCGAGTTTGAGATCGTGGGGAAAGGCGTGTAAGCTTCGTCCTGGATCAACTCCTCAATCATTCCGCTTTCCATGATGCCATCGATGCTGATTCGATCCAGTCTATTGCGTACTTCTTCTACAACACCCTCTTCTACAATCCCTTTCATATACACAACCGCGACTTCTGTCTTGGTTTCCTCGCCAATTCTGTTCAATTCAATCCATAGCTTTTCACTGGAAATCCGTCTCCGTAGCAATGTAATATTCGTACGGAGTGTCTCCGTGAAGCTTTCCCGCGGTCCACGAATGACTGTTTGGGATGACGGCTCAGTGACTCCTCTATCCCTCCACTCCTGCAAACCAATATGAATTCCTTGCGAGCAGCCATCTATGAGAATAATGACACAGCCGGACAGCAATGCTGTAAACAATGTGGGAAAGTCGAATAAATCCCCCATATCCCCAACGGTCAGGACCGATTCTTTTAAAAAGGGAACGAACTCGTCCTCGCGTATCCCTTCCCATTCCTTCAAACGCGTCTTGTATAAAAGACTATCGATTAATACGGCTTGTACCAAATACGAATCAACCATGCCATCCGCATACAAGACAGCTGCCCGAATGGGTTCTAGGCTATTTAGGACTACCTCTCGAATCACAATATCATTGCTGTATCCGAGCGATTCTTTAATATAGTGAACGTTGTCGTCTAAGCTGCAACCAATCTGAGCCATTCGGATTGCTCCTCACATCGGCAATTATGAACACAGTTTCTCCGATTGCTCCCATTACTAAACAAAACGCTCCTATCCGTTTTCACAGAAAAAGACCTCGCACTCATTTAAGAGGACAAGGTCTTTTGGTATGTGTTCTACACTATGGAGCAGGTGTTTGTGCATCACCTGGCACTGGTGCATCGTCAAAGGATGGGTCGTGCCATTCTACTTTATGTTTTTCCTGAAGCGTATTTAACCAGGTACCGTAGTTCTGACTGCGATTTTGGTCAGTCAGCATTATCTTGATCTGATCTTTGACTTTATCAAACTCAGGTGCCGGTGACCCCAGCTGTTCTTTATTTGTATCGTAGTAGGTTTTAATTTGCTCCTCGGTAACCGGGAATGCTTTATCCAACAACCTATCCCGTGTCATGAGCACGCTCAACTTATCCCGCAGCTGGGCCTCGGTCATTCCCATACTCTTCAAGTAGTTTTGGAATGCCTCAGGTGAACCTACCTGTTGTTTCATCGAATCTATCTCTTTATCCATATCTTCTTGCGTCACCGCGACGTTTTGCGCCTTGGCTTCCTGCTTGATTAACGCTTCCGCAACAAGTTCATGTATCGTTTGTTTTCCGTACATTTTTTTCATTTCACTGTAAAGCTGATTTTGTGTAATGGAGGTATCGCCAGCCGTTACCAATACAGGGTCATTGCCTTTTGCCCATGATTGATAAAACCCTAAAACAGCTAACCCCGTTAATAATATGGCAACCGAAAGCATGGAAAGATCAAACTTCTTCACTTGGATATCCTCTCTTTCTATAATCTGCCCTCCAAGTATAGAAAGAAGTTACGGTAGAAAAATGGAAAGCGTATTACACAACTTTTCCACATTCTAAACATATTATGCGCTACATAAAAAATCGGGTAAAAAAAGAGGAGAGAACGGAGGCGATGACAGGACCTAAAACTGCCCAAACCTGTAAAAAGCGTTCTTGTTTCCTGTCTTTTTCTACTTCCATGAACTGAGCGAGTGCTTCCTTGTCCCGAGTATCGTTCTCCAGTAATTGCAGGATAATATCTTTGTCTTTTTCCGTCTTCTCTGCTTTCATTTCTAACTCGGTTTGCAACTTGTTCAAAACTTGCAGTACATCATAACGCACATCCTCCATGCGTCCCAATTGATGTTCAATTCGTTCTAACCACTTCGTGACTACTATCATTTGTCCCTCAAGCTGATCGATTCGTTCTTCGAATTTGTCTAATTTCAAATAGATGCGCTGTATATGCTGATCTATATTTCTCTGATTTTCATATGGTCCCGCTGTCATAGATTCCACCTCCCCCGTCCGTCCTTTATACTACTTGTTTATGTAGCGGAGAGAAGCATTGCTTGTACGGTTATCCCTCTTTGTTCAGTCTCGTGTAAAAAAAGGCGGCAAACAAATGTATTTCCAAATCCTGAATTCAGCTAAAATAGATGGAAGACTATCTAGCATTTCTCTCAAATAAACGGGGACATGACCGTTTATTCATAAAGGAGGATACCATGACAACCTTGCTGGAGGTAAAAGGGGTAACGGGTGGGTACTCTTACAACCACGCTGTAATCAAAGACGTCTCCTTTCACATACGCGAAAAGGAAATTGTAGCGCTAATCGGGCTGAATGGCGCAGGCAAAAGCACGACCATCAAGCATATTTTAGGACTCTTGGAACCAAACGCAGGCGAAATCAGCATTGCGGGGAAGACCTTTCAATCAGACCCTGAAAACTATCGTTTGTCTTACGGGTATATTCCCGAGTCACCCATTTATTACGAAGAGCTTACGCTGTGGGAGCATATCGAGTTAATGGCCATGAGCCATGGGCTGGACCAGGAAGTTTTTTATGAACGGGCACGTCCTCTCTTAAAAGAATTCCGCATGGAAGAAATGAAAGACCGATTTCCCCAGCAGTTTTCCAAAGGCATGAGACAAAAGCTCATGATCATGATGGCGCTGCTCGTACAACCGCCTCTGTACATCGTGGATGAACCGATCCTGGGTCTGGACCCTCTGGGGATTCGTTCTCTTCTCACGTGGTTAAACCGTTGCAAGGAGCAAGGGGCTGGCATTCTGATGTCCACACATATTTTGGCCACCGCCGAAAAGCATTGTGACCGATTCATCATTTTGCACAAAGGCGAGATTAGAGCCCAAGGAACGTTAGAGGAGCTTCGGGGTATTACAGGGCTCCCAGATAGCTCCTTGGACGACATATACTTGCATATCGTAGAGGATGACGGCCAGTGAAAATAGACGTAGATCAATTATTTCGCAAACGGTTCCATGCCTTTTCAGTCGAATTCATTCGATATGCCCAGTACATGGCCAATGGCGGCCTGATGTTCGTCGCGATCTTTTTGATGGGCTTGCTCGCCTTCTACTACCGCAGCATCATCGCGATGATCCCACCCTGGTTCCCTTTGCCGTATGCCATGGCTCTCGTAATTGCTTTTGTCGTTGTGAGAAGCCCCCTACGCACGTTTTTATTGGAAGCGGATTTGCTTTTTTTGACTCCGCACGAAGTAAGGCTGGATCGCTATTTCCGGAAGGCGCTCGTCTACAATTTTGCTACTCAGAGCATCGTGGTGTTTATCGTCCTGCTCCTGCTCATGCCTATGTATACAGAGGTCGTAGGTGCACAAGGCGTGCAGCTGTGGGTTTATTGGTGCATTCCCCTGCTCTTGAAGGGGTGGAATGTTTACAGCAGTTGGACGTTCTTACGTTTGCCAGATCAGAAGAAGATCGGATTCTATACGCTCGCTCGATTTGTCTTTTCGTATATCCTCCTCGCGTGGGTATTGAGTGAAGGACAATTCTTACGAGTAGGTATGATCCCATTTGGTGTTCTGATCTGCGCTGCGCTCTTGATCTGGCTCCATTTGCGAATGTTGACCTATAAGAAAAAACATTCCATACAATGGTATCGCCTGCTGGCTATCGAAAGCGGCTTGCGTCACCGCTTTTATCAGTTCATGAACAACTTCCGGGATGTCCCTGCCATGCAGCACCAGGTGAAGTCACGCTCGTGGCTCATTGCCCTGACGAAGCTGCTGCCTTACCGTCAATCAACAGCAGGACGTCATTTGTTTACCAAAAAATTTATTCGATCTGGTGACTTTGCGGGTATATACTTCAGGCTCATCCTGCTATCCGCCTTCCTGGTCCTGATTTTGCCAGGCCCATATGCAAAAATCATTGCCGGCCTGCTCTTTCTCTTCATGACTGCCAGCCAGATCGGCACCCTCTGGCGCCACCAGCAAAAGCGAAACGGTTATGCGATTTTTCCGATTCGGGATAGTCAGTTGAAACAGTCATTTAGCTGGCTGCGCATGATTCTGTTGGGTTTTCACGGTGTAGTTCTTGTGCTCATTGGGTTATTGTAGTTAAAGAATGCTTTTTATCAAATGCCGCTTCTTCCCTCCACTACAGCCAAAAAAAAAAAGCAGCTCTTCATCAGTAGAAGCGCTGCTTTTTTATTTATTGATAAAGTGATTTGTTTAGAGTCGGAACGTATCCACCTTGCTGCGCAGCTCCTGAATGCTATCTGTCACCTGCTCCGTTTCAGACACGAACTGATCAACGTTTCCACTGACCTCATGCATCGTAGCAGATACTTCTTCAGTAGCTGCTGCTGTTTGTTCCGAGATGGCAGTAACCGTCAACACGGATTCATTCACCTTGTTCTGACCTTGCTTCATCGTCTCTACGCTCGCCATGACATTCGCAAGCGACGTCTTCAAGGTATGCGTCATGTCAGACAGAGCCGTAATGCCTTGTGTAACGGAATCCAAACGCTCTGTACCCGCGTTGTAGCGATCCAGCGTCGCATTTGTCTTTTCCGTAGCTTGTCTTACCTGATCTTGAATGTCTTTGATGCTCTCCTGAATGACGTGGGTTGCCGCACCTGTCTGTTCAGCCAGCTTGCGAACTTCTCCCGCTACCACTGCGAAGCCTCTGCCCGCTTCGCCAGCACGCGCACTCTCGATGGCTGCATTCAACGCCAACAGATTGGTCTGTCCGGCGATTTGCTGAATCGTTTCAATCACGTCGTTAATTCGGCTCGATTTTTCTTCAAGAATCGCCATTGTATTTTGCACTTCATGAAATTGTTTGTTCGTCTCTGTTCCATCTGCCAAAAACTCTTGCAATACTTTGTAGCTGCTCTCTCCGATATCGGACACGCGATTGGATACTGCATCCATCTCGTCCATCGCCGTATTCAATTCAGACAGCTCGCTCAAGAATTCTTGAACCGTTTGCACCGTCATCTCCATCGCAGTTGCTGTCTGCTCATTCCCCTGCGCAATCTCTTGGCTGGTAACCACGATATTTTTGTTTTGCTCGCGGACAGAGTTGGCACCTTCCCGAATGGAATTCGCCATGCTGTCGATATGCTCGGTTGTCTCTTTTACACCGCCAATGATTTGACGCAGCTGTGTCGTCATCTCACCAAAAGCAACGACAATTCGGCCAATCTCGTCTTTTTTGTTGGAAACAGAAATCTCTGTAGACGTGAGATCACCAGAAGCAATACGCATAGACGCCTCTTGTACAACTTGCAGTGGACGCAGCATCTTCTTGATCAAAAAGAATACAGCAACCAAAGCAATAATCGTTACGACAATCATAGAGAGAATGATGCGTGGCATGGTCTCATCCAAAACCTGATCATTAATCAGTTCCACTTTGTCTGCCGCAGTATCTACACCTAGCACCGCAATTACTTGACCAGATGGATCTTCAATCGGTGCGAATGCACTCAGGTAGTCCCCGAACACAGGGTCTTTGACGATTGGCGTACTGTTCGATCCGCCTTCCAGGGCAGGAGCAATGTCAGCTATGCCAGTAGAGGTTGTCTCTTGACCGATTGCAGATGCTCCCTTTGCTCCTTTCGCCGTTCCATCCACCATAATCCTTACCTTTTCACCGTCTGCATGAAGAATATAAACATAAAGGGCACCTGTTTTTTCGGTGTAATCAAGCAACAAATTTCGGATAGACCAGTAGTCGTCAGATTCTTGTGGCTGAGATATAAATTTCGCTATCTTCTCTGAGTCAAGCCCTTGGGAGATATGCAAGGCTGTGTTGATGCTTGAGCGCGAGAGTGTCTTTTCAACAGTAGTTACGCTATTTTCGTAAATCATAATAATATTGATTGCCATCATGACGGCAATGATCACCGCTACAAGAGCAACGACCCGTGTTGCCAAGCTCTTACTCATCCTGTTTCACTTCTCCTTCGCCGGTTACGATATGTGTATTGCGGACTACCCACCTGGGAGCAGATGCATTGTTGCGGGAGGTTTTGCCTTTTCGTAAAAGGATCAGCATTGTTGTTCTCACACGGTGATACTCGATAAAAAAAACACCCAAAAAGGGTGCTTTTCCTAAACACTCCCTACCAGTCTTATCGACAATCGGTAGTGATTTAATTAGGACTTTTGTTGGGCAATCAGGAAAAATCGATGGGTAGGAATATCGATATACCCAACCGCTTCGATTTTTTGGTGCAGATCGAGCAAGGCATCCGCGTACTTTTCTACAGTAAAGTCGCGAATCTGCCATTCGATCGCCTTCAAGTAGTAAACAATGGCACCGATATCGTAAAAACGTGAAAGGCTCATTTCCTCTCTTTGCTCCACAATCGTAAGACCGACTTCCTCCAGCTCGTTCACTGCATAGGCAAGATTCCAGTGCAAGTAATCAGGCGGAATTGGAGCGCCCAGCAATCGATTCAGGTCGAGATTGTCTTGACCGCCTACTTGCTGAGTGACAAATGTGCCCCCTGGCTTCAACAGGCGCTTCATTTCAGACGGCAAATAAGCTTCATGTCGATTGATAATCAAGTCGAGTGACTGATCCTCAAAAGGCAATATTTCTTCCCCGTCTACCGGAAACACACGAACACCCAAGGGCTCCAGATTGGCTTTTGCCACCGCTACATTCGGCTCATAGCCTTCTGTCGCATACGTCTCCACAGGGAACGGCGCAAGCGTAGAAAACAGTTCTCCACCGCCTGTTCCCATTTCCAGCATAGAGCGAATCCCAAGCATGTTCTTTTTCACGATATTTACGTAGTTCCAGCCAAGTGGTGCATCCTGCATCCTGCCTGTCGCAGTCAATCTGGCAAAATCCCACCCAGCGAATGGTGCCTCCACTTCCTCTTGAAAGCTTTTGATCCAATCCTTATTTTCCATTTCTGCTTCTCCTCTCATTTATACCAGTCTGTTCATTTCCAAACCAGACGAGGCAGGAGGAGCTCGAGCGCGTTGTTACGTTTGTACAAAATCAAAGGACATGAGAAAAAGCCCCCTTCCCAATATTCTGATAATCCGAGAAAGATTACTAAAATTGTAATGTATATCCTGTATGTAGATCAAGCGCACTTCTCCGACTTAAGGCGGAGTGAAAATACTGCCTCGGTACGTTTGGTCTTCAGCCGTTTCTCTATATCATTAGTATCGAACTAGTAAATAGGAGGAACTGATCATGGCTGATTTTGAAGTGCTTGCCGGGATTCATCAAGGATTGTTTCTGGTCCTTCTCATCGTCATGCTGGTCCCAACAATCATGGCAAACCAGCTCGTTTTCCGTCCGACGAAACGGGCTTTCATAAGCAGTGCTCGCATCACTTTATGTTTTTCATGGTCGGCCCTTTTTGTATTTGCGGGGCATTTGGTGATGACGTGGGTTCTGTTCGAATCCTTTGGCTGGCTTTACATAAAGGATACGTTGCTTGGCTTTTTACCTTTTATTTTTGTTCCATTGCTCTTTTGCCTTCTCTCTACTTTTCCACGATTGTGGGAGTTGACCGGGAAAGGCGGCAGAGAGTCAAGGCAGTCACAAGTAGATACGGATTATACCCGCATTTTGTTACAAGAGAAAAATGCTAGGTCTGCAAAAGCAAACTCGCCAGATCTAAACGACGCATTAGATGCAGAGTGGCGAGGAGACGCATCTTGCCCCGAATTGCTCGTTCCGCTACAAGCTAGCGTCTTGAGTTGTCTGATCGCACTCTTTCTTCAAGTCTTTTTTCCGGCTGTTACACTGGAACCGTCCATTTTGTTTCTCGCTTGGGGCGTATTATTAGCCGGGGTCTCCCTGCTCTGGATTCAGCAATCGTGGCAGCATCAATACCATTCCACTGCGGAAATTTGGGTAAAACCACGTCGCCTACATCGCTTTATCCGTTTTGCCACGTTTCTTCTGATGACTGCTTTACTTGCGACGATCTGGGGAAATCAAGCGATGATAGCGAGTCGCCTTCCCGATCATTCACCTTCGGGAGGTCAGAATCAGGACGATCACGCTTTCCCCGATTTCGTTTTCCCTGTAAAGGCGAGTGCCCATTCGATGCCTTCCACAGGGAAACTTGGAAGTGTCGATGGGCCAACAGAACCAAAACAAGAAACCCCGGATCGAACGTTTTCGCTGAACGCACAGAAAACACCCATCCTTCAAGCATCAGGAAAAACCGTAGAAGCATGGACCCTGAATGGACAATATCCCGGGCCTGAGCTGCGTATGAAGCAAGGGGAGCTCGTCGAAATCATCCTTTTGAACAAGGATATTTCCGAAGGGATAGACATCCACTGGCATGGCATGCAGACTCCCGCTAGCTATGATCGCATTGCAAAAGGAGAAAAATCTGTTTATCGTTTTCGTGCAGAACAAACAGGAACGTATTGGTATCATTCTCATCAGCAAATTCCTGAGCAAGTAGTGAACGGACTGTTCGGCGCCCTTGTGATCGAGCCAGCCGAGGCTACCACTACAGGCGCACCCATCCGCGACATCGCCATGATTCATCACAAGGACGAAAAGGCAGGCGCGATGTTAAACGGCTCACATACACGAAAAATCGAAACAGTTACTCCTGGCACAACGGTTCGCCTTCGCTTTATTAACGCAGAAAATGCTCCTGTCACCTATTTGCTGCAAGGAACTCCTTTTCAGGTAGTAGCGATTGACGGAACCGAGGTAAACGAACCGAATTTGATTGCCAATCAAGCCTTGCAGCCGGGGGCAGGCGGGCGATACGACATTCAGTTTACGATGCCTAATCGTCCCGTGCTATTTGCTCCAGCTGCAAGCCAGCATGACAAAGGGCTACTCTTACGTCCAGACGGGTCCGAAGATGCTGTGCCCTTCTTAGATGCAGAGCTTTCTGTCTTTGACCCTGCACGTTACGGCAGTCCGATTGCGCTTCCTTTTGATCTCTCTTCCCATTTTGATCGGGAATATCAACTGCTCATTGATGGTCAGTACGGATTTTTTGACGGTCAATTCGAGCGTTTGTCGACGGTAAATGGCGACTTGCTTCCTGAGACGCGAATGATGATGGAAGAAGGGGATCTCATAAAGCTGACTTTCGTCAACCGCAGCTTCCAGGATCAATCGATGTATCTGCATGGTCATCACATGCTCATCTTGAGTCGAGACGGCAAAAAGGTGACAGGAAGTCCATGGTGGACGGACACTCTCCAGGTAGCGCCAGGTGAAACCTATGAAGTTGCTTTCCGCGCGAATAATCCTGATGCATCAATGGAAGAGAGCCTGCCTACAGGTGACACTGCTTTTGGTATAGCAATCCCGCTCGTGTATGAAGAGCATCTCTAAAAAGAAAACAGCAGTCCGTAGCGATTTTCGCCAGGTTGCTGCTTTCTTTTTTGTCTGTTACTGAGACTTTTTCCGGTTCTTGGCCGCCAATAGTCTGTTTAGCGTTTCGTCAGGCTGTGTTTGCTTCTCCTGCTTCTCTTTTGCCTGCTCGTTCTTGATTGCTGCTGGCTTCACCCGATTTCCAGCCGTCCCTACCGGATGAATAAGAGGAGCAGATACGACTTTCTGGTCATCTATCCGCTCTTCACGTGTCCGTCTTGTCGCAGAGCGCTTCTCGCCGAGGCGAGACAATACTGCCTGTTGTTCAGAATCGGCAGACGTGGACTTGCGCAATCTCCATAGACTAGATAGCCTTGCCCACCATTGATCCGGCAACTGCAGACGGCGAACGGCGATATCGATTGGCAGCAGCAAAGCCGCCAACATCAGCAACCACTCACTGATTGACTGTGTGTCCCATTTATCAGGAAGCGTGCCGCCAAAAGCTTCTTCCGGTTTGGTGATCTGATTCCCGCCACCGGCACTTAGCCACTCTTGAAGTTCTTTCTCTCCATCGGCATGTATTCCGTATTCGGGTGAATAGGAAACGGTCAATCCAGTCGTTTGGCTCGCCATGACTCGTCCTTGATTTTTTTGTGAGATCTGAATCATGTAAGTGCCCGGATCAGCAGTCTCGAATTCACCCTCCATGACGCCTGGCGCAACCGGCTTAAGCTTGATGACCTCTCGCTTCATCTCTTGATTGAGAACCACTGCCTCCATCTCTTGAGGCATGCTTCCACCAGCTGGCATCGTAACCCTCACATTGCCTTTTGCGCCGTTCACGCTCGTGGTCGTCTTCCAAGTGCCTTCTGTAATTTGTGGGAAAGTCCATGCCACGATTTCGTTCCACAGACGGCTGTTTCCTCCCCAAGCCACCCAGTCCGGTGACCACTTCCCTTCCAGATCACTCGTCCAGGCGACAGAACGCCCCAGGCCGTACTGCCAGCGGGTGAGAATCGGATCATCGTCAGCACTCATCAAGGATGATTCAGCTGTTTGCTTCGGTGTTGTTGCTATATACGCTCGCACTGGAGGCAATGTCTGCTTCAGCGTAGGCCATGCTCCCATCCCTGTATAGCCTGGTACTTGGGGCTTCTCTACAATAAACGTGCGACTGGCTAACGCTGTTTCCTTACTGAAGATTTTCGGGATAGATTCGGCATCGTTGGCAAAGTAATATCTGCCCTTTCCTAACTCGGCAATCATCTCCAGCAGCGACCTATCCGAATCATCACCCAGCGCCACAGTTGAAACGGTAATATTTTCAGCCGTCATTTGTTTTAGCAGGCCCTCGTAATCATCGCCGATTGCAGACTGCCCATCTGTGAGCAAAATAACATGCTTGCGCTGGGTGTTCATCGCCTTTACGCGTTCGTAGCCCAGCTGTAAGGCAGGGAAAATATCGGTCCCGCCATCCGCTTGGATTCTGCTGATCTGCTGTTGGATTTCATCCAGCTTCGTGACAGATTGTGGCGCTACGACATCCCATGGCGCATCGTCAAATGCGATCACCCCGATGTAGTCCTGTGCATTCATCATGGTTGTCGCTCGAATTGCGGCTTCTCTAGCCAGCGCCATCTTATCCGCACCTCTGGCATCGGCACTCATACTGCCCGATTTGTCGATAACCAGTTGGAGCCCGAGCGAAGGGAGCTGTTCCTTCCCTTTTAAATCCATATGAACGGGCAATGCCTCTTCGATTGGTGTCTGGAACCAGCCACCCATGCCGAAGCTATCTTTACCCCCTGTCATGATCAAACCAATGCCCAAATCACGTACAGCGGTCCGCATCCGTTCCATATCCGCATCAGTCATGCTGGTAGCAGGCACATCTGCCAGTACGATGGAGGCAAATTGTTTGTAGCCCTCAAGCTCCTTTGGCAGCAGTGCAAGATCGCGCAGCTCCACCTTGATATTGCCCGCTTCCAGCGCTTGAATGAGGTTGCTGGCGGCACCTGGATGCCCTTCGGCTACGAGCACGACTGGTGCCCCGGCTACCTGTGTATAGGCAGTAGCCTGATTGTTCGCCGCTACGGTATCTTGTCGCGGCTCGATTTCCACGCGATAGCGATGGAAGCCCTGCTGCATCGCTTTTTGCGAAAAAACGAAGCGGTTGTTGCCCTTGCCGATCTGTACCGTTTGCTGGCCCGCCTCGCGATTGCCTTCATACAGGCGTAGGGTTGCCTCGGTTGCTATTGTACTCTCCACATCAACGGTGATGCCGTATTCCTCTCCCGCATACAGTCTTTGCGGTACCTGTACAGATGAAAGAACGACCTCATCCCCGTGTGGCTGCTGTAAGGAAACAGCCTCTACAGCGATTCCTCGCTCCCTCGCCAGTCTTGTCTGCCGTGCCGCATCTCCGTTTGTTTCCTGACCATCTGTCAGCAAGACGACTTTTCCTCTGGCATTGGTAGGGATCATGGCAGACGCCAATCGGATTCCTTCTGCCAAATTGGTTGCATTCCGGTTGACATCCACGCCCAAGGGCTGTACCTCTTGGCGTATCGTCAACGGTTGATCAACCGCTGCCTCTGCACCTACTGCAATGACAGCATACTTATCTGCTACTTGCTTTTGCCCGATCGCCTCGCGCAGAAAGGAGAGAACCCGCGGATCGTCCTTCATAGAAGCGGATCGATCTACAACAAACACAATCGTTTTCGCCTGAACAGGTGTCAATAGCTGTGTCCCTGCCAACGCCAACACCAGAAGGAGGAACAAGAGCGAGCGAATAGTTGCAATTGTCGCCTTTCTGGCGATTGGCATTTGCTTTTGATGTCGCCACCAGCTGATGATGACGTACGCAACGGGAAGCAATAACAACAGGAATAGCGGCTGTATAAAGTTAATACCCACGCTGATACACCCTCCATTCCACCAATAACACCAAGAGAGCAAACGCCGCCAACCAATAGGTCAACTCCTTCGTTCCCAGTGCTCCTGTTGTGTCAGTCGCTGTTGCTTCCTCACTCTCCTTTTGTTCTTCGGCATTCTTCCGGGCAACGCTCACAGACTTTGGTGTAATATTCGATTCTTCCTCATTCATTTGGACAGTAAAATACGTACTTTTGGTCCCGGTATCTACCCCTTCGTCAAGACGATATAGTCCGGTCAGCTCCGGTAGTTGCATCGTTTTCGACGTGGCGTCCTCCGTAAGAGACTGCTGGTGTCCATTCGGATACGTCAAGGTACGTGTTGTCGCTCCCGGTGAGAGTGGGATGGTCAAGACCTCTCCCGGATGTGCCGTGGGGATCGGGGCTGTTTGACCAGGTGACAGCCAATTGACGATATTTTGCATGAAAATCGGAAAAGCAGGACGCAGTGGAAAGTCCGATGCATGCAAATCAAATCCGATGATGACCATTCGACGACCGTCTATGATCCCAGCTCTGACCAGATCGACATCGCCTGCGCGTACCAATGGCTTCATACCAGGCATCTCGTCCAATACGTATCCTTTGGCGACGTGCACATCCCGCCAATCTACGTGCTTGAGCAGAGGGTCATCCGGGGAAACTGGCCTTGGCTGTTGATCCAGTTCTTTTTCCCCAGCAAGCGGTAACCACTCTGTTTTCTTGTTCGGAGCAATCAACAAAATGTTTCCTTTTGGCAACTGTTCTGGCACGACTCCGTCAAAAACCCACAAGTCACGCGCAGCCGCCGCTGTAACCGGTGCCTGCTGAATCGTTTCCACCTCAAGACTTCCGACTGTCTGCAATACTTGATGGAGGAAGCGGTTCCCCTCTGGCGAATACAACGCTGCCTTTCCCCTCCCGGCAGCGAATGGCACGCTCCACATGACATTATCCTGGGAAAGTCCGTCCTGCTCCGGTTCGATGACTGCACGATAGACGCTAGACACCGCTAGCTTCTGAAACGAAAATGTCTGGGAGCTACCTGCCCCAATCGCAAAAGAATCGGTATCCAGCAACTTGTCTTGCTCATCAAAAATAGTGACTTTTCCTTTCGCAGGCATACTGCCGTGATTGTCCACCCGCAGCAGTCCCTCTACCCCTTTTTCCGTCGGCTGGGTCACAAAAACACCGATTGCGGTATTCTCGCGGGTGCTTCCCATCTGCATAAACTGAAAGCTCCCGGAAAAAGCAGGAACTGGGCCTCCATCCAGCTTGCGTTCCCCGCTTCCGTCCCCCATCCAAACCACTCCACTACCTGGTTCATTCTCTGCAATAGCTCCCGCTAATGACAACGCAGCGATTTGATCGGATGTCCCGGAAAAAGGCGCAAGCTTTTCGATAGCTTGCAAGAGCGGCTCTTTGTCTGCACTTTTGGAAACCAAAACATTCGGCTCACGCCCTGCCTCGATGAGGGTCATTGTCTGGCTACTTCCCAGCTTCTCTACGAGTGCTTTTGCCTGTGAAACGGCTCGTTCTAGCCGCGTCTCGTTCCCTTCCTTCGTCATCATGCTCCCTGATGTATCCACGACCAAAATCGTATGGTCGGATGTGATTCCCTCAGTGGGAACGGCCGGTCGTATCAAAGCCAGCACGAGCATGCAGGCAACGAGCAGTTGCAGCAGCAACAACAGGTTACGCCGCAGCCTTTCCCACGGTTTCACCGCTTCCCAGTTTTGCATCGTGCGCTGCCACAGGAGTGTACTTGGTATGACACGATCCTCTACTTTTCGCTTGAGCAGGTAGAGGACGATGATGGCCGGGATAATCAGCGCAAACCACAAGTTGCCCAAACCCATCCACTGCATGTAGTCTCTCTCCTCTCTAGCGAATCAAGCCGGCCTGACGAAAGACATGGAAGACAATCGATTCCAGCGATTGTTCCGCCTCTACAGACACGAAGGCGATCCCTCTTCCATAAGCAAACGCGGACAGTTCTTGTTGATAATCTTGCAAGCTCTTGTGGTACTCTTCCATCAAAAGGCTGGTCAGGGATACTTCTTTTGCTTGCCCGGTCTCTGAATCTATCAACCGCAGCTCTCCCGCATACTCGGGCGCAAGCTCTTCTTTGGAAAGCACCTGAACCAGCGTGACCTCTTGTTTGGCCGCCTGCAAATACGCGATGCCTTCCGTATAGCCTGACTCGAACAAAAAGTCCGACAGCACGATAGATGTGCCAGCTTTGCCGCTGACAGCCCCAGGCTGACGCATTGCCGTTTGAATATCACCTGCTTCCCCTTCTTGCAGGGAAGATAGGAAGCTGAGCAAGCGATGTGCCTGACTCTTTCCTTGCAGCCCGGTAAGTGCTGCCGTAATGCGGCTGTCAAATGCATAGACCGACACATGATCGAGATGGCACAGGGACAAATAGCCAAGAGCCGCGGCAATCTCGACAGCTCGGGCCATTTTGTTCGGTTGCCCGTAGCTCATCGAGCGACTGCAATCGATATACAAGTTCACATGAAGCTCTGTTTCATCCAAGTACTTTTTCAAAAACAGCTTGCCTGAACGGGCATACGCATTCCAATCGAGCTGCCGCAAATCATCGCCGGGAACATACGCCCGAAAGTCCGCGAACTCCATGGAGCTGCCCAGCTGTCTCGCCCTTCGCTTGCCTGCCTGGCTACCGCTGACCGCTTTGCGGCTAGCCATCTGCATTCGCTCCAGTCTGGCGAGCCATGACGGATCAAGCAGGTGTTGATTCATACTTTCTGCGTCCCCAGTTCGTCCAAAATATCCATAATGACGCGGTCTGGTCGGATGCCGTTTGCCTCTCCTTCAAAATTAAGGAAAATGCGGTGGCGCAACGCTGGCAGAGCAACTGCTGTCACATCCTCGTATGCCAGATTGTATCGGCCAGCCAATAACGCACGTACCTTTGCTAAGGAGACAATCGCCTGCACGCCACGTGGACCTGCACCGTTGCGCACATATTTGTTCACGGAAGCAATCGCCTGTTCCCCCGGATGCGTCGCTAAAAGCAGCTTCACGGCGTAATCTAGTACCGCATCGGCAACCAGCACTTCACGCGCTGCCTGCTGAATCTCAGCAATTTGCTCGGCTGAAGCCACTTTTTCCACGGTGATCACCTGACTCGTGGTCGTTTGCCGCACGATCATTTTCAGTTCTTCTTCCGTCGGATACGGCACGTCGATCTTCAATAAAAAGCGGTCCATTTGCGCTTCTGGCAACGGGTATGTCCCTTCCTGTTCCAGCGGGTTCTGTGTCGCGAGAACGAAGAATGGCGCCGGCAGCTGACGAGTCACACCGCCGGCAGAAACGGTTCGCTCCTGCATGGCCTCCAACAGAGCGCTTTGCGTCTTCGGCGTCGCCCGGTTGATTTCGTCAGCCAGCACGACATGAGCGAAGATCGGACCATGTTGGAATTGGAAAGACTGCTGACCCTTCTCGTCGACCAACAGGATGTTCGTTCCAGTAATGTCTGTCGGCATCAGGTCCGGTGTGAACTGAATACGCTGAAACGACAGCTCGAAGGCTTGAGACAGTGTCCGAACAAGCAGCGTTTTGCCCAATCCGGGTACGCCTTCCAAAAGCGCATGTCCACCTGCAAACACGGCCCACAGAAGTTGCTCGACCACATCTTTTTGTCCTACCAATACCTTTCCAATCTCCTGCCTGACAAGCTCTACTCGCTGCAAGCAATCCTCTAGCGTTTGCTGCGCCATCGCCGTGTCTCCTTCCTGTTGTTGAATGATCTAAGGCTCAATTTTGCTGAAATAATCCTTTACGATCTGTTGGTA
Source organism: Brevibacillus sp. HB1.1 (assembly GCF_013332445.1). NCBI lineage: Bacteria > Bacillati > Bacillota > Bacilli > Caryophanales > Paenibacillaceae > Brevibacillus > Brevibacillus sp. HB1.1. Next base: position 18,495 of record NZ_JABMIV010000013.1, on the reverse strand, counting down.
ATCGCCGGGAATACTGCCCTTTTCCATACTTTCACGGGCAAATTGCTCATACTGGCCGTACACTTCCTCATACGGCAGTGTTCCACCGGAGGAGACTTGTGTGTTTCCGCTTTGCTGCGACTGGGAAGGTCCTGACCCGAGTGTGCCTCCGACTGTATCAACAGGTCCTTTGTCCCCACCTATGCGATCTGCCGGGACGGTAACGAGCTCGTGTTTGCCTTTTCCTAACCCGGCCCCGCCACCTTGACCGCTTCCTTGACCGCCGTTTCCATTTCCATTTCCATTACCGTTGCCGTTGCCATTACTGTTTCCATTCCCTTGCCCGGAGCCATTATTTCCATTTCCGGACTGGTTTGCCGGGTTCGTCCCTTGATTGGGATTGGTACCTGTTCCCGGTGTTGCCGCAGTTGGCTGATTCCCGGGTGTCCCCGATGCTGGAGTCGCCTGGCCTGTTGCCGCCGTACCTGCCTCAGCTCCACTCGCTCCAGCATTTCCTGCTTGTGCTCCTGCAATGGCAAGCGTCATCTGCGACTGATTGAGCGAAGCAGCGGCATGTATAGCTGCGAGCATGGCTTGCTGAGATTGCTGGATGCCCGTCATCGCTTGCATCAAGCTGTTCTCGAGCGCAGTCATCGCTTGAGGCATTTGTCCTTGTGCTGTTTGCTGGGCTGCCTCCGCCAGTTGTTTGGCGATATCCTCCAGCTCCTTCGAGTCGGCAGACTCTGCCTCTTTTTTCAATTGTTCTGCTGCACTTGCGAGTTCGCGAGCGATCTCTTCCCGCTCTTTTTGCGGCATACTTTCCATGGCTTTTGCCATTTGTGCCAGGGCCTCGGTCATCGCTTGTCGATCTTTCGCTTCCATCGCGCCAGCCAAGGATTTGGTCCCTTCTTGATTACCCAAGCTGCGCTGGAGTGCTTGCAGCGCTTTTTCTTTGTGCTGCTCTGCATCTCTGACCTTCTCCAATTGTTTTTCCGCAGCGCGCAATGCATTTTGACGTTCTGCCGGATCGTCTGCTTTCGCCAGAGCCTTTTTTGCCTGCTCCAGCATTTCCTCCAGCTGCTTTTTCTGCACGTCGGTTAAGCCTGTATTCTTTTTCACGTCCTGTTTGATTTCCTCTACTTCTTCCTCGACCTGCGCGATTGCTTTCTTTTCCTCTGCTATCTGGGCCAGTCGCAAGTCTTGCGGATTCGGCCAAAAAAACAGCACCAGGCATACCAATAGCAAGCTGCTTGTGACATACACCTTTCTTTGGACCAGTGACCAGATGCGGACGCTCTCTACGATTTGCGGCAAATTTTTTCGCAGATGCTGCAGGGCGTCTTCCCTCTGCATACCCGCTACCATCGACCGATTCTCTTGATTCTCCCATGCTGTGACGACTCGCTGAGCCAAACCATTACCGTCTGCCACTTGCGCACAGTGGAGCCAGGTAGGGCGCTTCCAAAGCGTACGCACCAGACCCGTGATGATAACAAGCACTGGCAGCACAACCGCGATCCATTGGTAAAACGGAATCGGCCAGATACGAGCAAGGAGGAGGAGCACCAGACTCGCCCCCATTCCCCACAAACCATAGACCGTTAGCTGCTGTATCCATACACGCAAGCCCAGTTGCTTTCGAATAGGCGCAAGCAGTGACTTCAGCTCGTCGTTCGATTTAGAGGTAAACATGGCTTATTGCTCCTCTTTTACTTTGCGAAATCTCGGTTTCACTGGCTGAATGAGATAGATAGCGAGTAAAAGGCAGAACAGTGTAATGATCCCGAAAAACAGGCAGTAAACCGCGTACGGGTCCACATTCCCAATCCTGAGCTGCGGCCCTTCTTCAAAAATGTTTAACATCGCAAACAATGGGTTGAAATTATGCAGGAGATCCGGCCAGTCCGGCCTAGTCGCAGATGACATGCCACCCGATCGTCGCTGGTACCGAATGAACTCTTTGATAATTTCCGCCAGTATGCTCGACCCAATCGCATATCCGAACACCACGGCATAAGTGACGACCGTAGCGATACCTGTCCGCTTGATCAGCGTGGACATGAGCACACCAATGCTGCCGATGCCAAACATCGTAATGACGTAAAAACCAAACACCTTGATCACTTGTGCAGGTGAGATTCCTCCATACAAAAAGACGATAGCATAGAGCGGGATAGTCGCAATAACTAAGAAGGTCATGAAGCTGAGCGACGCCAGCCATTTGCCTAAAATCAATCGTGTGGCACTGACATTCGTGGTCAACAGTACGCTCAACGTCTGGCGTTCGCGCTCACCGGAAATCACACCTGACGTTAGTCCCGGCACGACGAAGCAGATCATCCCGAGTTGAAACACAGACAGCATCATGAACAGCTCGCGTGTATCATTCGGATTGTAGTAGCTGCCACCGTTTGTCATAAAGAAAATCAGCGTGAGGGTCATTGCGCCCAAAACAAGCAAATAGAGCAGGATGATCCACGGTGACCGATTGGTCCGCATCCGCATTTTCCATTCATTGAACAAGACAGGGTTGCGAAATCGTCTCAAGTCGCTCATGAGCCCACTCCTTTCGTAATTTCCAGGAAGATTTCTTCTAAATCACCAACTGACTCATTAAACGCGGCGACAGGATAGCCTGACACCGCAAGCTCACGCAGCAGCTCAACCTGCTCTTCGTCATTGCCTGAAAAGCCTGCAACGACCCAGTTTCCTTCGCGTGTCACCCTTGTAATGACGGGCATCTCACGCAAGCGCGTCATTGCTTCATCAACCCGATCCAACAGACGGATACGCAATACCCGTTGTTCTTGCATTTTCGAGTAAATCTCATCGACTCGTCCAAAGGCAACCAGATTGCCTTCCTCCACAATCCCGATGACGTCGCACATCTCCGCTAGCTCAGGCAATATGTGCGAGCTAATGATAATCGTCTTGCCCATGTCCCGCAGTTCCTTCAAAATCTCCCGCAGCTCAATGCGTGCACGCGGGTCCAACCCAGAAGCTGGTTCGTCCAAAATGAGCACTTCCGGATTGTGAACCAGCGAGCGAGCCAGCCCGAGACGCTGCTTCATCCCCCGTGACAACGAGTCGACGTAGGCATCCCGCTTGTGCGTGAGATTCACCAGCTCTAATAACTGCGGAATGATTTGTTTTCGTTCAGTTGCTGGAATATCGTAGTTCGCGCCGTAAAAATCGAGGTACTCTTCTGCTGTCAAATTGTCGTAGACACCAAAAAAGTCAGGCATGTAGCCGATCAGCTTGCGTACTTCCTTTGGATGCTTGGTCACTTCGTAGCCGCCTACGTATGCTTTCCCACTGGTCGGCTCCAATAAAGTCGCCAAAATGGACATCGTCGTCGATTTTCCTGCCCCGTTCGGACCGACGAAACCAAAAACGGTCCCCTTGTCAATTTCGAGCGAAAGTCCTTTCAACGCTTCCATTTTGCCGTAGCGCTTGCGCAAATTTTGGATCTGGATCACTTCTTGCTCACCTTCCCTTCCACACTGACACTTGGAACCCCAATGTGGCGATCATCCTCAAACTGATGGGCAAATTTGATGCGGACAATGCCGTCGCCCGAAACATAAGTAGTGGTCTTGTCGCTTGTCATGACGTTGTTCATGAATACTTTTTCAAATGGTTCGAAAGCTTTTGTCTTCCAGTTGTAAACCTCTTTTTCAAATGTCGTATTGTCCTCTGACCAGGTGTACAGATACAAATTGCTAATAGCAAGATCCTGCCCTTCCTGATTCAGATTGATGTCAAAGGTAATGTCCCCGGCCGGAAGTCTAAAGCCATCGCCGAAATCATCTACTGGAACAGAGCTGCCCGACATCGTCACATCAAATGATCCCGTCGGATAATAAATGTGTCCGTCCTTGGATGGATTCACTTGCAGCGTCGAAGTGACCATCGCAATGCTGCTGTTCTCCGTATTTTCGTTTGGTACGACAGCCTCAACAACTTGCTCATCGGTCCAGCCCACGAGTTTTACCACTTCAGACTGACCACCACGTCTGTCCATCATGTCCAGCATTTCCACGATGAGTTGCTCACGCGTTTGTCTGTCATAGCCATTCGATTGCATATACTGCGGCAGTGCATTCCCCGTATTCATCCGATGTAGGTTCCGCCTTGCTTGATGTTGAGAGGCAAACGGCAAGTTCACTTCGATACTGCTGCCAGCCGCCAACTGCGGAAACTCTTGTACCGTTATACCTGTCGAGATCGTCACATCTCGCAGCGAGTACTTCGTATGGTTTGTCACAGTTCCTTTCAGTGCGCCATTCTCATACGACAGGTTCGATTCTATTTTTCCTACGTCCGATAAGGTTTGCTCCGTTGCAACCTTGCGCATCGACCAAAATTCTACATCTCGGAAATCAATATGAGTCTGATCTGGCTGTATGGAAATCCACGTTTTCGGAATTTGATCGATATAATCTCTTTCAGTGACGGGTTGGGTTATACCCTCTCCTTTTATAGTCAAACGATAGTCGTCATTACTCGGTACGAATAATGCGGTTACACTCAGCGCATTTGCCTGTCCGTTGTTTTGCAGCTCAATATAACCTACCTGGTGCAGCTTTACACCCACCCCCCGCTGGACGGCACCAATCGAGAAGATTCCGATTCCTGCCAACACCGAAAGGGCAGGGACGATCACCCACATGTAGCTTTGCTTGCGGCGTCTCCGCAAAATATAGAAAAGAACTGGCCCTACAACGAGTGCATAGATTCCAAAAAACACGGCGAACCAGCCAACCTCTGGAATTTTCAAGGATGGGACTCGATCAGCAGCATCCCGAAGCGGCCATACGTTGTCGATCATGCTCCTATTTGAAGCGTTCATGGAAGAACCAAAAGCCTTTACTAATGTATCTGCCCAAAAGCGACTGTTTCCTGCCCAGCTGGCTACTGGTTCCGCCGCCAAATCATAGGCGACGTACATTACTTTTCCGGCTCCCACGTTATGGACAGCCATCAGCGGAATATTGCCTTCGCTGTACAGAACCTTCCCTGCCTTCACTGTCCCATTGCTTACAGTAAAGGGTGATGTCAGTGAAATCGGATTGGTCTTATCCACTTTTAAACTAGAGAGTGTCTGTACACTCGTCACTCCAGTCACTTCTACGGGCGACAAGTCAGCCAAAATGCCTCCGGCTTTCTTGTACTGTGCTCCTCCGGCTAAAATCAGCATCCCGCCAGAATTCGTCCAATCCCGAATCGCCTTGATCTGCTGTTCATTCAATGAATCCAAAGCAAAATTATTGATAACGAGCATATTGATCATTTGGAGTTGAGTACCTGTCACAGGCATATTGTCTGCCTTCATCGTCAAGAGCTGGACAGGGTTATGAATAGAGCCTTTCGGCAGTACACCAAGGAAGTTAGCTGTGTCGGGATTTTCTGCCAACACGCCGATCATCAACGTATCCTCGCTGTATGAAACGCCTGTTACCGGAGTTTGCGTGATGATCTTATCATTTTGCATCAAGGCCACAAAAGAATTGCCATGCAGCTCTGATCCAGGAACGAGAATCGTTACCTGCTTGGTCACTCCGCCTGCAATCGAAACCGGCTGATAATTGGCAACTGCGAAGCGTCTGTCTCCCTGTTCCCCAGTGGCGACAAACAGTTCCCCTTCAATATCCGCCCCTCCATTTCTCACCGTTACCACAACGGGTACCATCCCCGTATCCCTGTACTTTCCTTCAATTCCGACTGTTACTCCCAACTGAATGTTTCCTTCTGCCAAGGCTGTCCCCGTTAATCCGAAAGGAACACCCGCTACCAACAGGAGGAACGCACAGAAGGCCAGGAGCCATCGCTTACACTGCGCCGTTTTCATTCGTTCAAAACCTCCACGGACCATTCTTTTTCTTCCTATCTTTTCTTCTCATACAGTTATTGACGTTATTTCCAGACAAATAGCTACATTTTTTTCAAAATGAAGTCGTTTGGTCACAAAGTGCAAACGTGAAAAAAAGAAAAAACGTCAGGATTGTGCTCTGACGTTTTTCGTAATCCTTATATGACATGCCATACCCTACATCCTGAGGTTCTCCGCCAGTCGATGACACAAGTACAAGTACCACTCTGTCCCATATGTGAGGTACAAGCGCACCGGAACCCCTTTTTCTCGCAAGGCATGAGCCAGCTCTGGGCGCCCCCCGTATAACAGCTCGACTTCTACATTCGGTCGATGCAAATAGTCTCGACGGGCTAGCTCGTCTACAATCGCTTGGTCGTGCGTGGCGAGTGTCGCCTTCCTTTTCTATTACCCAAAGAAAGAGCCAAATCTCGAATACCTCTCAAGATTTGGCTCTCGTTCTACTACTTATCTGTTAGCGAAAGCGTCCGCAGCAGCCAGGAGGGCACCAACGACAGTGGTCCGGGCATCTCCGTCTGTGGTCAAACTCCCAACTCCGGAAAGGTCGCTGCCACTCTCTTCCACGATCCCATCCTGGTGGCCGTTCTCGATCTCTTTGCCAAGGGTAATAAGAAGAATGTCCTTCCCGCGAAGAATACGATGATTGCCATTGAGAGCTTTGATAATTCACGCAACCGCCTTCTTTCCTCTTATTTTTGCTGACTATATGTGTATATGCACGGTGGCGTTCATCCGCATAGACTACTGACATCCCTATAAATAAAAGGGTATCTACCTATCAAAAAAACCGGTATTCCTACGAACAGAATGACCGGCTTTTGACTACCCTAATATGTCCTTATGATTTCGTCCACAGCTCTCTGCGAGAAGTGGTTACAGATGTCGCACCGGCAAGAATAGCGCGATCCACATCTTCCTTTGTACGAATAAATCCTCCAGCGATAACCGGAATGCTGGTTCGTACAGTGATTTCTTCGATCAGGTGGGGAATGATTCCTGGCAAAACCTCGACGTAATCCGGTTTGGTTCTCGCTAGCTGGGTAAGGCTGCTGTCTAATGCCATCGTATCAATGAGAAACAGTCGTTGGATGGAAATGAGCCCTTTTTTCTTGGCGGCAAGAACGGCACTGTTCCGTGTGGTGATGATTCCTTCGGGCTGGGCTTCTTGCGCAAGAAACTCCATCGCATATTCATCAGACTTCAACCCGTCTATGAGATCAGCATGGATCAGCAGTTTTTTCCCGAATGCTCTGGCCCGTTTTCCCAGTGGCTTTACTTGCGCAACATGAGCATTCAGCAAAATAATGCGCTCGTAGCAGCTTTCCATGAGTTCATCAAATTCTTTTAATGTCCGGGCGGCAGGAAGTATTTTTTGATTGATCAGGTTTGCCAATCACGAATCACCCCTATTGAAATGTTTTCGCAAGATGATATTCCTCTTCAAACGCTTTTATTTCATGTTCTTTCCTCTCATCCGACCATTGCAGCTCATGAGCGAGCTCTTCTCCCACCATTCGATACACAGGCTCCAGTGTATCCCTCTCGAAGAATAGTCTGCCACTACGACGAATCAGAAAATCACTCATGGTCATGACCATTTCTTCCTTTACAGCGTAGCGCAGTTCTGCTTTCAGCAGTGCTTCGATTGGAGACACATTTTGAGCATTTTGTGTCAAAAACTCCAGGCACATTGTTACGATTTGCTCACTGTTGCTTCCATATTTTCCGACCAGAACGCGGATTTGTTCCTCGGTGATTCCCCATTGGCGAAGTCGCTCTGCCTGTGCTTTCACAAATACAGGAATCTTGGCTGCGGAGTCAAATTTTCCGCCAGCGAGGACGATTTTGTCTGTCCGACAAGCTTCAAATGCTCTGCCCTCTTCTTCGGTCAACTGCTTGGCCACCACATCCACAATGCGCTCAGCCATTTTGCGGAAGCCCGTCAATTTTCCACCTGCGATCGTAATCAGCCCGCTTTTGGAATAAAAAATCTCGTCCTTGCGTGACAATTCGGATGGGGACTTGCCATCTTCATGGATCAGTGGTCTGAGTCCTGCCCAGCTGGAGCTGACATCCTGTTCCGTCAGCTTCACAGAAGGGAACATCTCGTTCGCGGCATTCAATACATACTCCATGTCTTCTCTCGTCACTGTTGGCCGCTCCAGCACACCTTTGTAATTCGTGTCAGTGGTACCGATATACGTACTGTTATTGCGCGGAATGGCAAACAGCATGCGCCCATCGGATACATCGAAATAAACGGCCTGCTTCAACGGCAGTCTGTTATATGGCACGACCAGGTGGACACCTTTTGTCAGGTGGAGGCGCTTGCCATACAGGGAGTGGTCCTTTTCTCGAAGCTGATCCACCCAAGGACCTGCTGCGTTGACGATTTTTTTGGCATGGAGGGAGTACTCTGTGCCCGTAAGCAAATCCTTCGCGCTAATCCCGATGACTTTGCCGTTTTCATAAATAAAGCCAGTGGCTTCGGTATAATTCACGCAAAGCGCTCCGTGCGAGCTTGCTGTTTTCATGACCTCAACCGTAAGTCTAGCATCATCTGTCCGATACTCGAAATAAAGCCCGCCGCCCTTGAGAATATCGCGGCGCAAAAGCGGTTCTGCCTCCACAGTTCTCTCTTTGTTCAGCATGATGCGTCGTTCTTTTCTTTCGACTCCAGCCAACACATCGTAAACATACAAACCAATAGAGGTTGCCAGCTTGCCATAGGTACCATTTTTCACGATGGGCAAAATCATTTTTTCCGGGATGACGATATGTGGCGCATTGCGATACAAAATAGCTCGCTCCCGGCCTACTTCCCGCACCAACTGCACATCGCCCTGCTTCAAATAGCGCAATCCTCCATGAACGAGCTTGGTAGAGCGACTACTGGTTCCCGCAGCGAAGTCCTGTTTTTCCACGAGTCCGACACTCAGACCTCTCGCGGCTGCGTCGAGGGCAATACCTGCTCCCGTCACCCCACCGCCAATAACCAAAAGATCGAGTTGTTTCGTTGCCATTTTATCCAGACAAGCCTGGCGTTGACTTGATGATAATGCATGTTGATCGTTCATCGTTCTTCTCATCCTCTCTAAAAGAAAAAGACAGCCAATATCCAAAAGAAGCAATGCAATGTCATTGCTCTTCTGATACTGGCTGTCTCCGTAGTCTCCACAGCATGATTAACTTATCTTTAACTTTAGACCTCTTTTACACAAAAATCAATGCCTAATCTTGTAACCCATCGTTGCTGTAACAGCTTGCTTCCAACCTGCGTACAGCTCCTGGCGCAGTTCCTCCGCCATATCCGGTGAGAAGGAGCGCTCCACCACTTTGTTATTCACAATATCTTCCTTGCTGCCCCAATACCCGACGGCAAGCCCTGCCAGGTAAGCTGCTCCCAGCGCGGTCGTTTCATTGACACGCGGACGCTCAACCTCTGTATTCAGGATGTCAGACTGGAACTGCATCAAAAAGTTATTCGCCACGGCTCCACCGTCTACCGCCAGCTTTTGCAGCCGGATGCCAGAATCAGCCTCCATCGCTTCAAGCACATCCCGTGTCTGATAAGCCAGTGACTCCAGCGCTGCCCGAATCAAATGATCTTCCGTCGTTCCGCGAGTCAAGCCGAAGATCGCGCCTCTTGCTTCCATATCCCAATACGGTGCTCCCAATCCAACAAAGGCTGGAACCATATAAACACCATCTGTGCTGTCAACAGCCAGTGCGTGTTTTTCCGAATCCGATGATTTTTCAATCAGCTTGAGTCCGTCACGCAGCCATTGAATCGCCGCACCAGCTACAAAAATACTACCTTCCAGGGCGTATTCTACCTTGCCATCCACTCCCCAGGCAATGGTCGTCAACAACCCGTTCTTGGATGCAACTGCCTTTTCTCCGGTATTCATCAGCATGAAGCAACCTGTTCCGTATGTGTTTTTGGCCTGCCCTTCCGCAAAGCACGCCTGCCCAAACAAAGCGGCTTGCTGGTCTCCGGCAATCCCGGCAATCGGAATCTGGAATTCGAAGAGCTTCTCGTCTGTGTAGCCGTACAATTCGCTGGAAGGACGGACAGCTGGCAGCATGGCTTTCGGGATTTGAAGCATGTTCAACAGCTCATCGTCCCACTCCAGGGAATGAATATTAAACATCAACGTGCGCGAAGCATTGGAATAGTCGGTCACATGCACAAGGCCATTGGTCAGCTTCCAAATCAGCCACGTATCGATGGTTCCGAACAAGAGGTCGCCTTTCTCGGCTCGCTCCCGTGCTCCCTCGACATGATCGAGCAGCCATTTTACCTTTGTCCCGGAGAAGTAGGCGTCAATCAACAATCCTGTCTTTTCACGAACGATATGCTCATAGCCTTGCTCTTTCAACTGGTTGCAAATATCGATGGACTGTCTGCTTTGCCATACAATCGCATTGTGAATCGGCTTACCCGTGTGCTTATCCCATACCACGGTTGTTTCCCGCTGATTGGTAATCCCGATTCCTGCAATTTCTTCCGGCTTCACATGATTCTCCAGTAAAACCGCTTTCAAAACCTCCAGCTGCGATTCCCAGATTTCCTCAGCATTGTGCTCCACCCAACCCGGCTTCGGATAGATTTGCGTAAATTCCTTCTGGGCCACACCGATAATGGCACCTGATTTATCGAATAAAATAGCGCGAGAGCTCGTGGTTCCCTGATCGAGGGAAAGCATATATTTATTGTCCATGACAACTGTTCCTCCTTCACTCATATGAAATCGCCTTCATTCTTACCTTTATGTCTAAGAACGCGCATTCTCGGATGCGAGTCGCTCCTTGCTGCCGATTGATTTTTTGGTTGTCATTCCGACCACGATGGCAATCACCATGAAAGCCGCTAATGCTATTACACCTGTCAGCGAATGATCTGTAAACGTCCATTTGTAAAAAAACGCTCCACTTACTGCTCCAATGATAGGTCCAACAACAGGAATCCATGCATAGCGCCAGTTGGACTTTCCTTTGCCGTGGATGGGCAAGAGAGCATGAGCGAGACGAGGTCCCAGGTCACGGGCCGGATTGATCGCATAACCAGTAGTACCACCAAGAGACAAACCAATTGCGACAATCAGGAAGCCGACGATAAACGGATTCAGTCCTTCTGCAAATTTATTCGCTCCGATCGCCAGTAGACCGAGCACCAAGAAAAACGTACCTAAAATTTCACTGAACAGATTCGCGACTGTATTGGGAATCGCAGGACCTGTTGCAAATACCCCCAATTTGGCTCCTGCATCATTCGTCTCACGCCAATGCGGGTAATAAAAGATCCAGACGAACGTCGCTCCCATAAACGCCCCGATCAGTTGAGCCGCTATGTAGCCCGGAACATGCTCCCACGGAAATTGACCGATGCTTGCCAGTGCAATCGTAAGTGCCGGATTCAAATGCGCTCCGCTAATGCTTCCTACTGCATACGCTCCGCACGCAACTGCCAGACCCCACCCCAGCGTAATGACAATCCAACCGCCGTTTTGGGAGTACGCCTTTTTCAAGTTTTGTCCGGCGCAAACACCAGCCCCCAAAATGATCAAGATCATCGTCCCGATCAATTCCCCTACATAAATAGACATGCCCCATCCTCCCCCTTTTTGGAAAAAACGTAAACCTACTCCTGTTAAGCGCTTACAATACGCTAACTCCTTTGTGGTTTATCTGGAGAGAAAATAAAAAAGCTAATACTCGCTAAACAAGAGCCAATGCCCTCATTTTGCAAATATTAGCTGATCTCCCAATCTCCACAGCACTATTAACTTAAGACCTACTATATAGCCACCGCTCAAAATTTGTCAAGAATCCCTTTCCTTCACTTTTGCCAATTCTCGCATCAAGCCCGGCAAAAAGAATAACGGATATATCAGCAGGTACAGGTTCGGAATCCACCAGGACCAATCGTAATCTGCCTTGAACGCCCAAAAAGCGATCGCCTGCAAACCCGAGCAGGATGTCAAAACGAGCGACAGCATGGCAAGTGGCTTCCAGATGTGCCATCCTCTGCGATAGGCGTACAGACTGGCAAAGCCCGTGATGGAAATGAAAATATCCAATGGAAAAAAGGACAGGTTCCATGCAAGCAAATTGGGGTTGTAGTAATCCTGATACAGATACTCCACAGGGAGAAGCTCCAAAAATGTAACAAGCCAGTATACGACAAAAGCAACATCGGTGATCCAGAAGAACACTAGCATTGCTCTTGCATTTTTCTCACTCATTTCGCCTCAGCTACTCCTGTCTCTTTAGAAGATTGCGCGTGGGAGGTGTCTCCCAGATTCAACAGCACACAGCCCACAATGATCAGTCCGACAGCAATCAATTTTTTGACAGTGAAGGCGTCCTTGAAGACCACCACACCAATGACCGCGATGATCGCGGTGCCGAGACCAGACCAGATGGCATAGGCGGTCCCGACCTCCATTTCCTTGAGCGCCAGGCTCAGCGACGAGAAGCACAAAATATAAAAGATAAACATCATCACACTAGGGACAGGCTTGCTCAGCCCGTCAGACAGCTTCATCGATGTTGTTCCAGCCACCTCTAGCAAAATGGCCATTAATAGATAGACCCAACTCATTATGTTCCTCCTACTTACTTGTTTGAAGACGAAGAATCTACGATGCCACCTAGTAAAATATCGATGACTGCATCCAGCGCATCGCCAATCGTCACTTGATGCTGGTTCGCCAACTGCTGATCAATCAGCTGGTTGAGCGTCCCGGTATACATCTGAATCAGGATCGGAAGCTGGATACGACGAAACACGCCCTCCTCTACCCCTTGCTCCAGAATGATCCGAACATGCTCCCACTCCTGTTGATTGAACTCGTCGATCAGCTTCCATTGCTCGGGATAGTAGCGCTTCAGCTCGTACCACACGCGCAGGTCCGTTCGTGAGAAGTTGTTCGGGACCAGTGCCAGGAGTTGTCGCATCTTCTCTACCAAATCGAGGTCAAGATCATGTAAAATCTGATCCTCCGCTTTACGCAAATCCTCGATGTTTTCTTCAATGACTTTGGTGATCAAGGCTTCTTTCGAAGGAAAGCTCGCATACAACGTCTTGGTACTAACGCCTGCGCGCCGAGCTAAATCGGACATGGTAAAACGGACGCCCTTGGTCTCAATCTCATGATAGGCGCATTGTAGGATTCGCTCCTGCATGTTCTTGCCCTCCTTTCGAAAACAAGGAAAATATTTTGTTTTTCATATTTTCCAAAAGGTACTCTTAGCATAACGGCGTACTCATGCATTGTCAACAATCGCCAAACCACGCTTGGCTCAACGCTTCGATACCGGGTTCGATTTTTTCCAATGGAATACCCGCGAAGCCGAGGAAAAACTCTTTTGGCAAGGGATTAGGTGGCACCAGCCATGTAAATGATGCAGCCGAGGCTCTCACGCCTGCCTGAATCGCCCGCTTTTTCAACTCCTCCTCACTTCGCTCGCTGTTTACCCGCAGTAGGACGTGAAACCCCGCATCGGCTCCGATGACTGTCGCTCTATCGCCAAAATGCTTTTGCACAGCCAGCAGCAGCGCATCATGCTTTTTTCGGTACAGCTTGCGCATTTTGCGGACATGCTTTTCGAAGTATCCTTCTTCCATAAAGGCTTCCATCGTCCGCTGATGCAGTCGGGATGAAGATGGTTCCAGCAGTGTCTCGCGCAGCAGGTTGTGGTACGTATCCAGCAGAGATTCTGGCAAGACCATGTACCATATGCCGATTGCTGGCGCCAACACCTGCGCAAAGCTCCCCATATAGATCACATTCGCATCCGGGAGCAAACCCTGCATGGACGGAATCGGTCTGCCATGGTAACGAAACTCTCCGTCGTAATCGTCTTCGATGATGTATCCTCCCACATTCTTGGACCATTCGAGCAATTGCAGCCGCTTGGATATGGGCATGATCATCCCACGTGGGTATTGATGAGCCGAAGAAACGGCAGCCAGTCCAACCCCTGACTCATATAGCTCACTGACGCTAATTCCGTCCTCTGTCAGTGAGATCGGCACCACGTCGTATCCATGCTGGCGAAACGTATTGGCAAACAGCAAATACCCCGGATTTTCTACGCCGATGCGTTGGAACTGTGGCTTTACCATCAAACAGATCAAGGACAGCAAGCCAAACTGGCCCGCCCCAATCACCACTTGATTTGGCGAACAAGCGACACCCCGGTACCTGTGCAAGTAGTCAGCGATTTGCTTCCTGAGTCCAGCCTCCCCTTGCGGATCTCCATAAAAAAGATTCTCCTGCCGCTCTATGTGAAGCGTCTCATTGTACAAACGGCGCCAAATCATGGTTGGAAATAACGAAAAATCATTGCGGGAGAGATGAAAGTCATAGACGTATTCCCGCTCGTCACGCACCATGGGCCGATGGATAGTTTGTGCGCTCGCACCAGCACCCGGTTTCACTTCAGGATCAGGCAATTTTTCCACGTAATACCCACTGCGCGGTTTACTTTGGATAAAACCTTCCGCCAGCAGCTGCTGGTATGCCATCTCTACCGGTGTTGTGCTTAAGCCCAGCAAGTCAGCCAGCTTTCGAACGGACGGCAGCTTGCTACTCACCGCCAAGCGTCCTGCGACGATTTCCTTTTTCAAATAAGCATAAAGCTGTACGTATTGCGGCTCGTTGTCATTTTTCTGCCATTTTGGGGTCAAGAGCATCTCGATTTCCCCCTCCATCTGTCCTTTTCATTTTTACAAAACTGCACATTTTCAAGTATACACTTGCTCGTTATCCTAAGAAAAAGAAGTTTTGAACGAACAGGAGGACAACGACTATGTCTATGACACAGGAGAATACACGTGCAGCGGTTCGCTTTTTGGAAGGGGAACGCGTCTTTTTACGACCGATTGGTACAGAAGATACCGAATTATACTTCCGCTCCTTGTTCAACAAGGAAACGCGTATGCTGACTGGTACACAAAAGCATTTCACTCGTGAGCAAATCCACCAGTACATCGAGAACAAAGGCCAGGACTCTTCCAGTGTCCTCTTATTGATCTGCCTGTGCGAAAATGATCAGGTGATTGGCGACGTCCAGATCGGGGATATCGATCGGAATAATCGCAACGCCTTTATCCGAATTTCGATTGACCAAAATGCCCATCAAGGTAAAGGCTACGGCAGCGAAGCCCTCCTGCTAATGCTCGATTATGGTTTTGGCATCCTCAATCTGCATCGCATCGAGCTAAACGTATTCGCCTTTAACGAACGTGCCATCCACACGTATGAAAAGCTCGGATTCCAGCGTGAAGGCGTACAGCGACAAGCTCTTTATTACAACCACACCTATCACGACTCTATTCTCATGTCCATGCTGGCAGATGAATATCGGGCGAAATATGTAAAGTAACAAAGAGAAAATGCACCCGGGATTCTCAAACCCAGGTGTGTTTTTTTAATCTAGGTAAACAACTTCATAAAGGAGTATAATAGGGAAAATGGTAAGAAAAACCACTTACAAACAAAAGATCAGCGCAAGAAAGAGAGAGTGACATGAAGAGAAAACTCCTATTCACTATCAGCTTGTTCATCATCCTGAGTGTATTGACAGGGTTCCATCCCGCATCAGCCAACACCTTGCAACAGTCATTCCAAGCAAACCTTGTCCCTGTTTCAAAAATGGAGCTTCCTGCAAAAACCATCATCGGGTTTGGAGAAGCTACGCATGGCAACAAGCAATTCACTACGCTGAAGTTAGATATTTTTAAGCATTTGGTAGAAAAACAAGGTTATCGCGTATTTGCCATCGAAGGTGATTTTGGCGGTGGACAAAAGGCCAATGAATACATTTTAGGCGGCAGCGGAACTGCTCAGGATGCCGCAAAAGCCATCGGATTTACGATTTACCATACAGAAGAAATGGCCGCCCTTCTCTCTTGGATGCGCGCCTTTAATGAGAAGCGAGATACCAAAGATCAAATTCATTTTTACGGCTTTGACATGCAACGCTATGACCATAACAAAAACGGGCTATTTTCCTATTTGAAAAAAGTCGATCCGACACTCTCATCCAAGTATGAGAAGCTGCTTACGAATCTGAATGATAAGACGGTGTATAATCAAAAGGTCGCCCTCGTACAGGAAGCGATCCCCCACATAAAAAGCTTGATGGATCAGATGAAACAAAACCAATCCGTTTACATCGCGAAAAGCTCTGAGAAAGCATATGAGCTGGCTACTGCCTTCGCAGAATCCATCAAGCAAAACGCTACACTGCGCGGAACAAATGTGAACTACAGCAACACCCGTGATCGCTACATGGCGGACAAAGTGATGTGGATTTTATCCTTTGAAAAGAAACAGTACGGTCGCAACAACATGTTCATCGCTGGACATAATGGACACATTGAAAAGACCTCTACTTCCGTAGGAATGACAACCTGCATGGGGGCACATCTCGCAAAAGCCTTGGGGGACCAATATTACGCAATCGGAAGTGAATTCTACGAAAGCACCTTCCTTGCAAATGACGCCTCTACCAATGAGCGCAAAGCGTTTACTGTAAAAAATAGTGGCAAAGATCGGCTAGCTGTTCTGTTTGCACAGACAGGGATGGCGGATGGATTCCTAGATTTTGCAAAGGCAAAGCATCATCAGGATTTTTACACCTATCTAAATAAAGCGCAGCCCATCAGTGCAATCGGTGATGTTTTTAGTGGATGGTATGGAAAAATGGAGAAGCTGTATACGTTGCAAATGGTTCCGGCAAAAGCTTTTGATGCGATCTTCTTCGTACGAACGGCTACTCCTTCGGTAATGATAAAGGATTAACGGGTGAGTACATTTGCCTGTTTATAAAATTACGGCAGCCGATTAAACAGGCTGCCGTTTTCTGTGATTCTTCAGTATTTTCATCAATCAGGTTTTGAGGCTTTGAGCTCCGATACTTTTATGATCATCTTCGTCTCATTATCCCACACGTACTCGGCCGAGCTATCCAACTCACCTTCTTTATTTAACGTAAGGACATAGATGGAATTACGCCCATCGTTGTAGAAGCCATAAATACGATTTGGAACATCTTCTGCTACTTTTATAGCTCCCATAGAGCTAAGCTTCCCTTTTTCATATTGAAGAAGTTGTAGGAAAACCTCGCGTTCGGTTCCAGTATGAAACATATAAAACTCGTATTTAGAATCGTCACTAGTAAAGTCCAAGTAAGGAAGTGCAGGAGTAATAGGCTCCTGCCCCTTACTTTTTCCCTCTAATTCTTTTGGGACAGGAATGGGAAATTTTATGCTGTTCGACCGATCTTCCAGCGTATATTGGAAACCAGGATTGCTCCATAGATGTAAGCCGTGTCCAATAGGCTTGTCGGTTGACATTGAATTCGTACCTTGATTGGTTTCCGTTTTATTTTTTGCAAAGCCAGGCGTTCCCCCAAAAATAAGTGTAGAACTAAGAACACCCGCTAAGATATAATTCCATTTTTTCACGAATAAAGCTCCTTCCTTTTTCCAGCTTTTCAATAAGACGGGGAAAAGAGAGGTTTTGTCACGAAATTAGCGTAACCCCTGACTGAGTCCTACTATTTGACCCTTAACATTTCCATGACTGAATCCTCCGTGGTAACAAACCACAGAGACAATGTCGAGGTCTACATACTTCTTTATAGAGAGACGAGCTGCATCCATATCCGGTGTGGACGGTTCATGAATTCCTGAGAGAATCCCGTTCACACTGTACATCGAATCCCCGGCAATGAGAGTCTTGCTTTTCGTTAAATAAAGGCTGATATGACCGGGAGTATGTCCAGGAGTATGGATGACACGAATCCCGCCGCAAAACGGCAGTTCCTGACCGTCACTCACGGTATAGTCCACTCTGCCTTTGGGAGGATTCTCAAGGTGCCCGTCTTTTAAAAGCGGTTTCTCCCCTTGGACATACGGTTTCTCCAGTTCGTGTGCGTAAACGTGAACATGATCCCCGCACTCCTGCAAAATCTCAGGAAGACTGCCGATATGATCCACATCTTGATGCGTCAAAATCACAGCTTTTAGCTTGTCGAGCGATACTCCTACCTTTTCTATCCCCACGCGTAAATCTTCCATTTGCCCTGGGAATCCTGTGTCTATTAAAACAGCCATGTCTCGATCCCACAAAAGAACGGGGTGAATGATATTTCCATGAAAATCTAGATGAAGCATTGATACTCCCTTTGAAATTTCCATCAATCAGACCTCCGTAAAATTCATTTTTTACGTAGGATTATATTATTACGTTAGTTTCGTTGTTGTCAACATCTGTAAACGTCTTCTGTATAAAGCGCTCGAGATAGCAATCCAAAAGAAACGAACTTCGGCCAAATTAGATACAATCGCCATTGTAAAATCCTATTTCAAGAACAGGGAACAAGCCCGTTAGTTTAATGAATCGCATTGAATCTAACACTTTTAGTCTATATTCCAGTGAATACGGGGAACGTGTTTGTTTCCAAACCTATCACAAAAAAAGCCATTCCTTAAAGGAATGGCTTCTTCATTCATTATTCATTCAAAACTGGATCTGCATGATCAGTTGCTAAGTTTGTGGATAAGTCCTCGACCGATTAGTATTCGTCAGCTCCACGCGTTACCA